>DLVV01000332.1:532-20367 GCA_003445035.1 Planctomycetaceae bacterium | reverse complement strand
CCGGCACCGTGGTTCCCCTGGTTGTGCCGAATCGAACGGATAACGGAGAAGTCGCCAGCCGCCTTGGCCAATCGGACCAGTTTTTCGGAGAACTGAACACCCGGAATCGCGGTCGAGATCGGATTGAATTCTCCTCGCACCTCTTTGGGAGCGTTGGGTTTCGGATCGAACGTCTCGTAGTGCGTCGGCCCACCGTCGAGCCACACCAGAATGCAGCTCCGCTTGCGGGCATCAGCCGATCCCGACTCGGCCCGCAGTTGCAGCATCTGGGTCAGCCCGGCTCCGGTCAGAGCTCCCAGCCCAAGCTGCAGACAATTTCTGCGAGTCAGCCCGTCGCAGTATGGCGAGGTCACGTTGGTCGTTCGGCTCATCGTTTTATCCTCTTATTTGCCCCGTTACGGGAGCGAATCGGTTCAATCCTTGAACACGAATTCCGGTGTGTTGATCAACGCCCACATTAAGTCTTCGGCCGCCTGCCGGCGAGTGATCCCCTTTTTCTGGAACAGCCCCCGAGCAATCACTCGCTCTTCACTATCCGGCGTCCTCGAGTATATCGCGAGATACAACTGTTGGACAATCTCTTCAGCGGTTCGTTTGCTGCCGGCCAATTGAGCCGCCCGCCCCTTGTCGTCGGTCACCTTCTTGTAGAGGTTTGCCGAGTTCATCAGATGCAACGACTGCACGACCGTCGTGTCAGGCGTTCGCTCACAGGGCGGGTCCTGGTTCGGATCGGGCCGACCGAACGCGTCGAGGAACAACGAGCCAATCCGCGTCGTCCACAACTCCTTGGCCCGCGATTCGGGCGGCATCCCCGAGTAGGATTCGGGGATACCTGTGATCTCGCAGATCGCGTCCAGCATCACCTCCGCGCGAAGCCGTTGCCGGTAGTGGCGAGAGTAGTGATGTGTGTCCTGTACGTTACGAGGACCAGGTATCGAACTGAGAGCGTAGACGTGCGAGGCGGTGATTCGCCGCACAAGCGATTTGATATCGAAATCGGCCGCCTGGAAATCTTTCGCCAGCGCGTCAAGGAGTTGCGGGTTGGTCGGAGGGTTGGTGGCCCGCAAGTCATCGACAGGTTCCACCAGCCCCCGACCCATCAGATCGGCCCAGACCCGGTTGACCATCACCTTGGCAAAAAACGGATTCTGTTTCGATGTGATCCATGTGGCCAGAGACTCACGCGGATCGGTCTCACCATCCAGGGCCGGTGCCGAACCGAAAAGCGGTTTCGGAGGAAGGGTCGCACCGGTGCGAGGATGTGTCAGCGTGCTCGCGCCGGGAGTGCTGTAGAACACCTCTTCGGAGCCGGAAATCGGTGGAGACAATCCGGTGCCCTTGTTTCCGACTCGAGAGAAATATGCGGCGAAACTGTAGAAGTCCTCCTGCGCCCAGATCTCAAACGGATGATGGTGGCACCGGGCACATTCCAACCGGATGCCCAGGAACAACTGTGTCACGATCGTCGTCCGCTCGGCCGGGTTCCGCCTGTCGCGGAACAGCGTCACCGCCCCATTGCGGTAGGTGCTGCCGCGGGCCGCCACCAACTCGCGAACGAATTGGTCGTACGGCATGTTCTGTCGAAACGCTCGACGAACCCACGCGTCGTAGTTGAGAACGGCCTTGATACCCACCCGGTAGGGGTTGGGCCGCAGCAAGTCCGCCCACTTGTTGGCCCAGTGCTCGGCGTACTCGTCATGTTCCAGCAGCGCGTTGACCAGCCTTTTTCGGCTATCGGGACGCGAGTCATCCAGAAACGCCTGTGCCTCTTTCGGATTCGGAAGACGGCCAATGATGTCGATGTACACACGCCTGAGATACTTCTCATCGCTGCACCCGACAGACGGCGTGACTCGCAACCGCTGAAGCTTCTTCCAGACCAGCCCATCAATGAAGTTGTTCCGCGGCAGTTGGTCATAGGTTTTCTGGTCCACCTCACCGGGCAGAGGGATCGTCGACCGGTAGACGGCGATCTGCCCCATGTAACGGGCCATGATTGCCGCCTCGCCGAAGATCCCCTGTGCGGTGACCAGGCCGTTTTCGTTCACACCGGCAATAGCGGATTCATTCGATTGAAACTGGGTGTATCGCGTGACATCCCGACGGGTGCCGTCACTGTAGTGAGCGGTGACCTGGATCTGTCGCCTCCCTCTCAGCGACAGGATCTCCTGCTGGGGCTCGACTGTGATCTTCTGCAACCGTGCGGCATCGGGAGTCCGGCGGGGCATTCCCGCCTGGATCCAGGCCAACAGCCGCTGGTACTCGGGGCCGTCGGGTTCAATCCGCTTCCCTCCCCCGTGCGGGTTTTGAGCGGTCGGCTTACTCAACAAGAGACTGCGGCCAGGATCGGCAGCGAACACGCGCCGGCCCCGCGCCTCCTTGGTCAACGCGTCGAAGTCGAAATCGGCATCGAAGGCCAACAGGGACAGCTTGAAACCGTTCTGGCCAGCCTGCTTCCCGTGGCAAGAGCCAGCGTTGCACCCAAACCGAGTGAAGATTGGAAGAATATCCCGCTCAAAATCGATCGGCACCGACTGTGGAGCCGCAGCACGGGCATCGGCAGCCACGGCCGCCAGCAACAGAGCGGAGAACAGTCTCAAGCGATTCATCGCGTCGTCAACCTGGGGTTCCAAACGGCGCATCGAAAACAACTAACCAACTCAATCATTATAGATCACATCGGCAACCGGCACCAAGATGATCCGGTCAACTCGCCTCTCCCTGAACGTCCACCTCGGCTTCTTCGCCAACACTTGAAGGCCAGCACAGCCGCACCGCCAGCGGAAAGACCCCCAACAGAAACAAACACGCCATCAACGGCCAACTCAGGATCTCGCCGGCATCCCCCCGTGCTACCGCCTTCAAGGACGGCAGTTCAGATCCGGTGAAAACAAACAGAGCTGTCGCCGGCAACATCCCGACCTGACTGATCCAGAAGAATGACCAAACCCGGATCGAGGAAAGCCCCATGGCCAGGTTGACCAGCACGAAGGGCACCTGCGGCATCATTCGCAACGTGTACAGGTAGAACGTGCCATTGCGTTCAAATTTCGCGAGAACACCCTGGCCCATATCCCCCAGTCGCTTCACCACGGATTCTCGCAACAGCGTCCGGGCCACAACCATGGCCAGCGTCGCCCCAATCGTTGACCCGAAACTGACAACAACCAGGGCGGGCCAGAAGCCCAGCATCCGCCCGAGCGCCAGTGACAAAAGCGTCGCCACCGGAACGGACAATCCCGCCACAACGACATAGACACCCAGCGCCAACAGCCCGGCCAGCATCGTGTTCCGGGCGACCCACGTCTCGAGCACCTCCTCTCGCTCGATCAACCAGGCCGCCACACGGCCTCCGCCTGTGGCCCAGACGCCAGTTGCGACGAGGCTGCTGAAGACGACCAACAGCACCCATCGCAACACCGAGCCCGACCGCTTCGATTCGGGTGCCGTCACGTCAGCCTCCCGGTCGCCGTCACTCTCCGGCTCGCACATCGTAGATGTGCAGCGAATCATTTTCGCGAAGATAGAGCCGGCCGTTGGCCAACGCCGGATGCGACCAACTGTCATTCCCGACACCGGGCAATCTCAACGTGCCGGTCAGGCGAAAACCTTCAGGAGAGGCGTCCACCAGGGCGACCACCCCGTTGGAGTATCTCATGTAGAGATTTCCATCAGCAAAGAGCATTGCCGCGGAACCCGAACCGGGACCACGCCGTTTCCACAACACATCGCCGGTATCCAACTCGATGCACGTTGGCAACCCGTTGTTGCTGCCATGGCCCCCATAGACATGGCCATCCACGTGAACGAATCCGCCGTGGTGATTCTGAAACTCACGGCCCCTCAAATGATATTCCTCTTCCATCTTGACTCCGCCACGTCCGTCCTCAGACAGCGTCAACAAAGCCGACCCGCAGTTGTAGCCATTGGAGGCGAACACCCGGTTCCCGACGATGACGGGGGTGGGAATATTCGCCTGGGGAATGGCGATCTTGTTGTATCCCCACAGGAACTTCCCATCCGACGCGCGGACACCAATCACGCCGTGTCCGATGAACTGGATGTAGATCCTCACGCCACCGACTGTCAGGGCCACCGGAGACGAAAACCCGGCACCGACACGCCCGCGTGGCCCAAACGGCTTGACGGCACAACTCCACCGAGCCTTTCCACTCATCTTGTCCAGCAGAACCATCGTGTGTTCGGCTCCGCCGGGTGTCCCGACCACCGATTCACCGTCAACCAGCGGCGACTCGGCAAACCCCCTGCCGTTCTGCAATCGGCCACCAAATTCTCCGGCAAAACTTCGCTTCCAGATGACCTTCCCATCTTCGGCCTGCAGGCAGTGCAGATTGCCGTCCGGATCCAGCGCGTACACCCGGTCGCCGTCAATCGTGGGTGTTGACAGCGCCTTGCGGCCGCTCTGGCCGATCCGCGTCGACCACAACCTGGCCCCATCCTTTTCAGAGAAACATCTCGCAAACACCGCCTGGCCGTCCTTGCCGATGGTGATCACTCGCCCAGCGGCGATCACCTGGCTGGCGTACCCATTGCCCAGCCCCTTGACCGTGCGGACCAACCGCGGACCGCCTTTCGGCCAACGTTGCAGTAACCCGCTGTCGGCGGAGATACCGTTTCGGTTTGGCCCGCGCCATTGCGGCCAATCGGCAGCGTCTCCTGCTGCCGGGCAAACCACGACCATCAGCATCAGGGCACAAGCGAAACGCTTCATTCCAACCACACCTGTAGGGAAATTATCTTTGAGCCGGGCCAGTATACGAGGGCAGATCCGATGACCACAACCGGCACCCGGAGGTAAGCGGATAGCCTCCAGGATGTGCGGACTTGCCAGCGTGCCCCGGCATCGAGGATGCTGTCTGGGCCAACCAGCGCCAACACGAGTACACACCGATGCCCCGCCTCGCCACAGTCCTGCTCGCACTCCTGGCCAGCACCGCTCAGTGCCTGTCACAAACCACCGACACGCTGAAACCTGGCTCGCTGTCCCAGTCCATTCAACGCCAACACTCCAACCGTTGGAGAGAGTTGTCACGCTTTGTCCCGCTGCGGCCCTCCGAGGCGCCCTCCACAGCAACGTTCGTCACGTTGACCGACGACCACATCGCCAAAGACGGGGGCATTTTGCCCGCTGTTCTCGATTCGCTGGCACGTCAAACACACCTTGTGGGTATCAGTCTCCGAAACACCCGGATCACCAGTTCCGCAGTCGCCGGCCTCCTGCCGCTGAAGAACCAACTGCAAGTCCTGGACCTTTACGGAACACGCATCGACGACAAATCACTCGACGACATTGGATCTTTGGTTGAACTGCGTGAACTCGACATGGGGGTCACACGGGTCAGTTCGCCAGGACTTACCGCATTGACATCTCTGAAGAAACTTCGAGTCCTCGAACTTTCGGGCCGCCGCATCAACGACACAGCAACCACAGCTATCGGCCTCCTGCCTTCGCTGGTTCAACTCTCACTTTCCGGAACCCGGGTCACAGACAAGGGCCTGGCTGCCCTGGCGACCCTGTCCCGCCTGAAAGCCCTTGGGCTTTCAGGAACACGCATTGAAGGCAGTACCCTCGACAAATTGGCCGTGCTTCCGGACCTGGCATGTCTCGACCTG
This sequence comes from Planctomycetaceae bacterium, assembly GCA_003445035.1. Taxonomy (GTDB): domain Bacteria; phylum Planctomycetota; class Planctomycetia; order Planctomycetales; family Planctomycetaceae; genus UBA8437. The sequence continues at coordinate 14,733 of DLVV01000332.1, read as the reverse complement.
GCCGACACCGACATCACCGGCGATTCGGTGGGCCGATTGTCAGCTTTCCGCAAACTGAAGGCGCTCAATCTTGAAAACTGCCCATTGGTTGTCGACGCCTCGACCGTCCACCTGGCCCGCCTGACGTCGCTGCAGGGACTGGTCCTCCGGAAAACCGGGTTCGAGAAAACATCGATCACCGGGATCGGCCTGGCCCGACTGGCCACCCTGTCACAACTCCAACACCTCAACCTTTCGGCAACGCGAATCAATGACGAGGCGATCGTCCCGCTCACAAAACTCAAGCAGCTCAGGTCACTCGACCTCGGGCTCACCGGCCTGGGCAATGCCGGGCTGGTCCACCTGGCCAAGTTGCCGCGCCTCGAATCACTCGTGGTGATGTACCAGGAGGGATTCGGTGGCACCAAGGTCACCGCGGACGGCTTGCAGCACCTGGCCGAGCACAAGACGCTCAGCGGCCTGGACCTGACGGGCACGAAGATCAGCGACGCGGACCTGCCAAAGTTTCGGGCCGTCGCCAACCTGAAACAACTCACGATCTCGGGAACCGCGATCACAGCCGCCGGCGCCGAAAAGCTGGCCAGGCAACTGCCCGGCTGCCGGATCATCCGCTAGTCGAACGGCACGCCGGAGATCTCGGCCACCTCCCGTAGATCCTGGACAACGGCGGCAACCAACGGGATGCCTGTCTCCCGCCGGATCAATTCCGCCTCGCGTTCCGGATCACCCGGGATAATTGGCCCATCGGTGCCGGGCGCCGGCTTGGTTTTCCGGAAGGTGCGAATCCAATCGTCGATCTGTCGCTTGAATTCGTCGGGATCGATGAAGGCCTCGATCCGCATCGCACCGAAGAAGTGCCCCAGCCCGATACCCACTCGACGTGGCGGCTCCTCAAAGTCGGTGGTAAACACTGGCGTGAATGGCCCCCAGTTCGCTCCACTGAGGACTCCTGAGAGGATGTCGATCATCGCACCCAGGCAATACCCCTTGTGCCCCCCTCGTTCCCGTGTTGAACCCAAAGGCAACATCGCCCCACCATCGGCCATCTCGCTGGGGTCGGTCGTTGGTACCCCGTCGCGATCGATAGCCCAGCCCTCGGGAATCAGCTTTTCCTCCCTGATCGCCATTTCGATTTTTCCGTAGGCTGCAGCCGGGGAGGCCATGTCAATGACAATCGGCGGCTCCTCACAGCCTGGAAACGCAATCGCGATGGGATTGGTGCCCAGCATTCGCTCGGCACCCCACATGGGGGCGACAATCTTAGTCGTGTTGGTCATCGCCCAGCCCAACTGGTCGCGTTCGAGAGCCTCCAGCACGTAGTAACCGGCAATGCCAAAGTGGTTACTGCCTCGAACGGCCACCCAGCCGGTGCCGACCGCCTCGGCTTTCTCCATGGCCAACCGGTTCGCCCATGGCCCCACGATCAACCCCAGGCCGTTGTCACCGTCGACTGTCGCCGTTCCTGGGGTTTCTCGGACAATCCTCATTTCTGGCGCCGGGTTGATACGCCCCTTGTCGAGCATCCGCGAATAAGCATGCAGCCGAGCGATGCCGTGGGAGTCAATCCCTCGAAGATCGGCCAACGACAGGATCCTCGCAGCCTCCTCCGCGTCGGACACCCTGACGCCAAACTGCACGAACACACGTCGGGCGAATTCCTCCAGCCGGTCGGCCTCGAACACCACTCCGCCCGTTTCGTCCACCCCAGTCTTCTCCAGTTCACTCACCCGATTCGTTCCACCAGCCGGTCCACAACGAGTTTCCCGATGTTCAGCGACGCTGTCGCGGCAGGCGACGGGGCGTTTCCAATGTTGACGATCCGCTCATTGGGCTGCACAAGGAAGTCGTCAACCAGCGTTCCGTCCGGCGACAACGCCTGGGCGCGAACACCGGCTGGTGCGGCTTCCAGGTGTTCTGCCCGAATAGCCGGCAACAACCGTGACAACGCCTTCACAAAGGCCTGTTTGCTGAAGGACCGCCACATTTCCCCCATCCCCGTCCGCCAGTGACGGGATGCCATTCTCAGAAATCCCACGTAGGTCAACGATTCGAAAAGGTCACGCGGATTGATGTCTCGCTTGCGATACCCCTCGCGGGCAAACGCGAGAACCGCATTCGGACCGCACTCGACACCTCCGTGAATCATTCGAGTGAAGTGAACGCCCAGGAACGGAAACTTTGGGTCGGGCGTCGGATAGATCAGATTTCGGCACAGGTGAGTCGCTTCCGGAGTCAATTCGTAGTACTCCCCACGAAACGGAACGATCTTCGCTTCCGGCCGCACTCCGCCCATTTGGGTCACACGGTCGCAATGCAGCCCCGCGCAGTTGACCAGCAACTCGCCGGACACATCTCCCCCGGTCGTTTCCACCACCACTTCCCGATCACTCTGGCGGAGACCACGAACCCGGTGGCCAAAACGAATCTCCGCGCCCCGTTGACTGATCAACTCGGCCAGTTTTCGACACACCTCCCGGTAATCGACAATCCCCGCCTCGGGCACATGAATCGCCCGCACACCCGCCGCGTGGGGCTCGAGTTCCCCCAGCCGTTCCGTTCCGATCATCTCGCACTGCACTCCGCTGGCCTGGCCGCGTTCAAAAATACGGTCCAGTGCCGGGAATTCACTTTCGTCAACGGCCACGATCACCTTGCCGCAACGATCAAAAGCGATCCCGTGCTCTTCGCAGAACGCCTCCATCGCCAGTTTCCCGGCGCGGCAGTTTTGTGCCTTCAGCGACCCCGGCTTGTAGTAAATCCCCGAGTGCAGAACGCCGGAATTGTGCCCGGTCTGGTGCTCTGCGACATCCCGCTCCTTTTCCAGGACAACGATCCGCCGCTCGGGGAACCGCTCCTGAAATCGGTACGCCGTCGCCAGGCCCACGATTCCGCCGCCGGCGATGACCAAATCCACGCGTGTCACGGCATTCCTTCGTGTCTACTCGGCATGCCCGCTGTGGGACGGTTCCACGTCCTGCTCATCGCCATTGGCAACGGCGACGTCCTCTCCCCGGACACCGCAGGCCCCGCAGTGCGGATCCTCGCGGCGATCACACATCAGGGCCAGCCCACCACAACTGCCGACCAGCCCTCGGCCTTTCAACAGAACACCGGCCGACAACCCGCACACCGCCAAAACGACCAGACCCAGGACAGGGACCCAGGTGTTCCACCAGCCACCACCGACCTCACCGAAAAGGGCTGAAAACTCCTCGGTCGCCTGCTCATTGATCGTCGTGCCTGTTCGCGTCAACAGCAACGCGGCCACGCCGTGCCGCCGGGCGTGGGCCAGGCCGTCGACCGGCCCCAGGACCATCAGTGTCGTCGCCAGCGCGTCGGCTGTCATGCAGTCCTCAGCCACCACTGTTACTGCAGCCAAGCTGTGTTCCACCGGATGTCCGGTTCGGGGGTCGATGGTATGTGAAAGTACCCGCCCGCCGACATTCCGCCTGTTGCGGTAATCGCCGGAAGTCGCAATCGACCGAGTGTCGCCGGAAACCGTCAGCACCCGTCGAACACGCCGTTGACCAGCCAGAGGCTGTTCAATGCCAATCCTCCATGGACTGCCGTCGGCCCGTGCCCCCTGGACCCGGGTTTCTCCGCCCACCTCCACCAGGTATCCGTCAACCGCGATCGAATCCAGATAGATGCCCAACAGGTCAACGGCATAACCCTTGGCGATCGCAGAGAGATCGACTGTCACTTCCGGCTCACTTTTTCGTACCGACGGCGGGTCTGTCCGCACCTCCAACTTTTGCCACCCCACTCGGCGGATCGCAGCGGCCACCTGTTGCTCATCTGGAGCCGGCCGCTGCCCATCCACACCAAACCCCCACAGGCCCACCAGTGGGGAAACGGTCACGTCGAAGGCCCCGCCGCTCTGTGCGGCGATTTCCAGTGCTCGCCGCAACACCCGCATCGTGTCATGTGACACGGCGAACCAGTCGGTCGAACTCGCAGAATTGAAGCGACTGATCTCCGAGTCGTCTCGCCAGGTCGACATCATCCGGTCGACTCGGTCCAGCAGACGCGGCAACTCGTCAGCCACGACCGAAGCGGGCACCTCGTCAGTGTTGCCACGGGATCCGTGCCATGTGGCCGTCCACGTGGTACCCATCGTCCGACCGCCGAGTGTCTCCGAAGACGGAGCCGCACCACCCTGGGCGCTCGCAGAACAAACCAGGACGATGGCCGCAAAAGGCGGCAACGCCATCGAACTCAACCGGGCCATACGGACTCTCATCGGTGGAACAGTCCCGGAAACCCGGCTTGAGCGAGTCCGGGTCACCAGGCGGATCAGCCTCCGAAATCGTCGAAAGCGATGTTCTCGGGCTCGACCCCCAACTCGTCCAGCATTGCCAGCACCGCCTGCAGCATCAAGGGAGGTCCACAGATGTAGTACTCGCAATCCTCCGGAGCCGGGTGATCCTTCAGGTAGTTGTCCTGCACCACCTGGTGGATGAAGCCGGTGTGACCATCCCAGTTGTCCTCCGGCAACGGGTCGGACAACGCCACGTGCCACGCGAAGTTGTCATTGTCGGCCGCCACCGCGTCGAATTCCTCGACGTAAAACATCTCTCGCAGGCTACGAGCTCCGTACCAGAAGGACACCTTGCGGTCGGTCTGTCGCTCCTTGAAGAGCTCATAGATGTGGCTCCGCAACGGTGCCATGCCGGCACCGCCTCCGATATAGATCATCTCGCTCTGTGACTCTTTGATGAAAAACTCACCGAACGGGCCCGAGATGGTCACCGCGTCGCCGGGCTTTCGATCAAAAATGTAGGATGACACCTGGCCGGGCGGAGTCCCTGCCGGAGATCGCGGGGGCGGGGAGGCGACGCGGACGTTGAGCATGATGATGCCCTCTTCGCCCGGATAATTGGCCATCGAATAGGCTCGCACGACCGGTTCGTCGACCTTCGAGGTGATATCCCACAGGCTGAAGCGGTCCCAGTCTTCGTGATACTCCTCCTCGATGTCGAACGTCTTGTACACCAACTCGTGTGGAGGCACTTCGATCTGGATGAATCCCCCCGGCTTGAACCCCACCTCCTCGCCTTCCGGCAATTCCAGCACCAGTTCCTTTATGAACGTCGCCACGTTGTGGTTCGAGCGGACACGACACTCCCACTTGCTGGTCTCAAAGACCTCCGGCGGCACGTCAACCTGCATGTCCTGTTTGACGGCGACCTGGCAACTGAGCCGCATGCCCTCACGCGCCTCTCGCTTGCTGATGTGCCCCGTCTCGGTCGCCAGTATGTCGCCGCCGCCCTCGTGCACGTGAACCTTGCACTGGGCACATGTTCCTCCGCCGCCACAGGCCGAGGAGACGAAGACCCCGTGGTCGGCAAGGACATTCAGCAGTTTGCCACCGGGCGACACGGTCAGCGTTTGTTGATCATTGATACAGATCTGCACCTCGCCACCGGGCTCCAGGCGGGCCCGCGCCGCCAGGATCACTCCCACCAGCGCCAGCACCACGCCGGTGAACACCGCCACTCCCAGAAAGACCTCCGTCACAGCAGGATCCCTCCAAAGGCCATGAAGGCCATGGCCATCAGTCCGACCGTGATGAAGGTGATCCCCAACCCTCGAAGACCAGGAGGCACATCGCTGTACTTCATCTTCTCGCGGATCCCCGCCAGCGCCATGATGGCCATCGCCCACCCGATCCCCGAGCCGATGCCGTACACCACGCTCTCGTAGAACTGATAATCCCGTTCAACCATGAACAGGGTCCCGCCCAGGATGGCGCAATTGACTGTGATCAACGGCAGGAAGATCCCCAGCTCGTTGTAAAGCGTGGGAAAGTATCGATCGAGGGTCATCTCCAGGATCTGCACCATCGCCGCGATCACGCCGATGTAGCTGATCAAACCGACAAAGGTCAGATCCACAGACGGATCGACCCCCAGCCATCCCAGCGCCCCCGGCTTCAACAGCAGGTTGTAGATCAGGTTGTTGACCGGCACGGTGATCCCCTGAATCACAATCACCGCGATCCCCAGTCCGATGGCCGTTCGGACATCCTTGGAAATTGCCAGGAACGTGCACATGCCCAGGAAAAAGGCCAGTGCCAGGTTCTCGATAAACACGGCCTTCAGCAGCAGGCTCAGATAGTGTTCGACTCCCATTCTCGCCTAGCTCCCTTCCACCTGTTCGGGCTTCCATGTCCGAAGGGCCCAGATTGTCAGGCCAATCAGGAAGAACGCACTCGGGGGCAGCAACAACAGCCCGTTGGCTTCGTACCAACCGCCTTCGGTGGTCAACGGCAGGACGGTGATCCCATACAACTTCCCGCTGCCGAACAACTCGCGGACGAACGCGACCAACAGCAGGATCAGGCTGTACCCCAAACCGTTGCCCAGCCCATCCATGAAACTCAGAGCGACCCCGTTCTTCATCGCAAAGCCCTCGGCCCGTCCCATCACGATGCAGTTGGTGATGATCAGTCCGACGAACACCGACAACTGCTGGCTGACCGAAAAAGCGTAGGCCTGGATCACCTGGTCGACGACAATCACCAGCGAGGCGATGATCGTCATTTGCACGATGATTCGAATCCGGCTGGGAATCTGGCTGCGGATCAAAGACACCGAGGCGTTGGAACAGGCGACCACGAAAATCACGGCCGCACACATCACCAACGTCGGCTTCAATTGCGTCGTCACCGCCAAAGCGCTGCAGATCCCCAGTACCTGGAGCGCAATCGGATTATTGTCAAACAACGGGTCGACCAGGACATCACGAGGTTTCGGATCAGCCACCGGCCCCTCCCCTACCGGCCGTGCCGGCGCTGAGAACCCCTGACACACGCTTCCTCAGGTACTTCCCGTAACCGTCATTACCCAGCCAGAACTTCAACATCCGTGACACTCCCGTCGAGGTGATCGTCGCCCCGGTAAGAGCATCGACACCAAAGTCGCCCACGGGGTTCTTGGTCACCTGCAACTTCACATTCCACTCGGCGTCAAAGACGCGTCGACCCGGCCACTTGGCCTTCCAGGCCGGGTTGTCCACTTCGCCGCCCAGGCCCGGTGTCTCTTTATGTTCGTAATAGGTCAAACCTTTCACGATCGCCTCTCCGGGACCACGGGCCAACGCCTTGCCATCGATTGCCACGAACCCCTTCAACGTCGACCACAGTCCGTAACCGCGAATTGGCAACACGATCGTCTCGACGCCGACTCCCTCCTGATCGTCCCTGACCACGTGCACCCAGCCGACATCCTCCCTCGCCTTGATCCCGGCGAGATCCCGTTGGGGATTCTGGCGGAGATCCAGCTTCGGTTTGAGACCCGGGTCCCTGGCGGCTTTCACCTGGTCATAGTCCCGGTCCGCATCGGTCGTCTCCACGATCTCGCCGTCGTGGAGATCCACCCGGAAACTCTCGACATGATCCCGAAAATACTCCGCGATTCCGGAAACGCTTCGGCTGTTGTAGAACTCGGCGAACGAGTCCTCGTCGGGAAGTTCCCGGGGGAATGCCGCCATAAGAATGTTCCGCCGCCGTGATGCCGTCTGGTTTTCCTCCTGGAGATCTCTCAGGGCCACTGCCGCCCCCGACACCAGGAACGAGCAGACCAGGCACAACACCAACGACACCACGAAGGTGTGACGAGTTGTTTCACGCGGCATCGTCGCCTCCCCGTTTCTGGCGGCGACGGATATTGGATTGCAACACGAAATAATCGATCAGCGGAGCGAAGATGTTGCCAAACAGGATGGCCAGCATGATTCCCTCGGGGTAGGCCGGATTGATCACGCGGACCAGGATCGTCATCAACCCGATCAACGCTCCGTAATACCACTGGCCCGTCCTGGTCATTGCAGCAGACACCGGATCGGTCGCCATGAATACGGTCCCGAAAGCGAAGCCCCCAACCACCCAGTGCCAGTGAACCGGAAGGGCAAACAACGGATTGCTCTCACTGCCCACCTGGTTGAGCACAAACGTCCACGCCGACGCGGAGACGAAAAGCGAGAGCATGATCCGCCACGATCCGATGCCGGTGCCGATCAGCACCACCGCTCCAAACAGACACGCCAATGTGGATGTCTCGCCCATCGAGCCGGAAGTCACGCCCAGGAAACTGTCCCACCAGTCCCATCCGCCAACCTGCGAGACGGCCACAGACGCATCGACAGCGGCCAGTTCTCCCAGTGGAGTCGCCGCCGTGTGACCATCCACGGCCACCCACACCCGGTCCCCCACCATCGACGTCGCATTGTTGAAATACAGGAATGCCCGGGCCGTCAGCGCCGGGTTGAGGAAGTTCCGCCCGCTACCGCCGAAGACCTCCTTTCCAATCACCACCCCAAAACTCGTCCCCAGGGCGACCTGCCACAACGGGATCGACGGCGGAAGCGTCAACGGCAACAGCATCCCGCTGACCAGCATCCCTTCATTGAGATCGTGTCGGCGGACACAGCAAAACACGAGTTCCCACCCTCCGCCCACGACATTGCAGACCAGGTAGACCGGCAGAAAATACAACGCTCCGTGTACCAGGTTCGCCAGGAACGAGTTCGGGTCGAACGACAGCCCCACCCCCAGCAACACCGCTCCCCGCCACTGCAGGGAAGCCGCCTCGGCAAGCGTCGCATCACCGGACAGTACGCTATTGGCCTGGAATCCGGTGTTCCAGAGGGCCATCGCCACGCACGGCAACAGCGCCACGATCACCGTACTCATCATCCGTTTCGTGTCGAGGGAATCTCGAAGGTGCGTTTTCCCGCCGGTGACCTCGCCCGGAGAAAACAGGAAGCTGTCGATCCCCTCGTAGAGCGGATACAGACGTTCCCACTTCCCCCCCTTGTCGAAGTGGGGGTGCAGCGAATCAAGTATGCGACGAACGGCTTTCATGATGATGTGGGCTTCAGCCCTCGCGTCGTATCTCGTCCAGGTTCTGTCTCAGCAGTGTCCCGTAATCGTACTTGCCCGGGCAGACGTAAGTGCACAGGGCCAGGTCCTCTTCATCGAGTTCCAGTGCCCCCAACAAACGGGCCTGGTCGGTGTCTCCGACCACCAGGGCACGCAGCAGATACGTGGGAATCACGTCCAGGGGCATCACTCTCTCGTAGGTCCCGATCGGCACCATCGAACGGTCGCCACCGTTGAGTGAAGTGTTGAAACGATATCGCTCCGGCGGTGAACGCCGACCGAGCATCCGTTCGACAGCAAACAGGGCCGACCCCAGGAAGGCGCGCGTCACCGAAAACTTGTCACGCCCCGGTCTCTGCCAGCCGAGCCACTCGCGGTCAACGGCCTCCGGCAACAGGGAAATCTGACTGTGGTACCGCCCAAGATAGGCGGTCGTCTCGGTCGCCGCACGGCCGGCAAGCACCGAACCCGAAATGACACGCACCGCTTCGCCAACAGTCTCCCCGTCAATCAGTTCGTCCAGCGAACAACCCCATCGCGTCTTCACCAATCGCGGACGACTGCTCGAAGGCCCACACAGGGCGACCACTCGGTCGCAGTCCAGTGTGCCGGAAGTGAACAACCGGCCTATCGACACCACGTCCTGGTAACCGACGTGCCAGGCAATTCGTCCCTCGTTGACCGGCCACAGGAAATGCATATGCGTTCCGGGCAAGCCGGCCGGATGAGGCCCGGCAAATGTCTCGTGGATCACACCCGGCACATTGCTCCCGGGAACATCCGATCCCGCGGCAGTCACCAGGTAAACCGGAACATCCCCCAACTGGCAAAGGACCCGAAGCCCCTGCACGAATTCGGCCTGTTGACCGGCCAGGACAACGTCCGGATCAGCAGCCAGCGGATTGGTGTCGATCGCGGTGACAAACACCGCCTCGGGGCTGCTGTCAACCGGTGGCACAATGCTGAACGGTCGCTGCCGAAAAGCGGTCCACAAACCCGACCCGATCAGCTTCTGACGCACGTCGTCGGCAGAGAGACCCTCGATATCGGTTTCGGCCACAGCACCAAACTGCTCGGCCGGTTCATCTTCAATCGCCGATGTCTCGATCACCAGCGACTCGAATACGCGCTTCGCACCGCGATTGATCTCAACAACGGTTCCTGCCGCCGGAGCAGTGAAAACCACACCGGGATTCTTGCGATCGGTGAACAAACGGCTACCCCGCCGCACCGAATCGCCGACACTGACTTCCAGTGACGGCCGCATGCCGACAAAGTCATCTCCGACGACCGCCGTGCGTCGCGTCAGCGGCGCCGCCGTCACTTCCTGGACGGGCGCCCCGGCAATCGGCAGGTCCAGACCCTGCTTGATCGGAATCATCCCGCCAACAGTCCTTTACCAGCCGGGTCGATCCGCCTCTGGGTGGCCGCCACACGTGGCAGATCGAATGCGAGTTTTTGTCAGGCGGTATCTTACCGTCCGCGGTAAAAAATTGCAGTCCGCCGGGAGGCACGAAATGCGACTTTCCTGGCCAAACCGGGGGCGAATTATTCTTGCGTTGAAATCCGTGCTTCGCGACAATTGGGAAGACCCGGCCCGGGTCTGCATGGTCGGTCGGCGGCGTTGCCCCTAATATCTCCTCGCTATATTTCAGGGGAGATTTTTTCTTTGTTTTCCGTAGGAGCCGGACATGTTTCGTCCAGTGCGGATCGCTCGTCAGAAGTTGCTTTCCAGACGCGGTTTCACGCTCATTGAACTGCTGGTTGTTATTGCCATCATTGCCATCCTGATCGCGATGCTGCTTCCCGCCGTACAGCAGGCTCGCGAGGCCGCTCGACGGGTCCAGTGCAAGAACCGGCTGAAACAGATTGCACTGGCTGCTCAGACCTTCCACGAACAACGGAACAGTCTGCCTCCGGGGTACCTCGGCCCCGTGCCGGTCGGCTCTCGAAACAACAACACCAACATCAGTACGTTTCAACAGATCGGTGTGATCGTCTACCTGTTGCCGCACATGGAGCAGTCGACACTGGAGAAACAGGTTCGCGTCCTGAAACTCATCGACAAAACCGGCCCCTCCTGGTGGCGGGATGCGGTCAGTTGGCAGACAGCCCACTACAAGATCCCCGCCCTCCTCTGTCCCTCTGCCAACCCCTATGGAAACGAACTGGGAACCAGTGCTACGACCAACACGTTCGGTCCTCCCGGTGGCAACTGGGGTACGCTGGAACTCTGGTATTTCCCCCATCCCTGGGGCACCAATCTCGGGCGCACAAACTACGTCGGCTGTTCCGGAGTTCTCGGAATGGTTCCGGTCGATAACGGCTGGTACAAATACCACGGCGCCTTGGGCAACCGCACCAAATTCAAGATCAGCGAAATCGAAGACGGTTCCAGTTACACGCTGCTCTTCGGCGAACACACCGGCGGCATCCATGTCATCAGCGACCGGGACCGCCACCTCTTCGCCCACTCCTGGATCGGGACAGGCACCATGCCCGTGGCCTGGGGCCTGGAAGGCAAGGAGTGGTACCGTTTCAGTAGTGAACACAACGACCAGGTCAACTTCGCCATGGCCGACGGAAGTGTTCAGACGATCAATGTCAATATTGATGTCTGGAAGTACCGTTACCACGGCGGTATGGAAGAACGTGGTGTCACCGAAGGACTCTAGGACACCCGGTACCCACCAGTGGGTGCCCCCGTCTCATTCAACTCCATTTCACGAGCCAGTCATGAAACTGTTCCACGCCGTCACCCTCGCTTCCGCCCTCATGCTTCCTCTCGCCGGCTGCGGTGGGCCGGCCCCCGGGGATTCCGAAGCTCCCACAGACGTCTCGGCCCAGCCCGACGGCACGTTCTCCGGTGGCAAAAACGATCTGATCGAAACCGACGACGGCAAGGCGGCCCTGACAGCACCGCCTATCGACCTCGGCACCGAAAGTGGCGGTCGCTAAGCCCGGGGGCCGACCGGCGAACTCAACCCGAACCCCGTCACCGCTCGCGGTGACGTCGTGGTAGAACGTGCACGGCCCGACCCGACGCGTGCTCCGCGGCTTCGGAAATTGTTTCCGACAACGTCGGGTGCGGATGCATCGCTGACGCCAACTCCTCGGCAGTCAGCCCCTGGGAAATGGCGAGCACCGCTTCGGCGATCAACTCTCCTGCACCGACCCCCACCAGGCCCGCACCGAGTACACGGTTGGTTTCGGGATCGATCACCAGTTTCGTCAACCCGTCGGGCCGACCCGAAGCCTGGGCCCTTCCCGAAGCCGCCCACGGGAATCGCGACACCAGCACCTTTCGACCGGCACCCCGGGCGGCCGTCTCAGTCAGCCCGCACCAAGCCACTTCAGGATCGGTAAATGCCACCGCCGGAACCAGCATGTCGGTGGCAGCTTTCTCGCCAGTTCGGGTTCCATCCAGTGCCGAGACCACTCGCCTCGCATCTCGCGTGGCCTTGTGTGCCAGCATGGCGCCGCCACAGATATCCCCCACTGCCAGAACATGTGCACAGCTCGTCCGCCCGTCCGCATCAACGACCACCTCACCCGTCGGCCCCACCTGAACACCGGCTGCGTCGAGTCCCAGGCCCTCACTGTTGGGCCGTCGCCCGACCGCCACCAGCACCCGGTCGAACGACTCTGTGGCCGATCCGTCTTCGTCGCTGACCATCACCGCGCTGACGCGACCGTTCTCCACCGACAATCGTTCGACGGATGTTTTCAACCGGATCGACTCGAATCGTTCACCCAAGCTCCGGTTCAACGGACGGACCAGGTCACCGTCGACCCCGGGCAAGAGCGACTCGGCCATCTCAACAACCGTCACGCGTGATCCCAATGCGGCATAGACCGTGCCCATTTCCAACCCGATGTACCCGCCCCCCACAACCAGCATCCGCTCCGGCACGTCAGGCAGCTCGAGTGCTCCGGCCGAATCCATCACCAGGGAACTCTCAACAACCAGGGGCGAAGGCCACACCGGCACCGACCCGGTTGCCAGGATCAGTTGATCAAAGCTCAACCGACTGCTCTCACCGTTTGCGGTCGTCAATTCCAGCGTGTGCTCATCGAGCAGCGTCCCTCGTGCGACGACCGTACGGACGGAACGGGCTTCCGCCAGTTGGCCAACCCCCCCGCCCAGTTTGGCGATCACCTCGTCCTTCCATGCCCTCAGTCGTTCCAGGTCAATCTCCGGCTTCACGAACGCCACACCCGCGGCAGACACCTCTGCCGCCTCGGTGATCACTCTTGCCACGTGCAACAGCGCCTTGGAGGGAATGCATCCGTTTCGCAGACAGGTCCCGCCCGGCACTGCGGCGTCATCGACCAGGATCACGTCGTGACCGGCATCGGCCGCCATGAACGCGGCCGGATATCCACCGGGACCGCCTCCCAGCACCACCAACGGCGAATGTAGCAATTCCGTCGCTTCCATCGGACTCCCCCCTGCCCCCTCCGACCACAGCGATCAAACGGGACGGCCCGGACCCACCCGGCAGCATGGCCACAAGTGCGGCCCCTACCGGAGCCCGGCCAGTTCCTGCAACAACTGCCAGTTGCCCAGGCGGTCGCGCCGGGCCATGTCCAGGGTCTCCGACGGATTTCCGTCGCGGTCAAAGTGCTTGGAAAATCGCCCTTCGCTTCGACAGAAATCGATGAAGTCGACAACCTCGCCCGACTTCGGATTGGTCCACCAGTCTTCCTTCATCGCCGGGTTGCCCTGAAGGCTGAGTCGTTTGCGGAGCGAATCGCCATTGTCGGGATCGTGGATCAGCAGCGGGAAGGCTCGCGTATCGACAGCCATCCGGGCCTGGTCCATCGCCATGTTGTCGGCCACGCCGTGTTCGGGCTGGCAGGTGGTGAACACGTTGATCAGCGAGGGCCCATCGAACTCCATAGCCCGCAGCACCGACTTGTAGAAGTGGTTGACGTGGGCACACGTCGTTTGCGCCACGAACGTCCGGGGATGCATCATCGCAATCTGTGCGATCTCCTTGCGGAGCTCCTGTTTTCCACCAATCTCCTTGCCGTGGATGCTCATCTTGGTGTTCTGGCCAGTGTAAGTGCTCGTGGACGCCTGCCCCCCGGTATTCGAGTAGACCTGGGTATCAAGCACGAAGACGTTGATGTTCATTCCCGAGGCGAGCATCCGCGAGAGCGACTGGAAGCCGATGTCAAACATCGCGCCATCGCCGCCGATGCACCACAGCGGGTAATCCTCCCAGCCGATCTGGTCCCAGCGAGACCGCACGCCCATCGCATCGGCCGGAGCATTCTCGAACAGCGAATTGGTCCAGGGGACCAGGTAGGG
>DLVV01000332.1:0-168 GCA_003445035.1 Planctomycetaceae bacterium | reverse complement strand
GATCCCCCAGCGGTCCCCGTAGGTGACCCCGGTCGCGGCACACATCATCCTCAACGCCGTCCCCTCGCCGCAGCCGGCACAACTGCCGGCACCGCCGACGTACATGAAGGAATCTTCCTTGAGCATCATGTCGATCAGCAGGTTGTCGTTGACATACGATTCATCCGA
>DLVV01000275.1:1053-4324 GCA_003445035.1 Planctomycetaceae bacterium | reverse complement strand
TTTGTGGAGGAAGCCGTCGCCGCACACATCCAACGAGCCGTGGGTCACGGAGCCGTCCTGCAAACCGGCGAAACCGTCATCGAGTGGACATCCCGCGGAGATGCGATCGAGGTGGTCACCGACCGCGATCGTTATCAGGCCGGTTCGCTGATCGTGGCACCCGGTTCATGGGTCCCCGGACTGCTGCCGGGACTGCCGGTTTCGTGGGACATCGTCCGCAAGCCACTGTTCTGGTTCCCCACCACGACCGACCAGTACAACCGCTCAAGTGGTGCCGGCGTGTTTTTCCTGGAGACACCCGGCGGGGAGTTCTACGGATTCCCGTCCCTGGACGGAGAAACGGTGAAGGTGGCCGAACACACCGCCGGAGTCAGTGTCTCGGATCCCCTGGCCGTCGATCGTGATGTGCTCTCTGTCGACCTGCCCCCGTTGGCCGAGTTCCTCCAGTCCCACATGCCAGGGCTGGCAACCGGCCCGGCCCGCCACACGGTCTGTCTCTACACCCGCACCCCCGACCTGAACTTCATCGTCGATCGTCACCCCGAGCATCCTCGAGTCGCGATTGCCTGTGGGTTCTCCGGCCACGGCTTCAAGTTCACACCGGTCATCGGCAGCATCCTGGCCGACCTCGCACTCGAAGGCCGTACCGAGCATTCGGTCGAGTTTCTCTCGGCAACTCGGCCCGGGTTGCTGAGGCCCGACTGAGTCGAGAAGATGGTCGGCTTCACGCCCGGCGACGGCAAGACCACAGATTCCCCGATTCGCGAAAGACACCCCCATGGCGATCATCCCCGGCTACCCACTGGATGAAGGACAGGAACAGCGTGTGCCGGTCGATCCACTTCGGCAGTGGGTGATCGACGTGCTGTGTCACGAGGCGATGATCCCGGTCGAGGCGGCTGCCGGAGCCGACCGGCTGATCGAGGCCGACCTGCGAGGCATCCCGTCACACGGCACCCGTGCCCTGCCCCGCTATCTCGACCAGATGAAGGCGGGGGGCATCGACCCCCGGGCAACGATCCTGACCGAGCGTGACACCCCGGCCATGGCGGTGCTCAACGGCGGCAAGGGCCTGGGCCACGTGGCAGCCACCCGTGCGATGCAGATGGCGATCGCCAAGGCGAAGGAGGTCGGCACGGGAACCGTGGCAGTGAAGGCCAGCCAGCACTTCGGAGCCGCCCAGGTCTACGCGATGATGGCCGCGGCCGAGGGAATGATCGGCTACGCCACGACCAGCACCGGCCCGGCCACGGTGACCGCCTACGGCAGCCGTGGCCCGGCTGTGGCCAACAACGCCCTGGCCTGGGCCGCGCCCACCCGAGACGGTCATCCGGTGGTGCTCGACATGGCCTGCGCCGTCTCCAGCTGGGGCAAGGTCCACTCGATGGGCATGTACGGACAGCCGATCCCCGAGGGCTGGGCGGTGGATGCCGAGGGCAACCCCACGACCAACGTCGACGACGCCAAGACCCTGCTGCCGGCGGCCGGGCCACGGGGTTACGGCCTGGCGTTTTTCAGCTCGGTCCTCTGTGGCCCACTCGTCGGTGCCCGGATGCCCCTGAAGAAGACCTGGGAAATCGCCTCCGACGGGTCCGAGCACTTCATGTACGCGATCGACATCAACGCCTTCGTCGAGCCCGACGATTTCTACAACCAGATCGAAGCGACCGTCAGCGAGATCCGTGAACTGGATCCTGCCGAGGGTTTCGACCGGGTCTGCCTGCCGGGCGATCTCGAAGCCGAACGCGAACGGGCCTGGCGGCAGGACGGGCTGCCGATGCACAACGACCAGGTCGAATCTCTGCAGGCGGTCGCCGAGGCCAAGGGAATCCCCGGTCCGTGGACCGTCGCCTGATGGTCAAAACGGTGTCCGTCCGCAATAATCGGCTCACCGACACCTGCACCCGTAGCTCAACTGGATAGAGCATCGGTCTTCGGAACCGAGGGTTGGGGGTTCGAATCCCTCCGGGTGTACTTCTTTCGGCCTCCTGGGCCAGTCCCTGCGACAAGAGATCCGGCATGAAGGCCTCGACCTTCGCCATCGTGGTCGGTGCGACGGTGGCGGCCATCGCGCCGATCGGTGTCGTCAATCCGTCCGGGTACGTCGCGTCACTGGCAAACCTGCTCGGGCAATCCTCCCTGGTTCACACCATCGCGGTCGCCTTGCTGGCGATGGGGACACTGGTGCTGCTGCAGCCGGTGGCCAGTCGATCGCCCAGCCAGCGTTTGGTTCGGGCAGTGGCCTGGTTGTCCGTGATCAAATCCTTGCTCATGCTCTGGGCCCCTGCCCTCGTGGAAAGCGTGACCGACTGGATGACAACCCTGCCGGCATGGCCGATCAGACTGGGTAGCGTGGTGGACTTCGCGTTCGGCCTGTTGATGCTCTGGGTGGGGCGACGACTGATTGGGGCAGAATCGGACAAGGGGAATGACCTGGCCAGCAGTGACCCGAGAGCGACCGAGCATGCGTGAGACCATCGTCGTCGTCGCTTTTCTGCCGTTTCTGTATTACGCCACGCTCGACGGCATCTTCCACTTCCGCGGTCGCCGGGTCAGCCTGGCCGAACATGTGATCCATGTCGTGATCGGGCTGTCTTTGGCGCTGGTGTTCGCCGCCGCCGTGACGGCCAACCCGTTGGTGATGCTGGGTAGCCTGGTCGCCTTCCTTGTCTCCGGCGGCCTGGACGAATTTGTCTGGCACCGCGATCTGCCGGCCCATGAATCGGATCTGCACGCCAAGGAACACCTGGCCCTGCTGATCTTCCTGGGCGTCACGCTGCTGATCGATTCGCCGCTGGTCACCACGGGCTGAATCCGGCCCCGGCCGCTTCCGTTCTCGCCACGGTCCGTCGATAATCGACAGCTGCCCACACCAGCAAGTCCTTGCCGTCGTGATGACGAGGTTGCCAATGTTGAAGTCACTGGTCCCGGTTGGCTTGGCCTTGTTGCTGACCACCGCAGAAGTGTCCGCCGCCGAGAAACCCGCCAAGCCCAAGGCTTCGAGCCGGCCGATCAAGGCCCTGCTGGTCACCGGTGGCTGCTGCCACGACTATGCGAGACAGAAGCAGATCATCACCCGGGGCATCTCGGCTCGCGCGAACGTCGTGTGGACTGTCGCTCATCAGGGTGGCACCAGTACCAACGCGAAAATCCCGCTGTACCGGGACCGGAACTGGGCCGACGGTTTTGACGTGGTCGTGCACAACGAGTGTTTCGCCAACGTCAGAGACGTCGAGTGGCTCGAGCGGGGGCTGGCCCCTCACCGCCAGGG
>DLVV01000275.1:527-710 GCA_003445035.1 Planctomycetaceae bacterium | reverse complement strand
CTGTGCCATGCACTGCTACCGCACCGGAACCGACGGCTGGTTCCGCTTCTGCGGCATGCAGTCCCCCGGTCACGGCCCGAAGTACGCCTTCACGGTCGAGCCACTGATCGCCGATCACCCGATCACCCACGGACTGGGCAAGGCGTGGAACACGCCCAGGGGTGAGCTGTATCACAGCATCAA
>DLVV01000275.1:0-389 GCA_003445035.1 Planctomycetaceae bacterium | reverse complement strand
TGCGCCATGCATTGCTACCGCACCGGCACTGACGGGTGGTTCCGTTTCTGCGGAATGCAGTCGCCCGGTCACGGACCTCGATACGCCTTCGCCGTGGAACCACTGGTCGCCAATCACCCGATCACTCGCGGACTCGGCAAGGGGTGGAAAACCCCCAAGGGTGAGCTGTATCACAGCATCAAGCTGTTCGACACCGCCACGCCACTGGCCCATGCCAAGCGACGCGGCGACGGCAAACCCCAGGTCTGCGTCTGGACCAACCGCTATCACGACGCTCGCGTCTTTGCGACCACCATCGGACACCACAACGAGACGATGGTCGAACCGACCTACCTCGACATGCTGACCCGCGGCCTGCTGTGGGCCTGCAGCCGGGATCCCCGGAAGGA
>DLVV01000447.1 GCA_003445035.1 Planctomycetaceae bacterium | reverse complement strand
CCGGCCTTCGAAGAATCTCTGGCGGTGATCGACACCGATGCCCTGCCGGCGTCGATTCCCGGGCAACCCCTGGACCGCGAATCCGCCCTGTTCGACGCTTTGACCCTTGGCCTGCGAGATTACATGAACAAGTGTGGTTTCACTGACTGCCTCCTGGGCCTTTCCGGTGGAATCGACAGCGCCGTGGCCGCCTGCATTGCAGCCCAGGCCGTCGGGCCAGCGCACGTACACGGCCTGTTGATGCCCAGTCGCTTCAGCAGCGATCACAGCGTTTCCGATGCTCGAACACTTTCCGAGGCATTGGGAATCGATCACCAGGTTGTGGCCATCGAATCGGTCCACGCGGCCTACACCGAGGCCGACGTAGTGGGAGCAGAACTCGCCTCCGATCCAGCCGGTCTGGCCGACCAGAATCTCCAGGCCCGTATCCGTGGGGCAATGGTCATGATCCGCAGTAATCACAACGGTTGGCTGGCCCTGGCAACAGGAAACAAGAGTGAATTGGCCATCGGGTACTGCACGCTGTATGGAGACATGGCCGGTGGGTTCGCAGTGCTCTGTGACGTCTTCAAGAACGATGTCTACGCCCTGGCGAGACACATCAATGCCACATCACCGGGACGACCACCGATCCCCGACGGAACATTGAACAAACCTCCCAGTGCCGAATTGGCACCTGGACAGGTTGACCAGGACACGTTGCCCGAATACCCCGTCCTCGACGCCATCCTCAAGGGGCTGATAGAGAAGGAACGGTCCGTGGAAAATCTTTCCAACGAGTTTCCAACTGAGACTGTGGCGTGGGTCGCGAATCGACTCGACCGCAACGAGTTCAAGCGTCGGCAGATGCCCCCCGGAATCAAGTTGTCCGCCCGCGCCTTTGGCAGCGGGCGAAGAATGCCCATGGCCGCACGGTTCGAAACCCAGTGAGCCCGACATGAGTCGCCCACGAATCACGACCCCCCACGCCTGCCTCCATTTTGGAATTGCTCAACGCGACGCGACTCCACCAGTGGGAATCTTCCACAGGTTCTGGGGAGCGGCCAATCACGATGTGGCCACCGGCGTCCACCGGCCGGTTCGCGTCATGGCCACGGCATTCGGCGACAACTCCGACCCGCAGAACTGCTCGGTCCTTGTCACCAGTGACCACTGCCTGTTGCGGCCCACCGACATGGCCCGCATGCGCCAAGCGGTCGTTGCAGCTTACCCAGGCATCAGCGATTCCCGGCTCACATTCTCCTTCGGGCATTCCCATTCGGCCGGCCACATCTGCAGCGAACGGGCCAACCAGCCCGGCGGAGACATGATTGCCTCCTACCTCGACACGCTCCAGGAGCGGACGCTCGAGGCTGTGCGTGACGCGACCGAAACGCTGACGCCAGCCAGAGCCTTGTTTGCCCACACGGATTGTGACATGGCAGCACACCGGGATTTCCAGGATCCCTCCGACGATCAATTCGTCTGCGGCTTCAACCCCGCAAACAACTGGGCTTTCCCCGTGCATGTTGTCCGCATGAGATCCATGGAGGGCCAGGATCTTGGGTCGTTGGTGACTTACCCATGCCACCCAACGACACTCGCCTGGGAGAATACGCTGATCAGTCCGGACTACATCGGTGCGATGCGTGAGACAATCGAGTCCGGCACGGGCGCACCATGCCAGTTCTTGCTGGCACCGTGTGGAGACATTGGCCCTCGACATGGCTTCGTCGGGGACGTGTCGGTTGCCGACAGCAACGGCACTCGAGTCGGACACGCCGCACTTGCGGCCTGGCACTCCCTGGATCATTCCGAGGGAGACTTCGCGTACCAGGGGCCAGTCCTTTCCGGTGCGACGCTGGGAGAATGGCGATTCCAGGGATGGGCTGCCGACAAGACGCCCCTCTCACACGAACGATTTCACGTGCCGCTTGCCTACCGAACGGATTTACGTGATATCGAGAGCATCGAGTCGGAACTAAGAGATTGGGAACAGCAGTCTCAGAACGCCAATGCGTCGAAGCCTGACAGGGCCGGGACAGCGCGTGCGATGGCCGAACGTTGTCGGCGCGAATGGGAGCGAGTGGCCCCGCTGCCACCGGGAGACTCCTACCCGTTGCAGGTCGACATTCTCCGTTGTGGTGATGCCGACATCGTGCTCGTCGAAGGCGAACCATACCACCAATTGCAGCGTGACCTGCAGGACGCCTTCCCCGACCGCGAGATCATTGTCGGCGTCCTGTCAGACGGATCCCGCTGCAGTTATCTGCCTACGGAGGACAGCTTCAACAAGCCCCTCTATCAAGTCCAGGTGAGCCTGCTGGCAGCCGGCTGCCTGGAACGGCTCCGCGACGCGATCATCCAACGCCTGTCGACCTCCTGCTGATCACTTTTTCCGCCAGAACACCGATTCCGCAATCCCCAACTCTTCAAGACGTTCCCCCACGTCGTCTCGGAACCGTCTCGCATCGACTGGATACCCACGAGTCGGCTTCACTCCTGGGCACTCGTGTGCCCAGTAAGCATTGAAAGCCTCCATTGCGACTTCTCGTGTGTACTTGGCCACCATCGACGCGAGAGCAACGGGGAAGTGGCGTTCACCCTTGACCTGAAACCAGACATCCATCGACCCAAGCCGATAACTGCTTCGGTCGGCCCCTTCCTCTCGGCACAGCACCAGTTGGTCACCGAAGGCCTCGGACAGCAAACCGTCATATCGATTACGGCCACCGTGCTTGTCGCAAATGACCAACGTCGAGTGCCCGGCGTCGGGTTCCACCAGTGCAGCCAGCAAGCCCAGGCTGTTCCGGGACAAGAGCAGTGCCTTATTCTGATCCACCTCCAATGCCGTGTTGTACGTGGCTGCTGTCAGAATGCGAGCAGCGACCTTCGGCCGGCCCAGACCACACTCGTCACACCGCTCCGCCCAACGTTGAGCAAACCCGTTGATTTTCGATGACTCGGCCGTGATCGGTATTGCGACTTCCGGACCGGAGAACCACGGTGCCGGCCCCAGCGACATTTCCTGAGCCGGGCTGAGCAGGTTGCAGAGCTCCCGAAAGCCGCCTGGGTGCAGTCCACAAAGCTGCAGGAACGCCAGCACGGAGGTTTCGAGTCGCTCCAGCGATCCTCCCGCAGTGTAGATGGCCTTCGAATCTCCGACCGACAGTCGGTCGCTGGCTACCGGAGGGCTGCCGAGCAAGTCGGCAAACTCCGTCCAGGCATCAAATTCCCCAGGTCGACCGGGGGTATTCCACACAGAGGCAACCATGACCAAGGGGCCCAAATTCGGCCCGTAACCCGCCTCGTCCATCCCGACCAGCCGACCCATCTCGTTCACGGTTCCAGGACACCTCTTTTCGACACAAGATATCCCGGAGGGGTCGGCTCTTGGAGAGAATCAACGAGTGGTTCAGTCATCGACGCCGACCCGCAAACATCATCAGACCAGCCCCAACCGAGGGCGCCCCTTGCGAATCGGCAACGCCGCCCCACCCTTGCCAACCAACTGCGGGGATTGTGCGAACCAATCTCAGGCCCCAGCAGGAACCCGGAGCCGGGCGGCCCACTGCCAACTCGGTCCACGGGATCGCAATTTCCAGACGCCATGCGGCGTCGTCGCTGTCGATGGCCACGTGACAACGTGGGTTCCACGCCGGATCCCTGCCACAACGCTCACTGACCTGGCCCCGCTCGTCGATGGTCAATTCATAACCGAGTTGATAATCGCGGTCCGTGTCCAGAAAGATTGTCAAACGGTCGAAGCCCGTGTGGTCACTGTCGAATGACCTGGTCGTCACCGGCGTGGGCGATGATGCCGCAGCCCGTTCCATCCGGGCCCCCAGGTACAAGAAGCGGTCGTCGCACGAAACAAGTGCGAAGCCGGCAGCCCCGTCGATCGAAAGCCGTTGAGATGACTTCAGCCGCATTTCCGAAGCCTGTTCCCAACACGGATCCGCAAGAACGCCGTCCAGGTTCGGACGGCCGCGACTTGCCCGGCAGACGACCGATCGTTTTGGAGGCGTCCCGTTTCGGACGGCCAACCAGACCTCCTGGGCAGCGATGTCTTGCCAGGGACCGGGCCTCGTTGCGAGTTGACGATAAAACCGATCGGCCAATTGCGTGGATTCCCGCGAACGAAACAGCGCGGCCAACGTTAACTGTGTCTCTGCTTCGTCAAACAAAGTGGCGGAGTAACGTTTCAGACCTTTGGCGAGTTGCACCGCGCGGGCAATTTCGCCTTTTGTCGCCTCCGATCGCAAGTCGACCTTCGTGCCGATTCTTAGCGGGCTTTCCGAGGCTCGCGTCGCAATCGCGACACCCTGGCCGGATTGCGCACCGTGGGCCGGTGAGTTGTTCACGGGTGCCGACACCGAGGATCTGCGGCCTGTTCGCTTCAGCCTCTGCCATCGGCGCTCCCGGCTCACGGTGACTCCGAGCAACTGTCGCGATGCCGACGCTGACGCTTCGTGTCCAGGACACCTGTCGAGCAGCTCTGCCAGCAACGATTCGGCAAGCGGCAGATCGCCGGCGTCCCGGAAACGTTCCGCAAGGTTCAGAAGGCACCAACCCACCCGACGCTGGTCCATGCCACGCAATAACGTTGGCAATTCCCCCAGAAGGGCAGAAAAAGGGCGGGACCGGGATTCTGCTAACTGGATCCATGCCGACAACGCGCGGCCCCGCCTGGTGGCGATGTCACCATCTCTTCCGGTTTCCGCCGATTCGGGGGCAAGGTATCGACGGGCCCCGCTGCCAGCCACGAGGCCAAGGCCCTGGCAAGCCGAATCTCCCAGTGGCCGTCCGCTCCCGAGTGTCCGCTTCAAACGGTCTCCACTCCACAAGGGCTCTCGAGGCCACGCCATGCTCAGTCGACTGCGGTGAACCACGGCCCCCACCGTCTCTCCGTGACGACGCATCACCGTTCCCGGTCCGACTCGCACCGCAACGGCCCCCGACATTTCCGTCCGTTCAAACAGTCGACGCGGCGCCCACGGCGTCAGGCCCGTCAGCGCCGCGGGAACCGCCCAGCGAGTGGGGTCCGCCGAGTAACGAATCGCACGAACCACAGCCTGCCGAACCATTTTTGCGGCATGGTCGCCCTCGTCCCCGGCATCGATGATCACAACACTGGGTCGCCAGGTGCGAAACAGTCCCACCAGGCGGTCAACCAGCATGTCATCGACTGGACCTTCCGCTTCAATCCGCCATCTTTGTTCGAGTTGTTCTGCGTTTCGAGACAGTTCGGGTTGATCAAGACCCAGCCGCCAATCCGTTTCAACACCCTGTCCACCCAAAGCTCGTACTGAGCGATCCGCATCCCGCCACTCGGACGGGGATGCCGACAACAGGAAACCCGCGGAGCGGTAACCGGATTCGGCGCTGTCGCGGGCGATCACTCCCAGCGGCAAGGTTGCGGGAGTGACATGGATGGTGAGCATCGCCAAACGACGGCCGTGACCGCGAACCGTCTTCCAGTGCCGTCCGGCATCGTTGGTCCGAAGGATGACCCCCAGTGCCCCGACGGCCAATCCTTGGCCGCCGCTGCTGATCGAAATCGCATACAGCGGCAAGGTCTGACCGGTCGCCTGGCGTTCCCAGTGGAGCCCTCCGTCGGGTGTGTACCAGACTGTGCTCCCGGGTGATCCACAGGCCCAGGCTTGCTGACCCGAAGCTGTCACCGCCCGAAACGTCGTCGTGTTGGCCAGCCCAACAGGCAACGGGGTCTCTGGAGTACGCCAGGCTGAACGGTTGGAGGGACGAAAGAGCACCGCGGCGGCATCACCCACCAGCCAGGCAGATCGCTGGCCACCGATCGCGGCACCCCACCAGGCCTTTCGAGTACGCAGGCTGGCGTCATTGTTCAGCACGGCAGCCTCGCTGACTGTCCCGGTCCGAAGACTCCCGCCGGCCACAACACCGTGGCCATCAGTCGCAAATGCTGCCGCCCGCCAGTCGTCAGACAGTGGCCCGGCAAGTGGACTCCAGCTTTTGCCGCCGTCCCGGGTTTCCACTACGCCAGACGGGTATCGACGGTCACCCTGGCCGACGAGCAATCCATGCTGAAGGTCAAAAAAACGGACATGATGCACATTCCGGACTGGGGCCGGGATCGTTTTCCACAGCGCCCCTCCGTCTCGGGTGGCCAACAACACACCGCCGGTCCGCCCCGGTCGTTCATCCATGCCCGCGATCCACCCGACACGATCAGTCAGAAAGCAGACGCTCCGACAGGCGACTTGCCCGGGAAGTGGGACGGCAGACCATGTCTGCCCGGAATCTCGTGTGAACCACGCTGCCCCGCGATCGCCGACAGCCCACGCCACGCGGCCGCCCACCTGTGCGATGGCATGCAAATCGGCATCGTCGTGGTCGGGCCGGACTTCAGAGGCGGCGCACGAGGACCCGGCAACGACCAGCAGCAGGGCCAACACTGCGTTTTTCACGAAGCTCACGCGTATCGCCCCGACCGAGGAATTCTACGGGCGGGACTGTAGTCGATTGGCCGAAATGTGACGAGAGGAGGATGCTCGTGCCACGCTCATTCACGTAGCGACGACCACGGCTCGTCATGACTGACGTCGATCAACATGGGGCCATCACAGGTGGCCGGGCCAAGAATAGCCAGAAAGACGAGTGTCTGTTCCCCGGCGTTCCAGGTTCCGTGCACGACGTCGGCAGGAATGTGGGCGCTCTCTCCAGGTCCCAGCAACCGTGACTCTCGATCGACCCATTGTTCGGCCTCACCGGATTCCACATAGATGATCTCCTCCATCTGTGGATGGCGATGAAAACGATGTGCCTGCCCCGGTGGCATTCTCACTCGAACGAGCAACAGTTGTTTGGCAGCTGTCAGGCCCGGTCGCGAGAGCCACTCGTGCGGGCCCCACGGAAGTTCTTCCACTTCGATGTCGCCGGACTCGACGAACCGTTTGCAGTCGTCGGCAAGCATCTAACCCCCCTCCGGGTTTCGCGACCTCTCAACCGCTTCATTCACAGCTGACAGTGTTTCTCCAAGAGGAGCCCGGATCACCAGGTCTGCGACATCGTCACAGGGGGTCGCGGTGCCATTTATGATCACCAGTCTCGCACCATTCCGCTGGGCCAGTTGCGGCATACCTGCAGCGGGATGGACAACAAGCGACGACCCCATAACCAGGAACAGTTGGCTTTCCCGAGCCCATTCCGAGCACTTCTCAAGCACCTCCGGAGACAGTGACTGCCCGAAGGAGATGGTCGCGTGTTTGAGTGGCCCGTCACATTCCGGGCACCTCGGAGCCCGACGACACGCGAGATACTGGTCGACCCATGGGGTGGCATCATCAAGCCAACCACAATCCAGACACGTCACCTGCCGGGCCGTCCCATGGATCTCCTGGACCTCCCGGCTTCCAGCCACTTGATGAAGCCCGTCGATGTTCTGTGTGATCAGGCCAGCCAGTAGCCCTTGTTCCTCCCAACGTGCCAGAACCTCGTGGCCGCCATTGGGCTGCGCGCCGGAAAATTCCCGATGAGCCAGGCTCTTCTGTCTCCAATACTCGGTCCGAGCCTCCTCGCTGGCCACGAAATCGTCGTACAACACCGGCTGCGACGTCGACCAGATGCCCCCCGGTGACCGGAAATCCGGAATGCCACTTTCGGTGCTGATCCCCGCACCGGTGAAAGCGATCGAGCAACGAGATTCGAGCAACCACTGAGCCAATTGTTCAGGCACCGGCCGACTCCGCATCGCCAGGCCCGGGGTTGCCCACGGCAACTGCCGTTGCCGTGGCGTGACTGCGGCAGTGTGAGATGCTCAACAGGTATCCGCCAATACCAGCGGACTCGGAAAGCTCCTTCACGGCCCCATAGACATTCACCCTGGGCTGCCCACTCGCCAGTGAGACGACCTCGATGTCTCTCCAGGCAATCCCCTTCGCCCAGCCGGTCCCCAGCGCCTTCAGGACGGCCTCCTTAGCGGCCCATCGGCCCGCGAAGTGCTGGTAACTGGAGGCACGCTTCTGACAGTAAGCCACTTCCTGATCGGTGTACACGCGCTGCAGAAACAGTTCCCCGTGTCGCTCGATCATTTCTCCGATGCGCACGATTTCCACAATGTCAGTGCCGAGTCCTCGAATCACGTCCGCCTCTCTCCCGGGGCCCCATTCGTCCAGCACCAGATCCGTCACAGCATAAGCGGGCTTGGTTGGCTCGTCCAATGATGGCCTTGCTGCCGGATTCGGCGATGGTCATCATCGTGGCACTGTTCGGAGAGATTGTGATGAGAGCCTACCTGGCCGAGGGAATCGGCACATTCGCGCTGGTCTTTGCCGGAACCGGAGCGATCATCTCGGACGAATTCTCCGGAGGCGATGTCACTCACGTGGGCATCGCCCTCACGTTTGGCCTGATCGTCATGGCCATGATTCAGTCGATCGGCGACATCTCCGGCGCCCACATCAATCCGGCGGTGACAATCGCCTTTTGGGTCGCACGACGGTTCCCGGGCCGGCAGGTGTTGCCCTACATCGGTTTCCAAGTCACCGGCGCACTATTTGCCAGCGGAATCCTGAAACTGCTGTTCCCTGTCAATCA
>DLVV01000214.1 GCA_003445035.1 Planctomycetaceae bacterium | reverse complement strand
TTCGGTCAACTGGCTGGGGAACACGCCGGCTCCCAGGAACCCGGTCGCCATCAGGGCCAGTGGATCTTTCGGAGCCAGTTCGTCACCGGCGAGCTGCCAGGCAACGAAACGATCGAACGGCATGTCGCCGTTGAAGGCCGCGACCAGGAAATCCCGATAGTGGAAGGCCGTCGGACGATCGTCGTCGTGCTCGAACCCTCCACTCTCGGCAAATCGGGCCACGTCCATCCAGTGCCGTGCCCACCGCTGACCGTAGTGCGGCGAAGCGAGCATCCGGTCAACCAGTTCACTCCAGGCCGTCGGCGATCGATCGGTTTCGAGCCGCCCGATCACCTCCGGAGACGGCGGCATGCCAAGCAGCGAGAAGTGGGCGCGACGAATCAGAATCCGTCGCGAAGCCCGGGCAGAGGGAACCAGCCCGTTTTCGTCCAGCCGGGCCAGGATGAACCGATCGACCGGGTTGCGACACCACTGGGGCTTTACGGTCGACGGCACCCGCCCCGGATTCAACGGACGGAACGACCAATGGTCCCGCTCGTCGTCAGAGATTCGTGTCCGGGGGAACGAGGTGGCCGCCGGCTCGTCGGCAGCCAGTCTCCCGGCCACCGGCAACCCGGTGAGTAAAATCAGCAGAAGTCCCAGGTGTCGATTCATCACGCGTGCGTCATCCCCGAGAGTTCCTGCCGTTTCGCGGCCATCATGATACAGGATTTTGCCAACCCGAGACCGTCAGGTCCGGAAGGAGGGTTCTGAAACAGGCTCGACCTGCTGCGGATCCCGGCTGACCGCCGGAATTGGTCACCACCGCCGGCACTTCGGCCATTCCAGGCATCGTCGCGATGGACGGTGTTCCCGATGGTGTGACGATGCGGTTATACTGTCATCTCAAGTCACCGACGAGAACGACGATGCTCAACCTGATACCCATGCACGTCCCGGGTCACGGCGAATTCACTCGCCGCGACGCGCTGCGTCTGAGCACCGTCGGCGGCCTGGGAATGACCCTGCCCCAGATTCTCTCGGCCGCCAACACGTCGCCCCAGCCGATCGACGCCACGCGACATGCGGCAACCGCCAAGCGATCGATCTACATCTTCCTGTGCGGCGGTCCCTCCCAGTTGGACATGTGGGACCCCAAGCCCGACGCCCCGGCTCGCATCCGGGGCCAGTTCGGTGACATCTCGACCAGCGTCCCGGGCACCCGCTTCGGTGCCCTGCTGCCGAAGGTGGCTCCACACGCCGACAAGCTGGCCATCATCCGGTCGATGAACGTCGACACCCAGTCACACGAAACCGGCATCTACCGCACACTGATGGCCAGCCTCCTGGCCACCAAGAAGAACAAGGCCTATCCGGTATCGCCCGATGATCACCCGGCCATCGGCGCCATCCTGCACAAGCTGCTGGGTCCCTCGGGAAGCCTGCCACCGTGGGTCGTGGTCCCGCGTCACTTCACCACCGGCACGCATTTCTACAAGGGCCAGCGGGCTGGGTTCCTGGGCCCGCGGTTCGAGCCACTGAGCCTGGGAACCGAGAAGACCGGGTCGCTGGAGCGGAACGAGTTCACGCTGAAGAACCTGGAACTGCACGGCGAGCAGATGACGATCGCGAGGCTTGACGCCCGCCGCTCGCTGCTGGAACGGGTCGGCCCGCAACGGGTCGGAGTCGACGGGGCGGTACTGGCCTACCAGCAGCAGTACGACAAGGCGATCGAGATGCTGACGTCCAAGGCCTTCCGCGAAGCGTTTGACGTCACCGGAGAGTCGATGGCGTTGCGCGAGCAATACGGTATGAACGAATACGGACAGAGCTTCCTGCTGGCCCGCCGCCTGGTCGAACGCGACGTGCGGATGGTCAACGTCTTCTGGACCTACTACGGTCCCGACGGTTGCCAGTTCAACCTCTGGGACAACCACGGAACAGACAAAAAGACGACTGTCTGCGGCGGAATCAATCGTGGCAAGGACATGCTCAGCCACAAGTACTGCCTGCCGTCTTTCGACGCCGCCTTCTCGACATTGCTATCGGATCTCGAGGAGCGTGGCCTGCTCGAGGACACCCTGGTGACGGTGGTTGGCGAATTTGGCCGCACGCCCACGATCAACAAGTTCACCGGCCGCGACCACTGGGGAGCGTGCTATTCGTCCGTGCTGGCCGGGGGCGGCATCCAGGGCGGACGGATCCACGGCGCCAGCGACAACCTGGCCGCCTACGTCCGCGACCTGCCCGTCAGCGTCTACGACTTCCAGGCCACGATCCTGCACGCCTTCGGCCTGAAACCCGAAGCCGCGGTGCCCGACGAAACTGGTCGGCCCGTCCGGATCTCCGACGGCCAACCGGTGCTCGAGTTGTTCTGAGCCGGCCCGGCCGACGCCGGTCATTTCTTCAGCGACGCCAGCACCGCCCGGGTGTTCTTCCAGGCCGCTTCCGGCGAACCCGCCGTCAACACCACGCAGCCGCGGACCGTCCGTGATTCCCCGGCCGGAATGTTGCCCAGCCAGGGGTTGCCGTGGATACAGGCAAACGTCGCCTTCTGGTTGGCCTGCAGGTGATGGACCTGGGTCCAACTGGTCGTGATCACCGATTCGCCATCCTTGCTGACGACCCCGATGATGCCATCATCGCTGGTCCGCCGGGTGAATCCCCACTTGCGGACATGACGCGGAGTCCGTTCGATTTGCTGCCGCCCCTTGACCAGGCTCATGCGGAACACCGGACGTCCCGACGGAGTCGACCGCCCCTTGTAGGGCAGAAATTTTCCATCGCTCCGGTAGACGGTCCGCGACCAGTCGGAATCGGCAAATCCCGGAGCCGCCCGCAGCAACAGGCAGACCGGCGTGACCACGTTGGGCCAGTCCGCCTTCGACCGGTTTTCGATCGTCATCGACGCCACCCAGCCGGTGTCGATCGGCGTGATCCTGGTAGCCATCCGGATCTTCCCGTCGGGATTGACGTGATCGAACCAGCGCGAGGTTCCCTGGCTCTGCCACGCCACCGCCCCTTCCGCCCGCAGCGACACGTCGGTATTGCCCAGCAGCACCAGTTCGGGCACCCACCACTGGGCCACCCCGCTGTCGTCTTCGAAGTGCAGATCCACGATCGGCTGCCAGATCCGCGAATTTCCCCGCCGCACCGGAGCCGCCGGCAACCCGGTCACTGTCGCCAGACCCGCCAGCCCCCCCAGCAGAAACTTGCGACGGTCAGTTCCTGTCACAGGCATGTCAGACATCGACGAACTCCGGATCGGACCTGTTGGCTGGAACCGCCTGGTCCGCATCGTGCCCGGGGCAAGCCGCACTGTCAAACCGTGGCTGCAGTTGCGATTCGGTTCACCGTGAAGTAGCTTGCCGGAAGTTGAAACACGCCCCCTCCCCTGACCAGGAC
>DLVV01000042.1:14135-17912 GCA_003445035.1 Planctomycetaceae bacterium | reverse complement strand
ACATAGGGGTAGGGGTAGTTGCGGATCGTGTTGACGAAGTTGTCGTACGGGCCATCGGTGTTGTGCGGGATGTACTTCAGGAACCTCTCGCTGCCATCGGAGTCCTGGACAAGTTCCCTGGGGATGTCCGGGTCGTCGGAAGTGAAGACGTTGAAGATTGATGTGTCGATTTTCAGGTGATTGCCGGCCGGTGTGGTGCGATTGAAGATCTCACTGAAGAAACGAGGGCTGACCGTGTTGAGCGAATCGCAGCACGGCATGCGAAAAGCCACGGGACGGTTTCCGGGGATCCGGCCGAGGAGATCGACACACCGGTCGTAGGTGGACTTGGCACGAGGAAGGTCGCCGGCGGTCAGAAGAGGGCAGGGGTGATCGATGGTGTGGACTTCGATCGAGAGTCCCTCGCCAAGCCAACTCTGCAATTGTGGATGATCGGGGCGGACCGAGTTGGTCATGATGCTGACCGGTGCCCGGCCGTCGATCTTCTTCAGCCGTTGCAGCACGGGCCGCAGGAACGCCTCGTAACGCCCAGGATCCCGCATGTCGTCGATGCCCAGGATCACAACCGCTTCGACACCGGGTTCTCCAACCCATTGGGGGGTTGTGAGCTTGGGAGTGTCCAGTCCCACGTGGTATGGGTTGTTGGTGTCGAGATGTGACAGGTCGTGCCGCTGTCCGTGGGCGGTGGCGGCACCCAGCAGGGTGACAGCCACCGACGTGGTCGCCGTCAGCACGAGGAGAAATGGCGAGATGCGGAAGGTGGTCACGGTGGGGTCTCCGCTGGCTCCGAAAATCAGTCAGTTCGGCTGGTGACTTCCAGCAAGTGGAAACCGAACTGGGTTTTGACCGGCCCATGCACCACGTTGACCTCGCCAGTGAACACAACCTGGTCAAACTCGGGGACCATCTGTCCTCGTCCGAATTCTCCCAGCGATCCGCCGTCTCGCCCCGATGGGCATTGGGAGTGTTCCTTGGCAATGTCGGCGAAATCGGCTCCGTCGGTAATCTGCTGCTTCAGGTCTTCACAGAGGGCCTCGTCCTCGACCAGAATATGTCGCGCGCTGGCTAGTGCCATGTTTTTGAACTCCTCGAGATGTGTCTCGTTGATGGCAATCGTACAGGTGCAGTGTAGTGAATCGCATTACGCTTCTCGCATCCAGCAACCACTCTGCGGGAGCACCTGATACCATTTGTTGTTGAAGACACCGGGTGGTGGCACTTGTTTTGTTTGCGATTCTGTCTCACGCACTGCGGTTGAACTGTCGACGAGGACGTCCCGACAATGACCTCGGCAAGGGATGACCGACCTGTGCGATGTGCCGTCCTGTTTCGAGGGGCTTTCTGCCTGTTGCTCACCGCCACCGGCGGCCTGTCGGCCGCTGATCAGAAGGGCGAGGAATTCTTCGAACGCCGGATTCGGCCCGTCCTGGTCCGCGAGTGCTACTCGTGCCACTCGGCAGCGGCAACCGAGGTCAAGGGTGAGTTGCGGGTGGACAGCCGTGCGGCGATTCGTGCCGGTGGCGAAACCGGGCCGGCGGTGGTTCCCGGGCGAGTGAACAAGAGCCTGTTGATCGATGCCCTCGAGCATCGGACGCTGAAGATGCCTCCGGAGAAGAAACTTCCGAGGAGCATCATCGCCGACTTCCGAAAATGGATCGAACAGGGGGCTCCGGATCCTCGTGATCATCCCCCCACGGCGAACAAGGCGGCCGAACAGTCCTGGGAACTGGTGCTCACCGAGCGGCGCAAGTGGTGGAGCCTGCAACCGGTGGGCCGGGTGTCACCGCCGGAAGTGGATGGAAATGACTGGTCCACCAGGCCCGTCGATCGGTTTGTGCTGGCAGGACTCCGCCAACGCCAGTTGACGCCCGCGGCCGATGCCGATGCGTTGACCCTGCTGCGACGGCTGTCCTTTGTCCTGACCGGTTTGCCTCCGGCACCCGAACTGGTTCACAGCTTTCCCCAGCGGTTTGCTCGAGACGCTGAACGATCGCTGGCTGAAGTGGTTGACGGATTGCTGGAATCGCCTCACTTCGGCGAACGAATGGCCCGCCACTGGATGGACGTGGTCCGCTACACCGACACCTACGGATACGAGTGGGACAACCCGGCCAAGGGGTCGTGGGAGTACCGTGACTACCTGATCCGGGCTTTCAACGGCGACGTCGGTTTCGACCAGTTGATTCGCGAGCAGGTCGCCGGTGACCTGTTGCACCGTCCTCGGATCGATCGGAGCAGCGGTCTGAACGAGAGCCTGATTGGCCCGATGTTCTACCACATGGGTGAACACCGTCACGGTGACAACGTTCGGATCAATGGCGTTCGCGAGGAGATGGTCGACAACAAGATCGACGCCTTTTCCAAGGCATTTCTCTCAATGACGATCGCCTGTGCGCGTTGTCACAATCACAAGCTCGACGCCGTGTCACAGCGTGACTACTACGCGATGGCGGGGATGTTCATGACACCGCGGTGGACCTCGCGGTCTGTCGAGGCACCCGGCCAAAACAGGCCACTGATCGACAAGTTGAAGGGGCTTCGTGATCGGATTGCCGAAGAACTGCGGAAGACGTGGACGCACCAGGGGGAGAAGTTCGCATCGGACATCGAGACCGCTTTGGTGAGGCCGCCGGCACAAACGGACTCTCAAAATCCGCGGCTGGCGTTGTGGCGAAAGGCACTGGGAGATTCCACCGCCAAGAAGGCCAAGGCGGCAGACGTCGCCAGCGATTTTGCGTCGGCGACCGGGCTGGATGGGTTGAAGCGGCTCGTTTCACGTCTTGCCTTGGCCGCGGACGACGCTGCGGCCGAGACCGCCTGGAAACAGGCGAGCGAGCAGTGGCGGCAGGCTCACACGCAGCGGAAAAAGAAGAACCGGGCGATCTTCAAGGTCCTGGCTGACGTGGGCCGTGACGGCTGGCCGGAGAACTGGGTGGTCGAGGGCGACGGGATGCGGCACGGCCGCGTTGTTGACGGCACACCGTTGATCGCCCTGGACGGCAAGGCGGTTGTGCAGACCCTGTTACGCAGGGGGTTTCACACGCATTCGCTCTCGCCGAAACTTCCCGGCGCGGTGCGGATGCCTCGGCAGCAAGACGTGCCCGGCAAGTACGTCAGCCTCGAGTTGGCCGGCGGCGAGTGGAGTGGTTCGATCCGGATGGCCGACAACGCGTTCCAGACCGAGGCGGTGAAATTCTTCGATTGGCAACAGGTGCGATGGGAGAGTTTTGCAGACGTCGCGCCGAAAAACGGAATCCAGCGATTCAGTTACGACCTGGTGACCAGTGATTTGAACCCCAACTTCCCTCCCCGCACCGGGGTTGCTCGGGTGGGGGCCCGCAAGTTGTCCGACAAGGACACGGGGTTCAAGAAGCGCAGCTGGTTCAGCGTCACCGGCGTGGTGACCCACGCGGAACCCGGCCAACCTGCAGATGAGTTGACCAGGTTCTCGCCGCTGTTCGACGGGCTGCCACCGAAGACCGCTCGTGCGGCGTTCCGGCAGATCGGCACGTGGCTGGCCACTGCTGTCGACGACTGGGTGGAAGGACGAGCCGATGGCGACGACGTGCGGGTGCTGAATTGGTTGCTCGAACACGGGCTGCTGCAGAATGCAACTGCGACTGGATCCGGGTTGGCGACTCTGGTCGAGCACTATCGTGAGGCCGAACGGGCGGTTCCCTTCGCGAGGACCGTCAACAGCATGGACGAGCGAGCCGTGGTGCCGGTGGATTATCCCCTGAACATTCGCGGCAGTATTCACGATCGGGGTCCGAATGT
>DLVV01000042.1:0-13760 GCA_003445035.1 Planctomycetaceae bacterium | reverse complement strand
GGAAGTGGCCGGCTCGAACTGGCGAGGTTTCTTGTCGACCCACGCCACGCGTTGACCGCTCGCGTGTATGTCAACCGGATTTGGCAATGGGTCTTTGGCAGCGGCCTGGTCCGAACCTCCAACGATTTCGGGCGACTGGGCGACCGGCCCTCGCATCCCAAACTCCTGGATTATCTTGCCCGCGAGTTGATTGCCGATGGATGGTCGAGCAAGCGAATGATCCGTCGGCTGGTTTCGAGCCGGTCATTCCGACAGGGGGGGCGGCCGACTGAGAAGGCGATGGTCGTCGATCCGGACAACAGGTTGTTGCATCACGCTGCGACGCGGCGGCTCGAGGCTGAAGCCATTCGTGATTCGTTGTTGGCCGTTTCCGGGCGACTCGACCGAACCCTGTTCGGTCGGTCGATCAATCCACATCGGCACGCGGAGGACTCGGCCAAGCGGCTGTTTTCGGGTCCGATCGATGGAAACGGTCGTCGGTCGATTTATCTGAAGGTGTCGATCATGGCCCCGTCGAAATTTCTGTTGAGTTTCAATTTTCCGGACCCGAAACTGCCGACCGGGCGCCGCGATGTGACCAATGTCCCCGCGCAGGCCCTGGTACTGCTCAATGACCCGTTTGTCGTGTCGTTGGCCGATCGGTGGGCCGCACGGCTCGTCGGCGAGGATCACTCGACTCCGGAGGCGCGGATCGAACAGATGTTCGTGCGGGCCCTGGGCCGATCGCCGCGAAAGGAAGAGTCGGGACGATGGGTGGAGTTGGCGCGAGGTTTGTCTGACGGTGGCACCGCACGGCTGATGACCGATCGGGCTGCGTGGAAGAACGTGGCCCACACACTGCTGAACACCAAGGAGTTTATTCACTTCCGATGACCGGGCAACGGGTGGAAGTGATTCGCTTGTTCTCATGATCCGAACCGCTCTGCCGCTCGAACTCGAAACGGGTACAATCAGCAACATGACCAGTCCCACCTGCCACTCTCGTGATGATGCCGCTTCCGGCACGGGGAGGCTCAGTCGACGCCGCCTGCTGCAATCGGCGTCGGCGAGTTTTGGGTGGATGGCATTTTCGGCGCTCCACGCCGAGCAGGCTGTCGCCGGACCGAAATCGGTGGCAACGCATCATCACCCCCGGGTTCGCAGCGTCATCTTCTGCTTCATGGACGGGGGCCCCAGCCACGTCGACACGTTCGACCCCAAGCCGATGCTCACCAGGCACCAGGGGCAGAAGATCGGTGATAAGCTCAACAACACGCTCTACAACGATCCGAACCGTGTCTGGCTGGGATCGCCCTGGAAATTCCGTCGTCGCGGTGAAAGTGGACTGTGGGTCAGCGACCTGTTTCCCCGAATTGCGTCGATTGCCGACGAGATCTGCGTGTTGAAGTCGATGAAGGGTCTGCAGCCGCTGCACGGGCAGCAGAACCTGTTGCTGCACACCGGTCGGGTGCTGGGGCAGGCACCCAGCCTCGGGGCCTGGGTCTCGTATGGCCTGGGTTCGGAGAACAAGAACCTGCCGGGATATGTGCTTCTCAACAACGACTGGGTGCCCAACGGGGGCATGGAGAATTTCGCCAGTTCGTACCTGCCGGCCAGTCACCAGGCCACGCTGCTGCGGGCCAAGGGGGTGCCGGTGGACAACATTCGTCCGGCCGACACGGCAGCGATTCAACGCCGCAAGCTGGCTGTGCTGGCCCGTCAGGATGCGTCATTCGCCCAGGTGGCGTCGGACGCGTCTGCGATCGAAGCGGCGATCGTCAACATGGAGACCGCGTTCCGGATGCAGAGCGTGCTGCCGGGTGTGGCCGACATCGAGGCCGAACCGAAACACATCCAGCAGATGTACGGGGTTGATTCCAAGGACGAGCATCAGCAGTACTACGCGACGCAGGCCCTGCGTGCCCGACGCCTGGTCGAAGCGGGTGTCCGGTTTGTCGAGATCACCTGCCCGAGCTTCGACAGCAACAACTCGCCCTGGGACCAGCACGGAAAGCTGAAGCAGAATCACGAGAAGAATGCCCGGATCACCGAGCAGTCGGTGGCCGCGCTGATCAGCGATCTGAAGCAGCGCGGATTGCTCGATGAGACATTGGTGGTCTGGGCCGGCGAGATGGGCCGCACGCCTCACACGCCCAAGGTGTCCCCCACCTGTGGCCGCGATCATCACGTCAACGGCTATTCGATCTTCCTGGCCGGTGGCGGGATCCGCGGTGGGATGAGTTACGGCGAGACCAGCGAGTTCGGCAATGCTGCTGTCGAGAACATCCTGACGATCCACGACGTGCACGCCACGATCCTGCACCAGTTGGGGGTCGATCACGAGCGGTTGACGTTCCGCCACGGAGGCCGCGACCAGCGGCTGACCGATGTGCATGGTCACGTTCCGCCGGAAATTCTGGCCTAGGGGTCTGCCGTCTTGCGCTGCTGAGAGACTCGGCTCTTGCGGTGGTAGTCCCCTTTGCTCTGGTGAGGTGTCAGCGGCCAGTCGTCGGTGCGGAAGGGGAACGCGGGCAGTTCCAGGTGGTTCATCAATCGGCCGACCGGCAGGTTGGACCAGGCGTACCGGACCGCCACCGGCTGTTTCACCTCCTCGGACCAGATTTCCAGTCGATCGACACGGTCCTTGCGTGTGACCCTGGCCCGGGCGTGGTGAAAGACCCGGTCCTTGCCGGCGATGTAGAACCCGATGTCGTCGTCCTTGTCCAAACGCAATCCCCGGGCGGTCTGTCCCTCGAACGCGACGACGACCCGGCCGCCCTGGACTTCGTGCGACTTGTAGATGGGCCCCTTCCATGCCAGCGGCTCGCGCGACGTAGCCGACGGGACCTTGTACACCTCGCCCAACGCCCAGCGTGCGGCTCGCTCACCGACGGGCCGCTTGGCCCCGGGATGGATGCTCTGGTTCGAGTTCGTGTCGTAGGTGGCGATCAGGCCGGTGTCGCGGGTGCCTCTCCACGTGTCGAACTGGATTTCGCGGATGACGTTGGTGTGGTGGTTCATGTCGTAGGTCATCGATCGCCGGTTGCTCCAGCCGGCGATCTGGATGATCCCAAACGGCAGCGGCCCGAACGACTCGCGCCACTGCGAGATCACCAGCGGAAATGTCCGCGGAAACGGTTTCCAGGACTCGCCGAACGAATTGTTTTCGCCCTGGTAAAAGAGGATGCCGCGGAAGCTGAAGTGGCGAATCGGGTGGATCATGCCGTTGTACATGCCGGCAGGGTGCCGTTGCTGTCGGGGGTCCTGGTAGGTGCCCGCGTTGGGGCGGCGGGGAGCTCGAGCCTTCTTCTTTTTCGCCTCGTCACGAAGGGCTTCCCATTCCTTGACCGCCTTCTGGTAGGCCTGTTGTGCAGCTTGCGGCCCGCCAAACGCGTCCCACTGCTTTACCCTGGCAGCGTATTGCTCGAAATAGGGTGCCATCGCGGGGATCGGTTTCAGTTTCGGTTCCGACACCCAGTGCTGGGCCATCGTGCCGCCCCACGAGACATCGACGAGTCCGATGGGGATCTTCAGCATCCGGTGCAGGACTTTGCCAAAGTGGAATCCTACGCCCGTGCAGTTGCCGACGTTTTCGGTTGTCGCCAGCTGCCAGTTGCCCTCGCCGGACTTGGGTTTCGGAGTCGGCAGATCCGACTGTGGGGTTCCACGACTGATCAGCGGAACTCTCAGGAATCGAATGGACCGAAAATCGGCCGATGCAATCTCGAGGTCACGGTTGACCGTCGAACGCAGCGTCATCGCCATGTTGCTCTGTCCCCCGCACAGCCACACGTCACCGACCAGCACCTCGTGGATCGCGGTCCGGGAGTCCTTGGCTCCAACGACCAGGTCGCGGGGTGTTGCACTGGCCTGGAGTGTCTCGAGCGTGACGCTCCAGTTGCCGTTAGCGTCGGTGACGGTTGTCTGCGTCTGGTCGGCGAACGCAACGGTGATCTTCGCCTTGCTGTCAGCCGTCCCCCAGATCTTCAATGGCCGACCCCGTTGAAGCACCATGCGGTTGCCGAAGACGGCGGCCAGTTTCGGGGCGGCCAAAACGTGTGAGGACGGTTCGGACAGCCAGAGACACGCCGCCAGCAGTACGCATTGCCGAAACACCACCATCGGAAACTCTCGCGTTCAAGGAAATGAGCAGAAACGATGTTTGCCCAGTGTGCCAGGCGACCGGGGCGAGTCAGTCGGTTGAGACCAGTCCCCAGGCCCGGGCGGCCGAGTAGGTCATGCGGGCCAGTTCCTCGGCGGTTTCGTCGTGCCGAGGCATCATGATTTCAAATGTGTGGGCTCCGGAGTAGTTGACCTGCTCGAGAGCCCTGAGGATCGAGGGCCAGTCGAGGCCTCCCTGCAAGGGGGCCCAGTGATTGTCTCGTGGGTCGTCCCGATCGACGTCCTGGAGATGTGTGCCCCAGAGTCGATCGCCGGCGGCAAGAATCTCGGAGGCGGGGTCCTGGCCGTTGGTCCAGGAATGTCCCACGTCGACGATCAGTCCGACCTGGTCGGAGGGGAAGGGGTCAATGAATGCCCTCAGGTCCTCCACGTGCATCAGCGGGTAGTCTCCGTCCCGGCCGGCCGCTCGCAGATCCCAGTTGTAGGGAAGGTTTTCCAGCAGGATCCGGACACCGGACTGCTCGGCGATCGGGACCAGGTCTTCCACCGAACGTCTCATGGCGTCGACCATCTCGGTGTAGAAGGATCGCATGTCCTGGTCCTGGGGAAGAAACATGGGGTTGGGGATCCCGTGGATCACCAGCCCGCCGGCTCCGATGTCGCCTGTCAGTCGCAGGGCGTCAGCCAGCACTCCAACGGCCCGAGTTCGCCACTCCTCGTCCGAGGCACCCAGCACGTTCCGCCTTGCGGGGGCATGCACAGTCGTGGCGGTCAGGTTCTGCTGTTCGAGTGCCCGCCTCACGTCCGCCGCGATCTCGAGCGGACGGTCTTCCACTCCGTGGCGATCGCAGGCGAACTCAACACACTCAAATCCGATGTTGGCGATCTGTTCGAATGTGGGTTCGAAATTGACGCCGGCGAACCCGTAGGTGGAATAGCTGACCTGGACCATACTTTGGTCTCTCGTGGTGTGTGGGGTTGTCGGGCAGTCAACAGGCCCGGCAGCAGAGAAGTGTGTACCACTGACGCCCGTCGTGCCACCTCGCGCGGGGAATCCGAGAGGGAGGGACGAAACGACGAAGTCCGGGTTGTTTGCTAGGATGGCCGGTCCGGCCAACTGGCCACTCACCCCGGAGCCCTGTTGATGACCGCGTCGAAAATCCCACGCTGTCTTGTCCGGTTTGTGCCGCTGCTGTTGGTGCTGGGCTTCACGGCCTCGGTCACGGCCGATGACCGGCCCAATATTATCCTGCTGATGGGGGACGATCACGGCTGGGACGAGACCGGGTACAACGGGCATCCTCACCTCGTGACGCCGGTACTCGATCAGATGGCCGCGTCAGGCCTGCGGCTGAATCGCTTCTTCTCGGGACACCCCTCGTGTTCACCGACTCGTGTGAGCGTGCTCACCGGTCGACATCCAAACCGTTGTGGGACCTTTGCGCCCAACTTCTCGATCCGTCCCGAGGAGATCAGCGTGGCGACGATTTTCCGGCAGGCCGGTTACGCCACCGGTCACTTCGGCAAGTGGCATCTCGGGCCGGTCAAGGTCGACTCGCCGACCAACCCCGGCCGGATGGGCTTCGACACGTGGCTTTCGCACGACAATTTCTTCGAACTCAATCCCGTTCTCTCGCGCAATGGCGGTCCACCGGAGAAAATCGCCGGCGAGAGTTCCGAGATCCTGGTCTCGGAAACGGTCGGGTTCATCAAGAAAGCGATTGCTGCCAAGAAACCGTTCTTTGCGGTCGTGTGGTTCGGATCGCCGCACGAGCCCTACAGCGGGCTCGAGAAGGATCTGGCTCTCTACAACGGCGTGGCGAAGGCCTATCCGAACAAGACGGTGCGACTGACTTCAAACAAAACCGGGAAACCGACCACTCGTCCCCTGGGCGAGGTGTTGCAGGAACGGTACGCCGAGATCACGGCGATGGACCGATCGATTGGGCAACTCAGGGACTGGCTGGGTGATGAGTCCCTGCGGAAGAACACGGTGCTGTGGTACTGCGGCGACAACGGGACTCCGGCCGGGGGCATCGTGACCTCCCCGTTCCGAGGGCGAAAGGGCACCATGTACGACGGTGGAATTCGGGTGCCGGGCGTGATCGAGTGGCCGGCACAGATTTCCAGCCCGCGTGTCTCGGACGTCAACACCGTCACCAGTGACATCCTGCCGACCCTGTGTGAAATCATCGGACGCCCGTTGCCTAATCGTCCATTGGATGGCATCAGCCTGAAGCCATTGATCGAGGGAAAGATGATCCAACGGACCGAGCCGATTGGTTTCTGGAGTTTCAACACGGGCAATGCCAGGGGCGGCAAGCCTTACATTGCGGCCAAGCTCCAGCAGGGGACCACTCCGTTGGTGAAGATGTTGGGTGGTCGCTACACGCGACGCTTCGTCAATTTTCATCACCCGCAGATTCGCGAACAGGACTTCGGCGGAGTACGGGTACTGCTGGGCAATCGGTACAAGCTGATCGTCAAAAGTCGCAAGGGGAAGCCGGACGCTCGCGAGTTGTACGACGTACGGAAGGATCCGGCCGAGAAACAGAACCTGGCCAAGTCCGAGTCGCAGGTGGCACAAGGGATGCAGGAGCGGCTCCGCGCCTGGCAGCAATCAGTTCTCGAGAGCCTCACCGGAGCCGACTATCGGTAGTGTTGTCGGATCCGAGACGGCGTGTTGAAGAATTTGATCGGCTTTGGGATGACGCGGTAGCTGTGGTCCAGAGTCCGTCCTCCGGGCCATTTGCCTGTAGGATGCCCGCAGTCGCCGTTCCGGTTCCGGCCGAAGTGTCTCGGACTTGAAATCCCGGTCGATTGACGGTCAAGCTGAGTGGTCATTTGGCGTTCGCCGTGGGACATCTTGTCGTTCTGGATGTTTGTGTGGCCACCGGGGCTTCGCGAACAAGGCGTCTGCTCACCTCGATGCGGGAGAGTTGTTCGTGCAGGAATCGCTGCTGAAAAAGATCCGACTTGTGCCGGTTGTCGTCACACTGCTGGTGACGGTGGTCGTGTGGTGGAACGTCTGGGCAGCGCAAGAGAAAACCGTGCTGGTCTATTCGACTGGTTCGAAGGTCGGGCTCTACCATCGGCTGGCCGAGCAGATGAAGACGGTCGTCGAGACGCACCATTCGGACATCGTGATCGAGTTGCGAGAAAGTGCCGGGAGCAGCGAGAACATTCGGCGACTGGACAACGGCCAAGCCCATCTGGCCCTCGTGCAGAATGACGCGGTCGGTGGCGGTTCGGTTCGCAGCGTGGCCTCGCTCTATCCCGAGGTGTTGCACCTGGTGTGTCGAACCGATGCCAAGATCAACTCTCTTGAGGATCTGGTGGGTCACCGGATCGGCGTTGGCGCAAGCGGGAGCGGCACCGAACAGATTGCGACCCGCCTGCTGCAGTTCGTCGGCGTGGAACCCAAGCCGGAACCGTTCTGGCGAGGGTCATTTGCAGAGGCGATCGAGCAGTTGAAGGCCGGCGAAATCGATGCCGCATTTCTTTTGATCGGGCTGGGGGGGGATGTCGTCAGCGAGGCGATGCGCGACGAGCAGTTGACACTCGCACCGATCCAAATGCACTCGGCTGAAAGCGAGAGCCCGGAAGATATCGCCAGGACTTTTACCCAGGGGTTTCGGGTGCATTATCCGCACACCTCACCCCACACGATTCCCCTGATGGCCTACGACGGACGGCCGCGTAAACCGGTGCCGTCGTTGAGTGTCCAGGCGGTGATGGCGTGCGGCGGGGATGTCGAACCGGAAATCATCGAACGGATCACGAAAACGCTCTTCGAACAGCGGGCGGTGTTGTCACAACGGGAGTCCGCGTTCACCTATCTTGACGAACAAACCGCCCAGGGCGGCCTGCAGTTCCCGTTGCACGAAGGAGCCGAGAACTATTTCCGTCGTCGAGAGCCTGGGTTTCTCAGTCAGAATGCCGAATCGATGGGGTTTGTGGTGACGTTGTTGTTGCTGGGGTGGAGCGTGCTCACATGGGTCCGCCGCTGGTACGTGCAGGGGCGAAAGAATCGAGTCGACACGTTCTATCAGGCGATTGGAGGGGTGAGCGAGAGGGTGCACGATGCCGTCGACATGGAGGTGTTGGCCGAGCTGGAGTCCGAACTGGCCGACATTCGTCGTCGAGCCACCGATGAGTTGATTCAGGAGCAACTGGCAGCCGACTCGTCCTACATCGTCTTCCAGAACATGCTCGGCAATTGCCAGGCCCTGGTCGAACGGACCCGCGGGGAACTGCAACTCTCGCCCGCCGGGTCGTCAGGGCAGCCGGAGGAGTAAGCCTGGTTCGGATCAGGCGAACAATTCTGGGATCACCGTGCCGCGGCAGGCAGGAATCGACCGGTCCCGCGAGTCGT
Source organism: Planctomycetaceae bacterium (assembly GCA_003445035.1). Lineage (GTDB taxonomy): Bacteria > Planctomycetota > Planctomycetia > Planctomycetales > Planctomycetaceae > UBA8437. The sequence goes on along the minus strand of DLVV01000042.1, from coordinate 5,284 downwards.
GCAATTGCAGGTTGGAGGGGACACCCAGCAGGTGCAGGATTGTCTGTGCCAGGTCGATCGAGCGGATGTGGTGCGAAGCGGGGTAGGCGGCGATCTTGTCCGAGGACCCCAGGACACTGCCTCCGGTGATTCCCGCCCCGGCCAACAGGATCGACTGGCACTGGGCCCAGTGATCGCGACCGGCGTTCTTGTTGATTTTGGGTGTGCGACCGAACTCCCCCATCACCACCACCAGCGTGTCATCGAGCAGGCCCCGCTGTCGAAGATCGATGAACAGGGCGGCCAGGGCCTTGTCGGTTGGCGGGACCAGCCGTTTGGGATAGTGGTGGTAGATCCGGCCGTGTGAGTCGTACTCTCCGCCACCGGCTCCGGCCGGCTTGGGGTCGATCCAGTATTGGGTCACCAGCGGGACGCCGGCCTCGAGCAGCCGCCTGGAGGTCAACAAGCCCTGTCCGAAGAGGTGGCGGCCGTAGAGATTTCGGGTCGCATCGGATTCGCGGTCGAGGTCGACGGCACGGCTGATTCGAGGTGAGCGGATCAGGTCGAACGCCTGGCGGTAGGAGATGTCGACGTCGTCGAGGCGGGGGTCGGCCTCGGCGATCCGGAACACCCGGTCGAGCCGGTCCAGCAGCAGTCGACGATCATCGAGCCGACGAGTCGAGACGTCGGCGGGAAGGTCGATCTCGGGCAGACGGAACCGGGCGGTTTCCTTGTGGCCATCGACCAGCAGCGGGTCAAAACGTCGTCCCAGGAACCCGGCGTTCTGGCCCGGCCAACGTGGATAACCGGGTGGGCCCAGGATTTTGGGCAGTTGCACGAAGGGCGGCACACCGTCCTGCCAGCCTCGCCAGAAGGCACGGATCGAGCCCAGGTGCGGGTGATCGTCGGCAGAGGCTGCGACCGGTTCACTGGTCTTCTTGGGGTACGGGGTGCCGGTGGCCATCGTCGACACCGCTGCCGAGTGCTCGTTGTGATGGTGCATCACCGAGCGGATGATCTTGTAGTGATCAGCCAGACGCGCCGTCTGCGGAAGCAATTCGCTGACCTGGATGCCGCTCACATTGGTGGCGATGGGCGAGAGCGGGCCACGGATCTCCTTGGGAGCGGTCGGCTTCATGTCCCACATGTCCAGCTGTGAGGGGCCACCCCACAGGAAGACGAGCAGACACCGTTTGGCCCGGCCAAAACCGGGACCTGTCGTCAACTCCGGTGTCGCCTGTAGCAGCGAAGGAAGCGACAGCCCGAGTGCACCCAGGCCACCAAGCGTCAGGAACTCGCGACGCCGTTGGTCCGGTTCGTGTGGCCAGGCCGGCCCGCGAATTGTCAACATGTTACGACCTGGGGCAAAGAACACGTCGTGGCACGGGGACGGACCGACGGTGGAGGATATACTGGTTTGCGGCCGGTTGCCACGTGTGTTGCCGGTTCGTAGAAAACGACCGCTCTGCGGTCTGTCAAAATTTTTCCACCAATCGGTGCAACATGAAACCGCCCTTCGCCCTGCGACACGTTTTTGGTTCGATCGTCTGTGGGGTGACCTGCCTGGTGGTTGCCGATGGGATTCCTGCGGGGGAACCGACCGTTTCGGTGGATACGGTGTTGAGGAGTTCGTTTCGGAGGATTGCTGGCAAGGCGGCGGGTGCGGCCGCCGTGTTTCCCGACAGCAATTCGAAGTGGTACGACCACTCGGTTGGGTCCCCCACTGTCGACTATGACGGGACGACCTACCGGATGTGGTTTGTCGGGATGAGTCGAACCAAAGACCCGAGAATCCCCTACGGGTTCGACGAACGCATTGGCCTGTTCACCAGCACCGACGGAATTGGCTGGAAGGTCGCCAACGGTGGCCGGCCGGTCCTGGACTATGGCCCCGAGGGGGCGTTCGACGACTGTGGAATTGCTCATCCGTTCGTGCTGCGTGTAAAGGATCGGTTCCTGATGTGGTACGGCGGCATTGATGGACGGGCCGGAAAGGACGTCGGCGACGGGCCGGCACACGTGCGGGTTGAACAGGTCGGCCTGGCTATCAGTCGCGACGGGATTCGCTGGGTTCGCGCCAACAAGGGGCGGCCGGTGATGACGGTCGGTAAGAAAGGCTCGATCGATTCGGTACAGGCCACCGGGATGCACGTGATCCGCCGGGGAACCGAGTTCGTGATGTGGTACGGCGCCTACAACGGCAAACACACGATCGGGCTGGCCACCAGCCCCGATGGAGTCCGTTGGACCAAGAAAAATGGCGGGGATTCGCTGCCGGGGCTGGCTGGCCCGAAGCAACTGGGACCCTCGGTGCACTTCGACGGCAGTCGGTACCTGATGTACTACAACACGATCGTTGATGTTCCGACTGGTGGTTCCCTGTGGACGATGTTCGCCGCAACCAGCCGTGACGGAATTCGCTGGAAGCCGGCCCTGGGGGGGAAACCTGTTCTGGGACCCGCCCCACCAGACAACTTTGGGTCAGCCAACGGGAAGAAGGGGAACAACCACTCTGTCCACCCGTCGAAGCTGATCGTGATCAAGGACCGGCTGCGAATCTGGTACGGGGCCGAAGGCCACAAGCCATTGTCGGGGAAGCAGTACGCTCCGAGTGCCATCGGACTGATGGAGGCTTCGCCTGAGAACCGGCAGTAACAGATCATTGGTCGTGGCCGTCGACCAGTCGCACCCAGGCGTCGAATTCCAACTTCCCTACTCCGTAGCCTTCGTTCCCGGCAAGGAACCGTTCGACCATCTCGGCGGCTGCCCGGCAGGTCGCCTTGTCGGGAATCACCAGCTCGGCTCCCCCGGCCCGGGCCGCAACCTGGATTTCACAGGCTCGCTGCAGCCGGAACATGAAGATGAAGGCTTCTTCGAGAGTGGTTCCCGCGGCAAGCAGTCCGTGGTTTTTCAGGATCAGGACCTTGTGTTCGCCCAGGGATTCGACCAGCCGGGTCTTCTCGTTCCCGTCCAGGCTGGGTCCCTCATAATCGTGGTACCCGATCCGTTCGAAGAACCCGCTGGCGTGGATGCTGATGGGCAACAGTCCGTCGGCCTGCGCGGCGACAGCCATGCCGGCGGTGGTGTGGGTGTGGAACACGCAGGCCAGGTCGTCCCGTGCTTCGTGGACGGCGCTGTGAATCACGTATCCGGCGACGTTGACCGCGTGCGATGTCGGGCCGACCGGCTGGCCGTCCAGGTCGATCTTTACCAGGTTCTCAGCGGTGACCTCGTCATAACGCAGCCCATAGGGGTTGATCAGAAAGTGTCGTTCCGGGCCCGGCACCTTCAGAGTGATGTGTCCATAGATCGATTCGGTCCATCCCAGGTGCTCGACCACGTGGTAGGCGGACGCCAGTCGCACCCGGAGTGCCCACTCTTCCGGGGACACGCCGGAATTGGCCAGCGACTGAGGGACAGCGGGTTCGGCCAGGCTCATGGTGTCTCTCCTGCAACGCCACTGGAGCGGATGTGTCTCGTGTGAGAAGCAAAAGGGTCAGAGAGATTGCAGAAACGCAATCAGTGATTTGCGATCGCCGTGGCTCAACTTCCGGAACGCATCCCGCGCGGCGTCGCCCTCGCCGCCGTGCCAGAGGATGGCTTCGGACAGGCTGCGGGCACGTCCGTCGTGCAGGTACGCTTCGCCTCCACTGACTCCACGTGTCAACCCGATGCTCCACAGCGGCGGAGTTCGCCATTCGGCTCCGGTTGCCGAACCCTCGCCGAGGTTGTCGGCCAGGCCCGGCCCCATGTCATGGAGCAGCAGGTCGGTGTAGGGCTGGATGGACTGGTTGCGGAGTTCAGCCAACGGATGAAAGCCGCCGGTTTTCATCCGTGGAGTATGACACGTGGCACATCCGGAGGCGGCGAACAGTTGCTCGCCGCGTAGGACAACCGGGTCGTCGAGGTTGCGACGGGCGCTGATGCCGAGCGTGGAGAGGTAGCGGTTGAGCTGTTCGAGGTGGGTCGCTTCGATCTCGACGGACCCGGATTCGGGTTCTCCATCGGGTCGAGAATAGACTCCTGAGAGGACTCCCATGTCGCTGTTGAACGCGGCGGCGATCTGGTGCCGGATGCGGGCCTGCCCAGCCTTGTAACCGAATCGGCCCAACCTCAACTGGTCGGTCTCCGGATCCATCACGGTGCGGATGCGGCCCGAGATCCCGTCGTTGTTCGTGTCTGTGGGGTCGGCTCCGGCAATGATCGTGGATTCGCTGATCGATTCCAGCAGGCCCAGTCCGACCAGTTGTGGCGTCAGACGGACCGAGAAATGCTTGGGGACAACCCCCTGGAAGGAATATCGGGGCTTGCGAAGAGTGTACGGTGTGCCGTCGGCGAAGGTGCCCCGGATCGTCTGGTAGTCGCTGATCGTAGCGATGGCTTCCGGCCGTTCAGTTGTGGCTTGTGGTTGCAGGGCTGTTCCCAGTTGCGGATGTGGGGTGCCGTCAGCATCGGCGGCCACCTTGACCACCGTCTGGTACATGGGGGATCCGATCTTTGGTGCGAGTGCACGGCCGTTGTTGACGTGGCAGGCGATGCAACTTCGGGCCACAAATCGGGGCCCCAGTTTGTCGGCCTGTGCCGAAAAGATCGGGTTGGGTTGGTCGGAGTGGGCGCCGGTGCCGAAGTCGGTGTGGTGCAGGCGGCGTCCGAGCATGAATTTCTGAGCGCTGGCCGGAGCCATGTTGCCGGCCATCTGCTTGAACCGTTCGGTGGGCTCCTTCGAATACTGGTAGGGAAGCGTGGTGCGGCCACCCAGCCAGGCGGATTCGGGCAGCGGCTCGGATTGCAGTCGTTCTCCCACACCGTGCCACGGCACGATTCCTCGGCCGACGACATACAACATGGCCGTACCGTAGTAGTTCTTGCGTCCGGCCCGGGGAGCGACCAGGAACGGGCTGAACTCGAATTCCATTCGATCCCCAACTGCCAGGGGACGACCGGTCAGATTGTTGAAGGTGATCGTGGTGGTGTAGCGAAGTGGAGCCACTTCGCGGGTGGCGACATTGTGGTGATACTCGGCCGGGGTGTTGATCCCACGAAAGAAACAGCGGAAGTCGGGCTTGTTGAGCGGGGCCAACGAGGTGATGTTGATCACCATCCCGGTGCCCCCTTTGGCCACACGGTCAACCAACTCGATTGTCACGGTGCGCTGTTCCCAGTACCAACTGAGAAAGTGGTCGTAGGCACCCGGTTCTCGAGCGTGCCGGTCTCGCACGCGATCAGCAATCCGGGTGATCATTGCGTCGGAGGTCTGGACCGTGGTATCGGGTTCCCGCACGGTGTTGCGGTCAAATAGCGGGAC
>DLVV01000276.1 GCA_003445035.1 Planctomycetaceae bacterium | reverse complement strand
CCGATCACCTGCCCGGCCGGCATTCCGCCGCCGGCCACAACCATGGACATCACTTTCGTCCAGTGGTGACGCCCGGCCTTTTCATTGATCTTCGGCGTACGGCCGAATTCTCCCATCATCATCACAAAGGTGTCATCGAGCAGTCCGCGGGTCTCGAGATCGGTCACCAGGGTTGCCATCGCGCGGTCGATCCGCGGGCAAAGCGGTGTCAGCCCCTTGCTGATCCCGCCCCAGCGGATATCGTCGCCGTGATGGTCGAAGTAACCCCACGCGCCGCTGACCAACACGAATGTCACGCCGTGCTCGACCAGTCGCCTGGCCAGCAATGCCTTTTCACCCACGCTACAACGCCCATACGCGTCACGGGTTGTCGCGGCCTCCTGCGACATGTCGAAAGCCTTCTGGACCTTGCCCGAGACGACCATCTGGTAGGCCCGCCTCTGGTTCTGGTCGAGTCGAGCCAGCGTGTTGCGTTGATCAAGATCACGACGAAAACGATCGAATTCCTGACGCAAACCGGCCCGGTCGGCCAACCGGGATGCCGCGATCCCCTTGGGCAACGCGAATTTTCCGGTCAACTCAAGCCCCTTGACCGGTTCGTGCGCGGGCCCCATTTCTCCGGCGCCGTAGACGTCGCTGGTCCAACTATTGGCCAGTCCCACGAACCCGGGCATGTCGGCATCGTTGCCGCCACGGAACTTCGAGACCACCGATCCCATCGAGGGATAACCGCCGCCGTCCTTGCCGTCGTTGGTCCGCCGCGCCAGCGGGTTGCCCGCCTGCATCGTGATCGGTGTGTGGTTGCTGGCGCTGCAGTCGACCGCCCGCAGGATCGACAACCTGTCGGCCATCGCCGCCTGCATCGGCAGGTGCTCGCCAAAACGTACACCGGGAATCGCCGTCGGGATCGTCCCGTAGGGCCCTCGTACCTCGCGCGGGGCGTTCGGCTTGGGATCCCACAAATCGAGTTGGCTGGGACCGCCGGAAAGCCAGAACAGGATCACCGCCTTGGGGTTGTTTGAACCGGTCGCACCCCCGGCAGCCGAGGCCTGGCGAGCCGCCAGCAACTCGGGCAACGTTAGCCCGCCCACGCCCGCGGCTCCCGTCTGAAGGAACCAACGCCGGGAACCGACACGGATCGTATCTTCAGCAGCCGGACGAAATGGCGAAGCGAGAGTCTGATCGGCGTGGTGAGCGTCGTGCTCGTACCCGTGGCTGGCTGAACTCGTCATCGGTAGACTCCGCTGTGAGTAATCCCAACTGTCGTCGACACCTCTAACCTAAAGAAATCGGTCGTCGACGATTGAACCTCAAATCGCGTTAATGGATTGTATAAGTCTTCACCGATTCGAATCAATCTCGCCATTTCTACGGAACCCCTGTCCATGAGTCGATTCAACCTCTCTACCGCCATCCTGTTGTTGGTGACTGTCGCGTCACTTCCGGCCGCAAAGCCCCTGAAAGCCCCCGACGGCCTGTTCAAGGACCTCAACGACTCGAACGCCGCGAGCGTGATCCTGCTCAGAGAAACCGAGTTGTTCATCGACGGTCGGCTGATCTCCTCGATGAAGGGAGCCCGCCGAAAACTGAACCAGCCGGTCAAGCACAAACAGAACCCGGTGCTGGTCGCGGACAAGCCGTGGGAAGTGGGCGGGCCCGGATACGGGACGGTGCACTACGACCCGAAGACCAAGTTGTTCCGGATGTGGTACCAGACCTGGAAAAAGAAGAAGGGGATCTCCGAAGGCAACCTCTGCCTGGCCACCTCCCGGGACGGGGTGAAGTGGACCAAGCCGGTGATCAACAAGGACACCGGCAGCAATCTCGTCACGCCGCCGGACGTCCCTGGATTCCAGTGCCCGGGAATCATCCGCGACGAGCACGACCCCGATCCGGCACGGCGTTACAAGATGCTCTTCAGCTGCGCTCCCAACAACAAGTCGAGCTCGTGGATGAGCAGCGCCGGCTTCTCACCCGATGGAATTCACTGGAAGACGGTCAAGCCGCTGAAGATCATTCCCTTCAGCGACACGCAGGTTTGCCCACTGTGGGATTCCCGCAACCGCCGCTACATGGCGATCCTGCGATTCGGCCCTCCCAACGTGCGACTGGTCGCTCGGACCGAGAGCGAGGATTTCCTCCACTGGTCGCCGAAGATCACCGTGTTCCGCCGCACAACCCGCGATGAGGTGCAACAGACCCAGTTCTACCAGATGGCCCCCATGCCCTACGCCGGTGGCTTCATCGGCCTGATCGGGGCCTATCACAACGAGTCACTGAAACAGATCACTCCCGACAAGCCGTGGACGGACCGGCAGGACCTGCAACTGGCCTACAGCCGCGACGGGGTGATCTGGTCGCGGGTCGGTGGCAGTGGCACGGTCTCCTACTCCGAGTTGATGGCGAAGCGGGACTGGGGTCCCAGGGCCCGTGCATCGGTGTTCCTGCCCTACGGCAACATGAAGAAGAAAGACTGGGACTGGGGCTATGTGACGCCGTACTTCACTCCCGACCCGATCGTCGTCGGCGACCGCATTCACTTCTACTACGCCGGCACCAACGCCAAGCACTGGTGGACCTGGACCGGCGATCCCCCCAAGCTGGACCCCAACCCCAAGCCACCCAAGAAGGGCGTCGGCCTGGCCACTTTGCGAGTCGACGGGTTCGTCTCGGTCGAAGCCGGGCCCAAGGGTGGTTCGATGACCACCCGGCCGATCCTGTTCCTGGGCGACACGCTGACGGTCAACGCCGAGGCCAAGGGCGGTTCGCTGACCGTCGAGGCACTTGATGCCGAGGGGAAACCGATCAAGAACTTCGGGATCGAATCCTCGGTGCCGCTGACCTCCGACAGCATCAGCCACAAGCTGGCCTGGAAAGGACAAGCCGACCTGCACCAACTGCAGGGACGCCCCATCAGGCTCCGCTTCCATCTCAAGGGTGCCAAGCTCTACTCGATCACGCCCGGCACCCGACACGCTCACTACATCCAGTCCTACGACCAGTGATCGGGCCGACTCGATGACACAGTGCCTGGACTACGGTCGGTCGTTCATCTGCAACACGGCCAGCTTCAACGCCGTGCGGTTCTGGATCGAGAGCCGCACGGTGCTTCACGACGACCGCGACGGCGGCCAGGTGACGTTCCTGCAGTGCGGATCGTGCAAGAGCGAGAACACGTTTGCAGAATCCGACCTGTTCATGTCACCCAACTACGATTTCATGCCGATCTTCGGTGGTGACCGCCTGCTGATTTTCCGGCGACACGCTGATGCCCGCGAAACCTATCGCGAAATCCGCCCGGTCGATCTCTGGGGCGCACCCGACTACCGACTGGTCTACGGCGAGCCGGTCCGCGAACTGACAACGTTCGAGGAGATCCGAGACGTGACGGCCACCGAGGTTCCGATCGTGGCCAGGACCGAGATCGCCAACACCGAATCGGGGCTGCGAGCGGTGATCGAGTACCCGGTCAAGACGATGAACATCAGCCTCGACAAGAGCCTCTACCAGGTCGACACCGGCCCGGTCGCGCTGCCGGATCTTTCCGAACGCCACCAGCCGGCCGTCGACAGCGTGCGGCTGGCCTTCGTCGCATTCAACGCAGGGCACTTCGCCGACTTCGTCATCGAACAACCGACCCCGGTCACGCGCGACGGCCAGGAAGTCTCAACAGTCCACCACTACTCGAATCCGATCAGCCGGCCGGCCACCAACTCGATGTTCGCCGTCGGACAGCCCTCCATTTGACCCGACATCCCGGAATCGCACTCATGAACCTCTCGCTCGTCGTACGCTTCACCCTGCTGGCCCTCGTCTCGTCCTCGATGGCTGCCGTGGCCGGTGCGGCCGAACCCGGGCCGGATTCTCCGAAACGGTATCGCGTGATCTTCAACAGCGATGGTCACGGCGTCTTCAAGGACGCCAAGGGAGATCTCGATCAGTGGATCGCCAACCTCTTCGGTCCTCTTGAGAACAGCCACGTCGACGCGTTGTTCTGGTGTGACGGATCCGGAGGAAACACGGCCAACTACGACAGCCGGGTGCTGGAACGAACCGGGGCCCGCGTGGGAAAAGCCGATCCGAAACTGCAGGCCCTGATCGACCAGGGCAACGATCCGCCGCGTGTGGTCGTTCGCGAAGCCCACAAGCGAAAGCTCGACGTCTTCTACTCGTTCCGGATCAACGACATCCACGACTCGTTCATCCTCAGCGAACAGCCGACGTTCAAGATCAAGCATCCCGAATGGCTGCTGGGAAAGAAGAAGTACGGAGCGGTGACCAGTTACCCGACGGCGCTGAACTTCGCAGTGAAGGAAGTCCGTGATCTGAAGTTCCGGGCGATCGAGGAAATCTTCACCAAGTACGATTTCGACGGACTCGAGGTCGACTTCCTCCGCGGTGCCCCCTATTTCCTGCCCGGCACCGAGAAGAAGAACGCACCACTGCTGACCGAACTGGTGTCCAGGTACCACCGGTTGCTCCAGCAACAGTCGAAAAAACGAGGACGCCGACTGCAGTTGGCCGTCCGCGTTGACGAGTCGCTGGATGCATGCGGTCGCGACGGTTTCGAAGTGGCCAAGTGGATCGAACGGGGCCTGGTCGACCACGTGATCCTGGGCAGCGGAGTGATCGACATCGAGATCGCCCAGTTCCGCAAGCTGGCCCGCCCCCGCGGTGTTCACGTGTACCCGTGTCTCTACGGCTGGCCGAGCCGTTACTCGCCGATCCCCCGCAAGCTCGCCGCCGCCATCGCGCTGAATTACTGGCAGCAGGGAGCCGACGGCATCTACCTGTTCAACTGGTTCCCGCATACCCTCGACAACTCCGAACAGACCGGTCCCTGGATGGCCTCGATGCTCGACCGCATCGGGGACCCCGCGGGCCTGCGAGCGAGCGAACCCGAGTTGATGTTCGTGGTCGACCGGGGACGGCCGGCCGGCGAGTATCCCAGCAACTGGCTGCACTGCATTCTGCCCAAGGCACTCGAACCGGGTCGTCCGCTGGGACTTCGGTTGCGAGTCCGTGAAGACCTCACGAGGAAAACAAAGTCGTTGACGCTTCGGCTGCAGGTAGACAACCTGCAGGCCGGAGACCGGATCACCGTGACGATCGGCGACAAACCGGTCACCGGCTGGAAATCGGCCGGAAAGGACCGCCTGGAAACATCGGTCTCCCCCTCCCTGATTGCCAGGGGTGACAACCTCGTGAAGCTGGTCCTGGTCAAACAGGCAAAGACCAGCAAGGCCGCGAGGGTGGCGCGAGCCGTTGAACTCGACGTCCGCCGCTAGCGTTCCACCAGCGGCCACCGCGGGGTGACGGCCGGGTTGACGATGTTCTCGCCAGTCGGCCAGCGGCCCTGGAGGACATCGACCAGGTTGGTGACGCTCCCTTCGACCACGTCCCGTCGACTCTCGACGCTGAAGGCAGCCACGTGGGGCGTCAGCACGATGTCGTCTCGCCCGAGCAGCGGGTCACCGGTTGGAGGCACCTCGTCGGGATCGTGCACGTTGATCCGCTCGAACACGTCCAGCCCGGCTCCACGCAGACGTTTCTCGTCCAGGGCCGTGACCAGCGCGTCCTCATCGACAATCGCCCCCCGCGAGGTGTTGATCAGGATCGCATCCGGTTTCATCCGGGACAGGGCCTGGGCATCGAGCAGGTGCCGGGTCTCGGCCGTCAGCGGCAGGTGCAGCGAGACGTAATCAGACCGGACAAGCAGTTCCTCAAGCCGAACAAGCTCGACTTCCAGTTCGGCCACTTCCGGGTCGTCCACCTCCCGTCGCCTCGTCGCCAGCACCTGCAGTCCGAACCCGCGTGCTCGCCTGGCCATCGCCTTGGCCGAGCGGCCGAAGCCGACCAGCCCCAACGTCCGGCCGGGCAAACGGTGGTTTCGGCCCGAGGCCTTTCGCGAACCGGTCCAGTGACCGGCGGCCGTGTCATGGTCCATCCGCTTGAGTTGCCTCTCGAGAGCCAGCAGCATCGCCATCGCGTGGTCGGCCTGCTCCTCGACACAGAAATCGGGAACGTTGGTCACCAGGATTCCCCGACGTGTGGCCTCCTGGACATCAATCCGGTCGGTGCCGGCACCCATCCTGGAAATCACCCGACAGCGGTCCATTGCCCCGATCACCTCCGCCGGCAGGTTCACGCTGACGGCAAACACCGCATCGGCCCCGGCCACCACCTGCTGCAACTCGGCCACCGTCCCCGCCTCGACCGGCACCGGCTCGATCCCGAATCGTCCGCACGCCTCGCGTTCCTCCTGCGACGGGGAAAACAACTCGGCATTGAGCCGCACGATGCGGCACTCGGCAAGCGAAGCGGGACCCGGTTCGAGATTGGTCATGTCCTGGACCTAACTCCGACGGCCACCGCCCGATTCGAAACCATCGGCCGACTCGGCCCGCAACCAGCCCGGGGTGCCTCCGGCGTTCATCGCCAGGTTGCCACCGTCCATCGGAATCAACGCCCCTGTGATCCAACTGCCGGCATCGGATCCCAGCAACAATGACAACCCCCGGATGTCATCCGGCACACCCATCCGACCGGCGGGAATGCCGCCCAGGAACATCCGTTCCAGGTGCGGATCGGATTCCATACGGCGTGTCAGTCCCGGGTTGATCACCTGGGCGGGCAGGATCGCGTTGACCCGCACCCCCCGACCGGACCACTCGGTCGAAAGCTCCCGGGTCATCTGCACGACGGCCCCCATGGCCATCGAGTACGAGAGGTGTCGTCGGCCCAGGGCACTGATCGAGGCCAGCGAACCGATGTTGATAATGCTGCCCCGGCCGGCAGCCAGCATCCGCTTGCCCGCCTCGCGACACGACACAAACCGGCCAATCACCAGGCCATTGAAAGCCTCGAGCAACTCCTCGCGGGTCATCTCGTCAGGCTCGGCAAGCACCCCCTCACCGGCCACGTTGCCGGCAACATCGATCCGACCGAACTCCGTATCGATCGTCCGGTACAGTGCCTCGATCGCGTCGCAGTCCGACACGTCGCAAGAGACCGGCAGGGCACGGCGACCGAGTTGCTCGATTTCGGCAGCCGTCTGCCGGTTGGATTCTTCGTCACGGTCGACCACCACCACGTCGGCCCCGGCCCCGGCGAAGGCTAACGCCATCGCCCGCCCCATGCCCCGGCCGGCTCCAGAGACCATCGCCACGCGATCGGTCATGTCGAATGTTTCAGACGGTGTCATCTCGTTGAGTCTCCAGGAAGTTAGCCGTCGTGGGGTCTCTCGAATCCGGCGGAGGACGATTCTCCACGTGACGTCTGCCGGTTGCAATGCAACTGCCCGACGAGCCGATGACGACCTCCCGACAACCGAGGCGTGCGAGCGGTCAAGCTGGCCTCGGATGGCCGTGTACCCTCCACAAGCAACTCGGGGTTTTCGGCCTGACTCCGAAAATCACCACAAGAAAACCTCTCGAGACTCGAATAGATATTGGAACTCGGATCTGTTTCCTGTACAGGATGTGGTCCGTCAAGAAGTCTGTCCTCAAAATCGGAGTGAAAACAACGATGCAGAAGATTACCGGAATCGGCGTGTATTCTCTGGCCAAGGTTCAAGGTCTCATGGGAGCGATCCTCGGACTTCTGGCCGCCCTGTTTAACATAGGCCTCACCCTTCTCGTGGGCGCAATTGGTGCCGGAATGGGCGGTGGCGGTGTTGCGAATGAACTGCTCGGCGGGGGCATGACGGTAGCGATCGTCATGCTCGTCGTGCTCCCGATCTTTCTCGGGGTGTCGCAATTCATCGGCTCCCTGTTTGTGGGCGCCATCCTGAATGTCGCGTTGAAGAAAGCCGGAGGAGTGGAAGTGCGGATTGAGTCAGAGACGCCTTCTGGACTTTAGTGGCG
>DLVV01000367.1:1441-4836 GCA_003445035.1 Planctomycetaceae bacterium | reverse complement strand
GGAAGCCGTGTCGATGGGCGAGCCACAGCCCAACCTGGCGATCACAGCGGCCCGCTGGATGATGGCCGCCGCAAGCGACGGGTCGGATGGCGGCGGCGGAACCGTCCACCTCAGGCTGCTCAACCTCGGCCGGGCTCCGGCCATCGCGAGGTTGACCGCGACTACGCCGGACGGCGAGGGGACGCGGACCGTTCTCGAGCGTTCGCTCGATCTGGATGCCGGGGCGGTCCTGCCCTTTGAAGCGGTCGTTCCCGCCGGTCTGGGGCAGCTCGATATCCGGATCGACAGCGATCGCGACGCGCTGGAACTCGACAGTCGCGTGCGACTGATCGAGCCGATTCGCAGGAGCGTGCGGGTGGCGGTGTCGCTGCCTGCCGAGTCGGTCGGCCGGAAGCAGGTCGGCCGGGCTCTGTTGGCCCTGGCCGACTGGGTCCCCTCGGGCGTCGGCGATGCCGACCTGGTGATCGGCGGCGCCGAATCCGAAGCGGACTCCCCGTCCGATCGATGGCGGTTGGTGATCGGCCCGGTTGATTCGTCCGAGGCGGCTCGGAAGCGGGCCGTCGATCTTTCGGACCGCTCGGCTTTCGTGCTCGAAAAACGCCACCCCCTGCTCGAGGGAGTGGCGCTGGGGGGAGTGATCTGGGGCGGTGTGCAGGAACTCGATTTCGATTTCACACCGCTGATCACCTCAGGATCCCGGCCACTGCTGGTCCAGGGACTGGGGACTTCCGCCAACCGGTTCGTGCTCAATATTGACCTGGCCCGCAGCAACTTCACCGACACGCCCGACTGGCCGATACTGATCAGCAACCTGTTGGAAGAGTGTCGTGATGCACGACCCGGGCTGCGGCGGGTCAATTACCGGGTGACCGAGGACGTGCGGTTTCGACTGGACGAACGTGCGGCCGAGGGCGATGAACTGTTGCGGCTGGAGGGTGCCAACAGGACGCGGCAGGTGGCCCGGGGGCGGCTGGTCGAGATCACCGGGTTGGCCCGGCCGGGACTCTACACCGTGCACGACGACGACCGCCAACTGGCACGCTTTGCGGTCAACTTCCAGGACGTCGACGAATCGACGCTGGTGACCCTGGTTGCCGGAGACCGGCCGGCGGTGATCTCGGTGCCGAGAGTCGGTTTTGAGGCCGATTCGCCCTACACGTGGCTGATCCTGCTGGCCATCCTGGCGGTGATCGGGTTGGCCATGGGGAACTGGCAGGTCCTGAGACCTCAACTGAAGACAACGTGACCACCGGGTTCTCCCCGGCAATTATTTCCATGCTCGACTTCGAAGCCCCTGCCGTGCTGCTGTTGGCCCTGCCCCTGGGGTGGGTGTGCTGGCAATGGTTCCGTGTCCGCGGTGTCACCGGCTGGCTTCGGTTGACGCTGCTCGGGCTGCTGGTGCTGGCACTCTCGGGTCCGCGGCTCGACATCGGGGGCAAGGGGGTCGACGTGGTGGTCATCGTCGATCGGTCGCGGTCGGTGTCGCCGAAGAACCAGTCCGAATCGCTGGGACTGGTCCGTGACCTCGAGCAGACCCGGGGTGCGGGGGACCGGTTGGCCGTGGTCACCTTCGGCGGTGAATCGCGTGTCGAGAGCGAGTTGTCCGAGAACAAGGAACTGGGCAGCGAATATGGGGAGGAGATCGATCCGGACGGCAGCGACCTGGCCGCGGCGATTGGCACGGCCCTGAACCTGGTCAACCCCACCCGCCCTGCCCGCCTGCTGGTGCTCAGCGACGGCGAGGCCAACGGCCGTGACCCGTCGTCGACAGCCCGTCGGTCCCGCGAGGCGGGGGTGCCGATCGACGTGCGGCCGTTCGAGCGGTCGAAAGTGGGGGACACGGCTGTCGAGTCGATCCGATTGCCGCTGTCGGTTTCGCCCGGTGAGCCGTTCCAGTTCTCCGTCTGGGTGGCTGCCGACGGCGAACGGACCGGCACGCTGCGGGTGATACGTGACGGTCGAGAACTGGCCAGCGCCGCGCGACGGTTCCGTTCGGGCCGCAATCGCCTGTTGTTCCGCGACATTCTCGAGGCCGGTGGAGTGCATCACTACTCGGCCGAACTCGAACTCGACAACGACCCGGTGCCCGAGAACGACCGGGGGTCGGGAGTGGTCCGGGTCGAAGCGGGCCCACGCCTGCTGGTGCTCACAGCCGACGGCCAGGGGGGCAACCTGCAGCGGGCGTTCGCGGCGGCGCAGTTGCCCGTCGACGTGGCCCGCGCCGGCGACCATCCGCTCACGCTCGACGCCCTCGACGGCTACAGCGGAGTGGTCATCGAGAACACCCCGGCGGCCGACGTCGGCCGCCTGAAGATGGCCCGGTTGGCGCAGTGGGTCGAGGAACTTGGTGGCGGGTTGATGCTGACCGGCGGTGAACGGAGTTTCGGACAGGGAGGGTATTACCGCAGCCCGCTGGATGACGTGCTGCCGGTGTCGATGGAGTTGCGCGAGGAGCACAGGAAGCTGCGAGTGGCGATGGCGATCGTGCTGGATCGTTCCGGCAGCATGTCGATGCAGGTGGCCGGTGGGAAGACGAAGATGGACCTGGCCAACCTGGGCACGGCCGAGTGCATCCGGTTGCTGGGCAAGGAGGACAAGGTGTCGGTGATCGCTGTCGACAGTTCGCCGCACATCATCCAGCCGCTCGAGAAGGTGACCGATCCCGCCGCGATGGCCAACCGGGCACTGGGGATCAAGAGCGAGGGTGGGGGGATTTTCGTCTACGTGGCGCTGGTCGCGGCGGGCAAGGAACTGGCCAAGGCCGGAGATTACTCGACCCGCCACATCCTGTTGTTCTCCGACGCGGCCGACAGCGAGCAGCCCGGCAATTATCAGGAACTGCTCGAGAAGTTCGAGAAGGGCGGTATCACCGTCAGCGTGATCGGGCTGGGCAACGAAAGCGATCCGGATGCGGAACTGCTCAATGACATTGCCGACCGCGGAAAAGGGAACATCATGTTCTCGATGGATCCCCAGGAACTGCCTCGACTCTTCGCCCAGGACACGCTCAGCGTGGCCCGCAACACGTTCGTGAAGAAGAACGACGAGACACAACCGGAAGGGATCCCCGGGGCTTTCCAGGCGGGTGCCCGCCTGCTGGGCGAGTTGGGCAGCGGCGAGTCGTTTCCGACGGCCGGCGGCTACAACCTCTGTTACCTCAAGCCGGATGCCACGATGGCCGTGGCGTCTCAGGACGAGTACCGGGCACCGTGGTCGGCGGCCTGGTACCGGGGACTGGGCCGCGCGGCCGCGATCACGCTGGAGGTCGACGGAGAGCACTCGGGTGCGTTCGGCGACTGGGACGGCTACGCAGATTTCCTGGTCACGCACGCCCGCTGGTTGCTCAGCGGCACCGGGGACCTGGACGGCGTGTTCGTCGAGATGATCCGGGACGG
>DLVV01000367.1:624-1117 GCA_003445035.1 Planctomycetaceae bacterium | reverse complement strand
CAGGATGCGGTGATCCATGTCGAAATCGATCCCGAACGGGCGGCCGGCTACCGGGTGCGGCCGCCGCGGGTACTGGTGCTGCCACCCGGTGACGAGCGCCAGGAACCGATCGAGCCGTCGCTGTCGTGGACGGGGCCGAACTCGCTTGAGGCTCGTGTTCGCCTGGCCCGTACCGGCACCTATCGTACGCTGGTCCGCAGCGGGAACCGGGCTGACCGCGAGTTTGTCCGTGGACCGATCGTGACGCTGCCCTATTCCCCCGAGTTCGTGCCGCGGACCGATCAGCCGGCCGGTGTGGATGTGCTGGCGGAGGTGGCGACGATCAGCGGAGGTGAACAGCGGACCGACGTCACGAGCGTTTACGACGATCCGCCGCGGAGTTCCCAGCGGGTCAGCCTGCTGCCATGGTTGTTCATTGCCAGCGTGGTGGTGCTGGTCACCGAGATCGGTGGGCGACGGCTGAACCTGTGGGCCAGGACCAGCGAACGGTTCA
>DLVV01000367.1:0-259 GCA_003445035.1 Planctomycetaceae bacterium | reverse complement strand
GATTGCGGCATCGACCAACTCCATCTCCAACTGTCGCGCCCGAGGTGGTTGCCACCGCAACCCAACCCGAGTCTGCAGCCGAGGCCGCATCGCAACCCGAAGCGGTCGACATCTTTCGGCAGGCGAAGTCACGGGCGAAAAAGCGGCTGAACTAGACGCGGTAGCGGCGTTGCATTGCCTGTTTGACTCGTCTCCTCCGGCCCCCTACGATCGAATAGACCAGCCGCAACTGTTGGTTTTCCGGGAGTGTACGCGGATC
>DLVV01000021.1 GCA_003445035.1 Planctomycetaceae bacterium | reverse complement strand
GAGAAGGGCGCACCGCGGTGGCGGGACGAATCG
This sequence comes from Planctomycetaceae bacterium, assembly GCA_003445035.1. Classification (GTDB taxonomy): domain Bacteria; phylum Planctomycetota; class Planctomycetia; order Planctomycetales; family Planctomycetaceae; genus UBA8437. The sequence continues at coordinate 6,656 of DLVV01000021.1, read as the reverse complement.
AGGCTGAAGGCCGATTACGGGTTCTGACCCGCGGACTCTCCGGGGCTAGTACGCCACCGGGTTCTCACGCAGGTGCCGCTGGGGGTTGTAGTCGATCACCAGGTCGATATCCGAGACGTCGAATTTGGTGTCGATGCCCCGGTCTTTCTCGACCAGTTTCACCCGGACGCGGTTTTCCCCCCGGCGGGGCCACAGCGATTCGGGCAGGCGGTACTCGTAGACGAACCCGTAGGGGTTGAAGGACCCCAGCGGCTGTTGGCGATAGATCAGGTCGTCCAGTGACAGGATCGACTCGGGCAGCCGCTTGCCGTTGAGCTCGACTCGGACCTTGTTGAGCGAGGCTTCGATGTTGGTGATGCGAATCCGCAGGCGGACCGATTCGATCTTCTGCTGCTTTGCGGCGGCCTCCAGGTCATCGGCAATTTGCAGCGTCAGCTCGACCGGCTGTTTCTCTTCCAGCGGCTTCGGCAACGCATCGACCATCGCGTCCGGCCAGGCGATCGGTTCGTTCCGGCTTCGGCCGAGCCGCAGGGCGCGGTAGTCCTTGTCACGGAACCGCAGCAATTCGGGGTGCCCCAGCACGCGGAGCGTCTGGTAGTCCGCAGCGGTCAACGGCCATCCGTTGGGTGTCCAGTGGTAATCGACGACGGCGAATCCGTCGGCACCGTCGTTCCAGGCGTTGGCGGCGGCCGCCCAGGTCATCGCCTGAGTGGCCGAACGATGAAACTGGCTCTGCAGCAGGTTGTTGAATCCGGCGACCAGGCGGCAGTCCGAATCGCCGACCAGCTTTTTCAGCGGTTCCATCGACCAGCACTGGGTCATCACGGCGTCGCCGATGCCGTTCATGCAGACCAGGCCGTCGACCAGCCCGTCAGCGATCCAGGTGGCCGAGTCGCACCCCAGTTGCTGCTGGGTGGGGATATCCGTCGGCAGCCGCACGTAAATCCGCTTGGCTCGGCCCTGGTCCTGTGCGGCCCGATCGGCCGTTTTCCTGAGTCGTCTCAACCACTCGGTCAACAGCGGGCTGAGTCGGTCGACTTCGTCGAACCGGCACAATGGCACGAACTCGGTCAGGTTGATCTCGACGCCGTCGGTTGGGTACCGGGTCAGCATCTCCTCGAAGACGGCCAGCCGTTCGTCACGGACCGCCTGGTGCAGGAAACTGAATCGCCGGGGGTGAGCGTAACGTGCTCGCGGATCCTTTTCGGGACCGACTTCAAACCGTGGGTGGTCGAAAACGAAATCCGACTGGCGTCCGCGCCCTCCCTCGGTGGCCCGGTCGGCACCCTGCAGCGAGATCCAGTTGCCGGCCAGCAGCAGCAGGTTCTGCTGGTGAGCTCGCCGGCAGATCAGCTCGAGCGGATCGTGCCCGTCATCGATCAGCTGTTTCAGGTGGCGGCCGGCGCGGTACCAGACCGGATGGGTCCACTGCTTGACATTGTCGCCCCAGGTCTGGGCGACGCGGCTGTCGTAGATCTGCGTGCCGCCCTCCAGCCCGGCGACGTAGACCAGAGTGTCGACACCGCTGTCGGCCAACTGGTCGACGGTGATCACGAAGTCGTCGGGGGTCAGCGGTGGGGCGTACTGGTACAACGGGCTGGCGTGGCGGCCGTCGTCGTAGAGCAGCACGCGGGGTTCGGTCGGCGGTTGGCCTGCGGACGCCGTTGCTGGGGCATCGGCGGAGGCCGGAAGAGCGGCCGGGGTCGAGGCTCCGACCGCCTGCAGGAATTCGCGACGGTGCATCGTCATTTCCCGGATCGTCCGGTGGCTCGAGCCCGCCGGCGGCGGGTGTGGGCCCGGCTGGCCTCGTTCAGACGAGCCATCAACTCCGAGGGGATCTGCAGGTGCGTGCCACCGATGTTGTCGTCGACATGGGCGACGCTCTCGGCACCACCCAGCACCGATGTCACCGCCGGGTTGGCCAGGCTCCAGGCGATCAGCACCCGGGGCCGGGTCGTGTTCAGCTCGGCAGCCACTTCATCGAGCGTGGCCACCAGGGACCCGTAGGCCGCGTTCTCCTTGCGTCCGGGTGACAGCCGGCCGCAGTCCTGCGGGCTGAAGGCCAGGATGCCCAGGCCCGCGTTGCCGACGACCTTCAGCAGGTCCGTCGGCATTCTCAGGCCCGCCGCGATGTGGAAATAGTCCTCGGTGCCACCGACCCGGCTGCGGGAGTTTTTCCGCGGCAGGCCGACGTATCGCTGGAGGTTGTCGGCCGAGAAGTTCGACAGTCCCCAGTAACGCACCTTGCCGGCCTTCACCAGCCGGTCCATCGATTCAGCGATCTCTACCGGGGGCGTCTTGCCGTCGTCGTCGTGGAGCAGGAACAGGTCGAGGTGATCGGTACCGAGTCGCTTGAGACTGCCCTCGCATTTTTGAGCCAGGACCTTGCGGGTGAAGGTCACCGGTTGACCAAGCTTGAACTTGTTGGTCTTGGGGTCCTTGACCGGAGCCCGGCTGGGAGCCGCCTTGGTGCAGATGACCACCTTGTCGCGGCGGCCCCTGATGACACGGCCGAGCAGTTTTTCGGACTCGCCCCAGCTGTAGGCTTCGGCCGAGTCGAAGAAGTTGATGCCGACGTCCAGGCAGCGGTGCAGCACGCGGCGGGTCTGAGGGTTGTCGTTTCGGGGGATCTCTCGGAAGGCCGTGCCCTGGCTGTAACGGGTGACCAGCAGATCGGTCTTCCCGAAGCGGACTTTGTCCAGGGGCTTGCCGGCTGCCGTGGCCGTACCTCCAGCCATGGCTCCAGCGGCCAGGGTGGCCAGGGACCGGTTGAAGTCGCGCCGCGAGAGTGTCGTGGTTTTGCTCTGGCAGGTCATTTTGCGGTCTCCTGTTTCCGTTCGCCAAGACAATACAGCGTCTTGTAGGTTCTCAGGAACAGCTGTCCGTCGGAGACCGCCGGTGCGGCCTTGATGTGTTCACCCATGTCGTTGCGGGCGATCTGGCGGAAGGTGGTCGAGGCGGCCAGCACGAAAACCTGGCCCTGGGTGTTGGCCACGTAGAGCCGGTCGCCGGCCATGAGCATCGAGCCCCAGAGCCGCCCGCCAAGCCGGTGTTTCCAGACGGTCTTGCCGGTGGCGACGTTGATGCATTCGGCCAGTCCCGGGTCATTGGCGATGTAGAGGTGCCCGCCGTGTACGACGCCCGAACCGACCCGCTGGGGTGTCTGCTCGACATGCCACAGCCGGTGCGAGGAGGTGATGTCGCCGCGACCTCCCATCTTGACCGCCATCATCGATTTGCGGAATCCGCTGACACCCAGCAGCACGCCGTCCCCGACCGCCGTGTCGGGGTAGTTGCTGGGTCCCAGGCCCTGGCAGCTCCATAGCGGTTTGCCGGTCAGTGCGTCGTACCCTTTCAACTCGCCGGGCATCGACAGCGCGAACTCGTCCCGGTCGCCCACCCGGTAGAAGATCGGCGTCGACCACGACCCGTACAACTGGTGGTTCTTGCCCACCTCGACGGTGTCCCAGCGGGTGCGTCCGGTCCGCTTGTCCAGCGCGACGATGTGGGTCGGCTCCCCCGGTCCGCGATGGGTGACCAGCAGGTCCTTGTAGAGCACCGGTGTGGTGGCGGGGCCGAAGACGTGGGCCAGGGGACCGAGTTTTCGGTGCCAGGCGACCTTTCCGGTGAAGTCGCAGGCGACGATGCCGGCCGAACCGAAGCTGGCGTAGACCAGGCGGCCATCGGTGGTCGGCGAACCCGAGCAAAACGGGTTGTCGTTGTGAGCGGTTTCCTTGTCGGGAAACGGGATGTCGTGGTGCCAGAGCTCACGGCCGGTCTTGCGGTCGAAGCAGATCAGGCTGCGGATCTTTCCGCCGTCACGGGGGCCGGTGACGAAGACCCGGTCGTTCCAGATGATCGGTGTCGAGTTGCCCTCTCCGGCCAGCGGGGCTTTCCAGGTGACGTTGGTCGAGGGACCGAACGTCACCGGCAGGTGGGTGTCGGTACTGATTCCTCGTCCGTCGGCCCCGCGCCAGGCCGGCCAGTTGCCGGCCGTCGTGGTTCCGGTGGCCAGTAGAATGATGCCATATGCCAGGAGTACGGCCAGTCGGTTCATCGTATCGGTGTCCCGGATTTGACGTTGAGAAAGGAGACTTTAACCGCGTGCATCGTACCGGCAGCCGGGGAACCGACGCGAGGCAAACGACGCCACACTTCTACGGTCATCGTGTACAATCGCCCGTTCTCACGCGCCCGTAGCTCAGTTGGATAGAGCAGCGGACTTCTAATCCGCAGGTCGCAGGTTCGAATCCTGCCGGGCGTGCTTGCCAGGCCGCGTCTCGAAACGAGATGCGGCCTGTTTGCTTGGAGGCCGTGGGATGCTGGTCGACGGCTGGCGAGAGTCGAACAGGTTAGACGAATCGTTATTGCCGATAAGTATTCGGCACATAATGGTTGTTCCGGATTCGAAACTCGAAGGAAAACAGCTTCGCCCGGTTCATGTAAATCCGGAGTTTGATTGGACGGGCTTGTAGCGAATGACAATTCGTTGAATCCGCCCAGGAAACAACGTGCTTGGTGTTGTCTCCCGTGATCGGCCTACAGTCATCCTTCGAAAATCCTTTGATCACTCGACCAAGAGCATCGATGGCTTCAACACGAATATTACCGTTGGTGGCCTGAGCATTGAGCACCAGTGTGTCGCCGATTGCGACGAAGCGCCGCGTGGTCAGCACTCCTGCGTTCTCCGCATTGATTGACACGAAACCATCGCGACGAGTGGTTGTCAGGACAAGACCGTTTTTCAGCAACTCGTCGTAATCGAAGCGCGGACCGTTGATTCCCTGCTCATAAAAGCTGACTTTTCGTCCAAGCTTCAGCGGTGGACTGTTCTTGGGTTTTTGCCAATCAAGGCCGTTGCGTGAAACTGCAAAGCACAAGATCGGATTCTTGCGATTTGAGTCCCCCACGAACCAGAGTTTGAACTGCCTTTCCTTGCTGTCGTACAGTAACGAGCCGCGAGTGGATTGGGCTTCCAACTTACCGAGTTGCTTTTTGACGAGTTGAGAATGGGTCTCGCGTTTCAAGCCCTTGGTATTCTCAATGACGTAGTCGTCAACAAATAACTGCCGGCCGTTGAGAATCACTGCGTCGCCAACCAGTTCGTTGTTGAGGTCTTTGAACAGTAGCGAGCGGCGATCTTCAGTGGCGGAGAGCGCGGCGGCTTTGGCCGTGATCTGGTGAACTGGCAACCGCGCCGTGCTAAGCCTGTCAGCAATCGCGTCAACGGCGGTGCAAAGCTCCGGCACGTTGGGATTGTCCGCGCCGAGTGACGAATTCAACGACTCCAGGGTGCGGGCGACTTCTTTCGCAATCGCCTGGCTCTCGCGAATCGCGCGGGCGGCATCGCTGCCGCCGATTGCTCCGGAATATGTCATCAGCAACTCGATCTCGGTGTTGAATTGCTTCAGACGTTTGATGGCGGTGCTGTGAGTCACTTTGGCATAGTTGATCGTTCCCGGGGTGGCATGTGGGCTGGTCGGCGGATCGAAGTCCTTCAAATGCTCGACCTGGTCGGTGATTCGGAGTTCGTCGATCCGGCCGCGAAGTCGATGGCTAAACGCATAGTCCCAGATACCCACGTGTAATTGGGCGCCGTCGCCGTCTTCGAACGCCCCGCCATCGACGATTCGGATCAGACTCTTGCCGTCAAGAAAGACATTGTAGACGCTCTGCCCGTGGCCTCGTTCGCAGTTCCAGTTGACCTCCAGATGATGCCAGCGTCCAACTTTGACCGGTGTGACTTTTAGTGTGGATTTGTGTTTCGGCGTATATCGGCCAAGAACCATCACCGAATTGTGTAAGTAAACATACATCGCCGACTGTCGTTTCTTGGCACCAGGCAAGTGCGGCGGCCGAAACCATCCGAACAATGGGTGATACATTCCCTCTTCGTGTTCCTGGATCCGAAACCACATCTCAGCCGTTCCACGTTTCGGGTTGAAGTTCCTGGCTGCGTCGAACGTGCAATTTGCCGTGGCTTTCGTCGCGTCCAGCGCCCGTCCCCAACGTCCGCCGTCCAAGATGCCTGCAACTTTGTTGCTATTGGGCAGTGCTGATCGTGCCTTCTTGTCGCCTAATGCGTAATCGGCATTCGCGGTCGTGCCATCGAAGTGTGCATGAAGCATCACCTTGGCCTGAGTGGTTGAGTGGAGGCCAAATAGAACACTGATCAACGCCAGACAGAATCGGGCACGTGAAGAACACATAACTGAGCGTCGCCTTTTTTGTTTCTGTTATTGGCGTTGTCGAGTTGCTGGTTCGAAGGCGTACAATTTCGCGCGTCTCAAGTGAAACCGCAACTTGATCGGTCGGCCTTGCAGAAGACGACTGTCCGAGTTGCCATTCCACGACACAACATGCCGGACGCTGTCGGACGTAATTGGTTGACAGTTGGTGCGACTAAACCGATCGATGACTTTGCCATCCGCGTCGAGGGCCTCAACCGTGATTGCTCCGCCGCTGGCGTTGGCGTTGACCACAAGCGTATCGCCCAGAAATATCAGCGACTTCGTTGTGAGAGTCCCCTGGTCATCCGTCTCGACCGAGACAAAACCGTCGAGCCGCAGTGTCGCCAAACCGACCGCATGGTCCGGTGTGTCTTTGTGATAGGTGTCCCAATGTCGTCCACTGATGCCGGTGTAGTAGAAGCGAAT
>DLVV01000436.1 GCA_003445035.1 Planctomycetaceae bacterium | reverse complement strand
GGTGGTGCTGACGAAGAGTTCCGCTTCGTCATCTACAACGACCCCTCGATGTATCCGTTGACCTCAACGTTGAGCAACGTGTCACGCAGTGACCTGATCGGACCGGAGGTCGGGTTGAGGTACGATCTGGGTGGCGAGAAGTTCAAGCTGTGGGGACAGACCAAGCTGGCGGTGGCGGCCAACAGCGAGCGGATGCGTCTGAAGGGCAATAACATCGGGCTCGTGACCCGCCAAGCCGACTTCAATGTGTCCACGCCGGGGGATCCCCAGCCGAACCGGTTCAGTGACCGCGACCGGCACTCCCACGTCTCGGAGATCATCGAACAGTCCCTCTTTGCCGAGGCACCTCTGTTCGCCCATATCCCGATCCTGCGTCGTTCGACGATTCTCAGCGAGGCCCGGTTCCGCTTCGGTTACACGCTGCTGTTCGTCGGCCACGTGGCCCGGCCCTTCGGGAGCATCTACTGGGCAGGAAACCCGTCGGAGGGCCTGTTCCCCTCCATCGACACCAAGCGTACGAGTTTCTGGACCGAGAACTACAGCTTCTCGATCAACTGGACGTACTAGATCTCGGCGACCCCGGGGTCCGGCTGGTCATCGAAGCCGGCCAGTTTCTTGACGTCCAGGAAGACCAGGTTCAGCGACGGCACGATCACCAGCGTCAGTGCCGTGGCGAAGATCAGTCCGAAGGTCAGCGTCACGGCCATCGGGGTGAGGAACTTGGCCTGGAAGCTGGTCTCGAACATCAGGGGCGTCAGCCCTGATGCGGTCGTCAGGGTGGTCAGCAGGATGGCCCGCAGTCGCGAGCGGGCCCCTGTGACACTGGCTTCGAAGGGATCCGCGCCGTCACGGATCCGCCGGTTGATGAAGTCGACCAGGATCAGGCTGTCGTTGACCAGGATTCCGGCCAGGGCGACAAAGCCGATTTCGCTGAGAATCGTGATCGGGTTGCCGGTGATCCAGTGTCCGACGATGGCTCCCAGCAGGCCGAAGGGGATGGCCGCCATGACCACGATCGGCTGGGCGTAACTGCGAAACAGGCCGGCCAGCATCATATAGATCAGCACCAGCACCACGGGGAAAGCGATCCAGAGGCTGCCGAACGCCTTGGTCCGTTCCTCGAAGTTCCCCAGGAACTCGATGCGGACGTCGGGGTAATTGGGTGCGATGTTGCGGTCGAAGTCCTCGCGAACCCGTCCGAGCACGACCGACGAATCGGCCACATCGGTGTCGACGGCTCCGTAGACCGACACCGCCCGCTGCCTCTGGCTGCGGTGCACCGCGGTGAAGCCTTCACCGGGCTCCAGCCGGGCCACCTCGTGCAACGGCACCCAGCCACGTTGGCCCGAGATCATCGCGGTGGGGATCCACATCGACTCCAGGTGAAACAGGCTCTCCCGGAAGATCTCCGGGTACCGCACCATCACCCGGATGTCCTCCCGGTTGCGACTGATCCGGTGAGATTCGCGGCCGTAGAGAGCGCTGCGGACGTGGCTGCCCAGCCGGTTTTCGTCGATCCCGGTTGGCCGTGCGGATTCCTTCAGCCGCAGGGTCATTTCCCGCTTGCCCTCGTCGTGGTCGTCGTCGAGGTCGAAGACCCCGGTGTAGGAATCGAGCGTCCGTTGCAGGTCCTCACCGACCTGGACCAGTTCCTCGAAGTTCGGTCCCGAGACCTTGATGTGGATGTCTCGTCCGCCGGGCCCCCCGTTCATCGCGTCCCAGTTGACCGAGTTGACTCCCTGCAGCGTTCGAGCGAACTCGCGGAGTTCGACCAGCAGTTCATCGCTGGACCGCTCGTCATCAAGTTCTCGTTCGTCGGCGGCTTTCAACTCGAGGATCAGCTGGCCGAGATGCGACTGCATTTCGGCTCCGCCACCCCCCTTGATGTCCATCTGCATGGCGACGAACATCTGGACGTTTTTCACCTCCGGCAGAGTCAGCGCGAAGTCGTTGACCCGCTTGACCTGCTCGCGGGTCTGGCTGACGACGGTGCCCACCGGCATCTCGACCCCGCACATCAACGTCTCGCTGTCCATCTTCTGGATGAAGACCAGGTCGACGATCCCGCCGGCGATCAGCCCGAAACTGGCGACCACAGTCGAGAACGCCAGGGCCAGCGTGACGTACCGCCACCTCAGGGCGACACGCAGCAGTCGTTCGTAGAAGTCCTGCAACCGGCCCCTCATCAACTGGTCGGGTGCGGCGGCAAGGGATTTCAGCACCCGTCGCCAGCCGGAGAGGTTGGTGGACGGGGAAGTCGTCTTGATATGGGACAGGTGCGCCGGCAGGATCACCAGGGCTTCCACCAGTGAAACGGTCAGTGCCGCCAGTACGACGATCGGCAGGACCCGCATGAAGTCCCCGATCTGGCCCTGGATGAACAGCAGCGGGGCGAATGCGGCGATGGTCGTCATGATCGTGACGCAGACCGGCCAGGCCACCTCGTCGGTACCGCGCACCGCAGCCTCCCGGGACGGCATCCCCTCCTCGACGTGCCGATAGATGTTCTCACCGATGATGATCGCGTCGTCGACGATGATCCCCAGCACGATGATCAACCCGAACATGCTCAGCAGGTTGATGGTCTCGCCCATGGCCCACAGCACGATGAATGTTCCCAGGAACGACACCACCAGCCCGGCGGCGACCCAGATCGCCACCCGCCAGTTGAGGAACAGCATCAGGCTGATCAGCACCAGGACCAGGCCGGCCCGGCCGTTGCGAGTCATCAAATCCAGCCGACCCTCGATGAACCGCGCCAGGTCGGTGTGCAGTGCGACCTGGAACTGGTGCTCGAACGGTTGAGAGGCACTCTGTTCGTAGATCGTCCTGGGGTCACCCCGGCCGCTGACGATCGTCATCAACCATGTCAGGCCACTGCCGACCGTCGAGACCGGCTTCTGGTACCAGGGCGCCTGGGAGATCTGCTGGAACCCGAATGGATCGAACGTCGCACCGAGCTTCCCCTTGACGTAGGCCTTGACCAGCCGCGAGATCTGAATCGCGTCCTGGCTGGGGGTCTTGTAGACAATGCAGTGGGCCGCCGGTTCGCCGTTGAAATAGCTCTCGAGATCACTCTCGACGAACCCGTCCCGGACCGTGGCCAGCTCCTTCAACTGCACCTTCCGCCCGTCGGGGTCGCTGCGGATGACGATGTTCTCGAGATCGATGCCGCGACGTTCTTCGCCGAGCATGCGGACAGAAACCGTCAGGCGGTTGCCCTTGAGCTGCCCGCTGGAGACGTCGATGTTGACGCCGCGAATGGCCGTGGCCACCTCGTCGAAGGTGATGTCGTATTCGAGCAGCTTCAGCGGTTTCAGCTCGATACTGATCTCGTCGCTGCGGATTCCGGACAACTGCACGTCGCTGACGCCCGGCAACAGCAACAGGTCGTCCCGCAGTCTTTTGACCGCCCGTTTCAACTCGGCTTCCGAACCCTCCCCGTAAAGCGCAACGCTGATGACCGGGAGCCGGGGTTCGAGCTTGTTGATGGTCACTCGCTCGACGTCTTCGGGCAGGTCGGCCAACGCGTCGACCTCGCTCTTGACCTCCTGGACCACCACGTTGATGTCCTCGACGTCGCTGTAGAGCGTCAGCGTCGTCATGCTCACGCCTTCAGAGACCGTCGAGTCGACCTTCTCGATCCCCTCGATGTCGTGAACCGCCTCCTCGACCTTGATCGTGACCGATTTTTCCACTTCCTCGGGTTGCTGGCCCGGGTAGACGGCCGTGATCATCACCTTGTCCGGTCGCGATTCGGGAAAGAACTCGCGGACCAGGGTGAACGCGAAGATCCCGCCGGCCATCAGGATCACCAGCATCAGCATGTTGACCAGGACGCGGTTGTTGACGCTGAAACGAGCGAGCGACATCGCGAGGTCAGCCGGCGAGAAGAGCGAAAAGAACGGACTCCTCCAGTGTGGCACACGTTCTGGGTGTTGACCACCCGCCAGTTCCCGCCCTCGCCCCCCTCTTATGTCGGGCTTTTGCCGCTACAATGTTCCCATGGCCCGTTGTGACGAAGGATATCTCTGTGAGGTCTGTGGATCGCCGGTTGACGAGATCCACGAGAGCGATCTGTACCTGTCGTTTGTGATCGGCGAACTGCCGGCGTCGGCGTTGACCATCGAGCCCGAGCGGCACGTGCGGTGCAACCCCGTGCAGGCACAGTTCATTATCGACGAGCGTTTCGAACCGATGTCGATCGAGGGGCCGTTCGACAAGCGGCAACTCGACTCCGAGGACGTGACCCGACGCGAGGACCTGGTGACTCGCGGCTGGCAGAGGCTGCAGGAAGTGGCCGTCGAGGGACTGGCGATCGATGATTACCGGCTCGAGGACGTCGTTCCCGATGTCGATACGGGCCTGCCCCCGGAAGTTGCTGGACAGGGATGCGTGAGACCGGAGACCGATTAGTAACCCGCTCGGCCACTTTTCATGTCAACCAATTCTCAACGTATCTGGCCCGACTCGGAACGTACCCGGGAATTGCTTTCCGCGGCGAGAGACGGCGACCAGGATGCCGTCGAGGGACTGATGGACCGCCATCGTGATGCGCTGCGAAAACTGGTTCATCATCGTATGGACCGGGCGATCGGTCGCCGTGTCGACGCCAGCGATGTGGTCCAGGATGTGCTGCTGGAAGCTTCGAACCGACTCGGAAAATATCTTGCCCAGCCCACTCTTCCCTTTCATCTGTGGCTGCGACAACTTGCCCGCGACCGCCTGATCGATATGCACCGCCGCCACCGGAAGGCCCAGCGACGCAGCGTCGATCGTGAGCGACCCCTGGCGGCCCGGGCTCACTCGGATCAGAGCTCCCTGGACTTGGTGGCACGGCTGGCCGATGCCGAATTGACACCGGCCGCCGCTTCGATCCGACGGGAACTGCAATTGCGGTTTCACGAAGCGATCGAAGACCTGGTCGAGGATGACCGCGAGATCCTGCTGATGAGGTACTTCGAACAACTTACCAACACCGAAGCCGCCGAGGCACTGGGTTTGTCGCCTGCAGCGGCCGGAATGCGGCATCTGCGAGCATTACGGCGTTTGAAGGGTCAACTGGAGAATTCGGCTTCAAGTTGACTCGGGGAATGCCGATCGCATAAAAAGG
>DLVV01000005.1:7708-11799 GCA_003445035.1 Planctomycetaceae bacterium | reverse complement strand
TCGCCACCGGGGAATCCACCACCGGGATCATCGAATCCGGGGATTCCACCACCGGGCTGCCCACCTCCTGGGACACCGCCACCGGGTTGCCCACCGCCTGGTTGTTCGCCACCGGGCTGCTCACCGCCTGGTTGTCCGCCACCGGGATCGTCGAATCCGGGAACACCGTCGCTGGGAGAGCCACCGCCAGGGGAGCCTGATCCGGGAATTCCCTGTCCGAGCAGAGGGCCGGCCACCATGGCCGCCACGATCCACGCACAAGCGAAGTTTTTGAATGAATTCCGCATGGCCGTTCCTCCTGAGCCGGAGTTTCTCCACGTCGCCCCGAAACGGGGTGAATTGGTCAGCTTGACGTGGCCCGCAGAATGGCTTCCCTGACTCTTAGTTCACTCTCTTTTTCGACAACTGTCAAGCAGAGTCAGCAGGAAGAGAATGACGAAGTTTGGTTCCTCGCGCGGTCCCAAAGACGGTCGACACAGTTACAGCGAGATTTGGCATTTGGGCAGTGCGCGACGGAGTCCCTGGACACCGACCTGGGTGCAGCGGGTTCCGGTGAGGTTGATTCCGACGAGACCCTTGAGCGTGTACAGGTACTTGAGTCCGGCGTTGGTGATCCTGGTGTGGCTGAGTTCCAGCCCTTGGCAGGTCGTGTTGTCCTTGAGATACAGCAGTGCGACGTCGGTGATCCTGGTGTGGCTGAGATAGAGTCGCTGGAGGTCCGGCAGACGACGAAGCGGTTTGATTCCGTCATCGGTGATTTGGGTTTTGTCGAGCCAGATGACACTGAGTGCCTGGCAATTGGCCAGGTGTCTCAGGCCAACGTTGGTCACCCGCGTTTCCTTGAGTCCAAGATGCCTGAGCGCCGTCAGTTCCCTGACGTGTTCAAGACCCGCATCGCCAATTCGGGTCTGATTGAGGTTGAGTCCGGTGAGCCGTTTGAGTTGAGAGAGGTGAGCCATACCGGAGTCGGTGATCCGAGTCTGGCTGAGTCCAAGACCTTCAATATTCTTGAGGTTACCGATCGCGGCCAGCGACCGATTGCCCACTGCCGTTCCGGTGAGATACAACTCGGTCAGACCGGGAAGCGCTTCCAGGAGCACGATCCCGTCGTCGGTCACACTCGTTCCGGTCAGCGAGAGCGTCTTCAGGCTCTTGATCGACACGATGTGACTCAACCCGGCGTCAGTCAACGGTTGCTTCCATCCGCTGAGTCCGGTGATGGCTCCTCCCGTTCCCGTGCGGACCTGGCAGATCGTCCCGAGGGCTTCGGAGACATTGCCGCCGGTCCGCGCCACCGCATCGACCAGCGGATCGGGGGTGTGTGACAGTTTGCATTTCGGCAATTCGGCGGCCAGGCCGGCAACGGCCGTCGAGGTGAACAGAGTGCCCGAGAGGTCCAGCGACTTGAGTTGCTGGAAGTTCTTGAGTTGATTGCGGGCGGTGTTGTCGATGCGGGTGTGGCTGAGGTCGAGTGTGCGAAGCGACTGCAATGAGGCGAGTTGTGCCAGTCCGTTATTGGAGATGGCGGTGCGGGCAAGCCAAAGGACCTCGAGTTGTTTGAGGGGTTTGAGATGTTTCATTCCGCCGCTGGTGACGCCGGTGTTTCTGAGTCCCAGGGCTCGCAGTCCGGTTCGGGACGCGATGTGATTCCGGAGCGTATTGTCAGTGATCGACGTCGAGGAGAGGTCCAGGACGGTGAGGTTGTCGAGCTTGGCGAGATGGGCCAGAGAATTGCCCCCGATCCGGGTGCCCGCGAGTGAAAGGTGTTCGAGCTTGGCGAGCTTCGCCAGGTGAATCACTCCGTTGCTGCCGATCGCAACACGGGCCAGCTTGAGCTTCTTGAGGTTGGTCAGCCGAGCGATCGGTTTCAGGCCGATGTCGGTCAGCCTTGTTCCCGAGAGGTCCAGGGCTTCGAGGCCCGTCAGTTCGGCGATCCTTGCCAGGCCCAGGTCGGTGATCCGGCAGTTGGTCAATTCGAGTTCCTTCAGTGCCGGCAGCCCCTTGAGCGTACGGGTGGCGTTGTCACTGACACTCAGGCCGGCCAGGTCGAGCACCCGGATGTTGGCCGCCCCGTTGAGTTTCGACAGATCAGCTTCGACCAGGGGAGGGTCGAGTTCGAGTCGACCGGCCTGGAAGCGTCCTCCGGTGAAGAAGATCTCGACCCGTGGCAGTGCCTGCGAGAGATCCACGACTCCCGGCAGGGTCACCTGGCAGTCGCGGGCCAGGATTCGTCTGAGTCTTTTGAGTGGCTTGAGCCTTGCCAGGCCCTTGTCGCCAATTTGTGTCTGGTCGATCCAGAGTTCCCGCAGCCGTCCGTAGCCGGACAGGGCGGCCAGGCCGTCGTCGGTGACCTTGGTGCCCGAGAGGCTCAGACGTTCGACCTGTTTGAGTCCCCTGAGTCGGTTGAGTGCGGTGTCGGAGAACCGACGTTGTTTGACGTTGATCGCGGTGATTTCGCCGCGATCCTGCTTGATCGAACCAACCTGCTCGAGTGCCTCGGCCAGCTTGTTTCCGTTGGCCTGCAACGCCGAGACCAGCGGGTCCACGGGAAACCGGATTTCGCATCCGGGCAGGGCGGCCTTGAGAGATTGGAGGTCGGCGGAGGAAACGGTGGTTCCGCCCAGGTCGAGCAGTTCGAGTCGTGTGAGTCGTCGAAGAGTTTCGAGACCCGATCCGGTGATTTGTGTTCGGACGAGTGTCAGTCGTCGCAGATTGGGGAGTCCGGCGAGGTGGGCCAGGCCCTTGTCGGTAATCCGGTTGTGGTCCAAACGGAGTGTCTGGAGCAGTGAGAGGTTGGTGAGGTGCTTCAGGCCCGAATCGGTGATCTTTGTGCGGCGGCAACTGAGGCGTTGGAGGTTTCCGAAACGCCCGAGGTGAGCCAGCCCGGCGTCGTCGACCTGTGAGTCATCGATGGAGAGTTCCTCGAGCGCCGACAGGCTCTCCAGCGACTTCAGTCCGTCCCCGGTGATCTTCTGGCCGGGTGCCGCGAGTCGTTTGAGACCCGAAAGCCGTGAGAGGTGAATGAGCCCCTTGTCGGAGATCGATCGAGGCAGGACGAGTTGCTGGAGGTTGAACATTTTTGAGAGGTGAGCCAGTCCGGGGTCACTGACGGAAGTGTCGTCGAGCTTGAGGACCTTGAGTTGGTTGAGTCCGGCGACCGCGGCGAGGTCGTCGTCGCCGTTGTTCCGGAAAAGCACCAGTTCGCCGTCGGTCAGCGTTCCCTGGTCAAAGGCGATGTTGAGTCCGGTACGAGGAGCGGACAGGCGACAGATTCCCTCGAGGGTCACCCGCGTGTTCCGGAGCGAGAGCTGCTTGAGTGCGGCCAGGGGAGACAATGCGGGCAGGCCCTCGTCCGTCACACCGGTCTTGTCGAGCACGAGAGTCTCGAGCCGGATGTGGCCGGCGAGATGGACAAGTCCGGCGTCGGTGACTGCTGGGGGAAGGACCAGTGCCTGCAGGTTCTTCAATTCGGCCAGGGCCTGCAGCCCCTGGTCGTCGAACGCGGTGCCGGCGAGATTGAGTCGTGAGATGTTGGCCAGGCCCCCGAGGTGACTGGTGTAGCTTTGCGCATCGACCGGCAGATCCTGGAGGTTGAGCACCTTGAGGTTGGTGAGATCCTTGAGACTGGCGAGGCCGTCGGCGGTGACCTGGGTGCCGCCGAGGTAAAGTTGCTCGAGCCCCTGGAGACCCGCGACGTGTTTCAGGCCGATGTCTGTCAGCCCGGTGGCACGGAGATCCAGCGCGGCCAGTTGGTCATACTCGGCGATGTGTCCGAGGTGGCGATCGGTCAACCGCTTGTTGCGATAGCAGGAGATCGAGCGGATCGTTCCATCCGAGTCGCGGGTGATTGTCGCTCCGATGGCCTCGAGCGCCTTTTCGGTCGACTCGGCTCCGTCGGTCGCTGGCACCGCCTCCGCCGCGGTTTCATCGGGACCGGGATCGGGCGAATCGGATCCTCCGCCGATGGTGATCTCCGGGACCGGTTGCGGATCGTCGCTCCCGCATCCCATCACGCCGCACAGGCCTGACAGACAGGCGAGCAGTCCGGCCGAAATCACGCCGCGCATGAGGGGCCTCGTCGTGGCTGTGGG
>DLVV01000005.1:0-7378 GCA_003445035.1 Planctomycetaceae bacterium | reverse complement strand
GACGGAATCCAGGCGACCGGCGGCCCGGCAGGCCGTCACCGGGACCGCTTTCAGACTAGCCGACCTGTCGGCATCCGGCAAACCCGGGATTCGACGACCAATGGAGCGTCGCTGTTGCCAGTCGGAGGACCGATGCAGCAGAATGGACCGTCGTGGCGGAGAAGCCCATTGAGTGTGATCCCCGGTCGAGACCAAAGGCAATTCGAGGCAGAGGCTGACCAACCGTGAACCTGGCACCATCGGATCGGCCAACCCGGATTTGTGCCGTGCTGTCGGTGGCAGTGGCCTGGCTGTCTCTGCCCCTTTCGGTGGCGGTCGCCGGGGAAATCGAAGTCGAGTCGGTTCACTGGGGGTTCGACGGCCGCGCGGTGGCCCCCGCTTTCAACCCTCTGACGGTCATCGTGTTCAACCCCGGTGGCGACGACCTGGCGGGGGAACTTGAACTGCAGAGGCTTCGGAACGGCTACTGGCCGGTCGGTCTCCCGATTCGCCAACCCGTGTTTGTTTCACCGGCCACGCGTCGACCGGTCCGTTTCTACCCGTACGTGGTCGGAGAATTCGACGACTGGCGGTTGAGCTGGATCTCCAGTGACGGAACCCGCCGCGAACTCGACACCGGCGGCTTGCGACTGCGAATCGGTGAACCGGCCAACGTGCTGCTACAGCGGTCTTCGCAAATGACCGGTCCCGTTGGGCGGCTGAGAGAACTGGACGAGTCGTGGTTTCCACCCGTTTCAACAGCCACCACCGGCCTGGGCAGCGTCTTTCTGGATCATTCGCCTCGCTGGGACGTTCCCCGTCGCCGCACGTTCCTGGAGTGGCTTGGCCGAGGCGGCACTCTGCATGTGCTCAAGGGACCCGACGGTCGTCCGGTCGAATTCGGAGCCGAACTCAAGGTGCTCAACGGCACAGGTGTTCTGACCCGGGTCGGAGCCGGACGGGTGATCCGGCAACCGTTCGGTGTGGCTGAGATTCCCGACCCGCTGCCCCTGCCGTCGGAGACTCAACAACGAACCGTCACCGGAATCCGGCCGCTGCGGTTCAGCGTCGAGTCGTTGGTCCCACTCGATGATCAGGGAATCTTCAGCAAGTTGCGGAGTATGACAAGGCCGAGCCGAAACTGGATCCTGATCTACATCTGCTGCGTGGTCTACATGGCGGTATTGTTCCCCGGGGGATTCGTCTACGGGCAGGGAGGCCGGGATTTTCGTGCCGTGCTGGGAATGCTCGGTGTCACCGTCGCCAGCTTCAGCCTGATCTTCTATCTGGTCGGACGTCGTGAAGACGCTGTGAAGTTGACGGTCCGCACGGCCACCGTGGCCCGTCACCTCACCGGTGGAGATCTCGAGTACCAGCAGTGGGTCGAGGCGGCGGCAACCCGAGGTGGTGAATACCGGTTCACTCACCAGGGACGAGCGCGGCTCTATTCGACCGCGCAGAACTTCGAGAAGCTTGTCGGCCGGATCCAACACGGCGAGGACGCCTCGTTGACCGCGGAAGTGGCGCCGCACTCCTCAAGCACGTTCCTGGTTCATGGCCGGTTGCCGGGGGAGGGGATCGGGTTGACGCCGATCGAAGTCGAGATCACGGGGGGGCAGCTGCAGTCCCTGGTACTGGCCACCGGGGAGGGTTTCCCCGAAACGGTCGACCGGGCGTCGGTGATGGTCGGGGGACACCGCTTCCCGCTGGTCCACCGGGACGGACGACTGCAGTTCGACGGTGCGGCTGTTGTCCGGGCTCCGTCGAGTTTTCGACGAAAGAGGAAAACGGCCCTGTTGATTGACCCTGAATTGGAACAGCGTCGCGAGGTCACCGAAGTCTTTGACGAAATTTTTGAGAACCTGGTCCTGCGGAGCCTGGGTTTCGTGGACCGTGTGAAAGCGGCCCACTTCAGCCTGCCTCCGGATCGCATCCGGGTTTTCGTCTACGCTCCGGCAACGGACCGATTGGCGGTGCAGGTCGACGAGACGGCCAACCAGGTGGGTCGCGTGTTGCACACCTGGGACCTGCAGGTGGCGGTTTCCCAATGACACGACCGGTCCGGGATCCATCGGTTGAGCCGGTTCCGGCGGTCTCGGTCTCGGGTCTCAGTCACGCTTTTGACGAGCGTCGTGCACTGAGATCGATTGACCTGCAGGTTCCGGTCGGTTGCCTGCACGGACTGGTGGGTCCCAACGGAGCCGGCAAGTCGACGTTGATGAAGATCCTGTCCACGCTGCTGGAGTCCCAGTCGGGGTTGGTGCAGGTGCTGGGGATGGACATTTCCGAGGACTCCCTGCCGATTCGCCGGCGGGTGGGTTACCTGGCCGAGGATCCCGTTGGGTATCGGCAGTTGACCGTCTTCGAGATGCTCGATTTCTGTGGTGCCGTTCACGGGCGAACCCGAGGTGAACGTGACAACGCGATCGCCACTGTGCTCGAGACGGTGAGATTGGAGGCTCACAGGGATACCCAGGTCGGCACGCTTTCTCGCGGAGAACAACGCCGGGTGGGGATTGCCCGGGTGCTGGTCCATGATCCCGAGTTGTTGATCTTCGATGAACCAGCGGCGGGGCTCGATCCCCGAGCCCGTTCCGAGTTGATGACGTTGATGCGCGGCCTGAGTGACAGCGGCAGGACGGTCCTGGTCAGTTCTCACGTCCTCACCGAAATCGGAGATCACTGCGACAGCGTCACGGTGCTGGACCGCGGCGATGTCTGTTTCCACGGGCCGATTGATGAGTTGCCCGGATCGGACGACGAGTTGGCGTGTTACCAGTTGCGATTGGAACACGAGGACGAGGGGATCGGTCGGTTGTTGGCCAGTCACCAGGGAGTGGTCGACGTGGTGTCGTTGGAATCTTCGGCAGCGTGGCAGGTGGTGTGTCGGACCACCGAGACCAATTTTGGCGAGCTGCTTGCCACGCTCGTCCAACATGGGACGGTGGTCGAGGCGTTCGTTCGCGACCGCAATCGACTCAACGAAGCGTTCCTCTCGTTGACCAGCGGGGGGGTCGACTGATGCCCGGAAGCACGGCAGCGATGTTTCACCGGGCGATGCGGACTGATGCCCGTCGCATGTCTCCTCACCTGTTCCGGATGCTGTTTGCCGGACTGATCCTGTGCAGCCTGGTCATCGCCCACATCCGCAGTCTCTCGCTCGGCGCTCCCGGCCTGTTTTTCTTCAGCAACATCCTGTGGCTGAATTTCGCCTTGATCGTGCTGGCAGCGGCCAGTTTCCTTGCCACGGCGATCACCGAGGAGAAGGAGGAAGGCACGCTGGGGCTCCTGTTGTTGGCCGGTGTCAGTCCGCTGGCGATGTTGTTGGGCAAGTCGGCCAGTCGACAGTTCAGCACGGCCCTGCTGCTGGTCGTGCAGTTTCCGTTCGCGTTGATGGCCATTGTGCTGGGAGGGGTGACCTTCACCCAGATCGTGGCCGGTTACGTCGCTCTCGCGGCTTTCCTGGCCCTGGCGGCCAACATCGCGCTGTTGGCCAGTGTCATTTGTCGCCGTTCGGGCAATGCCGGAGGAGTGACGTTCCTGGTGCTGGGGTTGGTTCTCGGTCGCCAACTGGTCCTGAGGCTGGTGCTCGTGACGGTGGCCTACGTCCGGGTTCATCTGTTCGGCCCGGAGGAAGGCGGCCCGAGTTCTGTGGCCAACTGGTTGCGTGAGACGGACTGGGTTGGTGACGTCGTGTCCCGGGCCGTCATGAGGGAGTGGACGGATGCTTTCGACAGCCTGAACATCGTGACGCGACTGCAGACGATCGGCAGCAGCGGTTTTGCCGAATCGGTGATCAGCGGCCAGGTCCTGGTGGATCTCGGCGCTGCCGCGTCTCTGTTTGGACTGGCCTGGTGCGTCTTCATTCCTGCCACCAGGACGGCGTTGACCGGCGTTCCTCCCCGGGGACCCGTCGCCACAAAAAGTGTCCGTCGCCGGCAGAAGCGGTTGCGGCTGCCTCGGAGATTGGCCGCCGGCAGAACGTGGCGGATGGCAATCGCCTGGAAGGAGTTTCACTTCACGACAGGAGGCCTGGTCTATTTCGTCCTGAAGACCCTGGGCTACGGCGTGTTCGTTGGCTGCAGTGAATGGTTATTTTACGCCGCGAACAACGAGCATTGGCTGAGAGACTCGGTGGTTCCGTTGACGGTGTTCCTGCTGTTCGCGATGTCTATCGAAGCGGCCGTGTTCGCCTCTCGTGTTTTTCACGACGAACGCAAACACCACACCCTGGGAGTGACCCTGGGTTTCCCGGTCCCGATCTGGCGGATTGTCGTCGAGAAGCTCGTGGGTTGTGCCCTGGGCCTGTCGCCTGCCGCGCTCTGGCTGCTGGCCGGATTCCTGGTCGACAGGTCCGTCGCTGTTCGACTGGCGGGAGCATACGAAGCCTGGATCGCCGGCCTGGTCTACCTGGTGTTCGTGCACCTGGTGATGTTGCTGAGCCTTTACGTTCGCTGGGGCGCACTGCCGCTGGCCCTGGCCCTGATGGTTGTCGTGGGCGGTTGCGGGGTCCCGTTGCTTTGGGTGCCGACGGTGGCAGTCGGTTCGGTGACCGGAAGAGAGGGGGCGATGGCGTTGCCGACGATCTATGCCTGCAGTGTCGCCGTGGCGGTGCTGCTGGGGTTGATCGTGCTGAGGCTGAAGTCGCTGGCGGCCGAGTGATCCGTCCGGAATTCTCAGCGGCCCGGCCTGCGATCTCCGGCTGCTCTAACGGGTCCGGGACGAACGGCTCTTCCGGGCCAGCGACGACCGGGTCGCCACGTGGACATAGGGGTTGTCGATCACCCAGGGGGTCGACCAGTGCTTGGCGTCGTTGCGGCTGATGACGTTGAAGAAGAACGAGTTGAACTTCCGGGCCCGGCAGCTGTACGGGAAGAAGCTGCCGATGCGGTCCCTGCTCTTCAGCCGGTCCACACCCGGAGAGGCGTAGTAGTGGACCCGGCCGTCGGGTGTGAATGACATCCCGAATGTCCACCACCCGGTCCGCTTGATTTCGGGCCCCACCACGTCTTCGCCCCGCTCGTCGGCACGCATGATGATCAACGCCGAGGGCTCCGAAAAACCGTAACGCGGATCGTCGGGACTGTTGAACTGGATGAAGAATCCCGGCCAGTAGGTTTTCGTCTGGCTCGAGATCCTGTTGGTGAACAGCTTCTTGGTCAGGGTCTTCCAGGGGCGTCCCTCGATGTCGCAGCGGATGCCCAGCGACGTGTCGGTGATCTTGTCCCAGTACTTCCACGGCGGCAGGTAAACGTGGACCTGGAAGTTCGGACGGTGCTTGACGTCGATAAAGGTGCCGAATCGCGAACCGCCACCGAAGATCAGGTCGTCCTGCTGGCTGGTGCGGGTCCTTCGTCCCGGGACGCCGCTGTGCAGTGTGCGAATCAGCAGTGAGCCCTTGCTGCCGAACACGCCGCCCAGCGGGGTGCCCACCCGACGGACCAGGTCAGGTCGACCGCGGTAGGTGCTCTCGTACCACAGCTCGTTCTCGCTGACTCCCCCGGGCAGTCTCTCGCGACGGTCCAGGTTCCGGCTGGCCTTCGGACCGTTGGGATGCCACTTCCAGTCCGAGGCCTCGAAGTCGTCACCCATTTCCTCGATCTTCAGCCCCGTTCCGGGGACGACCGCGGAGGAGAGGCGAAGAACGTTGGCCGCGGGAGCGGCAACGGCGATCGCAAGGAACAGGACGAGCAACCAGGCGGTACGTGAAGTGAGACGAAGCATCTTGGTGGCCGATCGTGAGTGATATGTCGGGGATCGTGACGGCTGTGAGGACGGGCGAACCGTGGAAGTGGCACGACCCGGTGTAGAGATCGGATCCGGGCGCTGTGGCCGTTGACGGCAAGAAGTCCTGTGCCCGGGGAATCGCCCGATCACGATCGAAACCGGCCGTACAGTCCGCACAACCGTTGAAAGAGGGTGGCGCGGACCGATTCCGTTTTCGTGGACCAGAAGCTTCGGAGAGCCGTTTCGAGACGGTTTTCTTCTGTGGCAGCGGAGATTCCGGAGACGGTTTGCGTATGCTGTTGCCACGTGTTCGTCACCTGGGACCGTGGTCCCGACGATTCCCCTCGAGTGCTCCGGAGGACACCATGCCACTGGCTCACTGCACGCTGGCCACCCGAGATGTGGTGGCGACGGCGGCGTTCTTTCAGGCGACGCTCGACTGGCAGCCCATCGATCGGCCGGGCAACCTGCTGATGGGTTCGGCCTGGCTGCAGATTGCCGACGACCAGGAATTGCATCTCCTGGAAGTGGCCGATTTCGAGGTGTCGCCCTTCGAACGCGAGTTCGGCCGCCACATTGCCGTGACCTGGCCCCTGGAGGGCTTCGGATCACTCAGGCAACGGCTGCAGGAACACGGGGCCGAACTGATCGATGCGGAACGGGCCACCCCGTTCCAGCGGTTCTTCTTTCGTGACCCCAACGGGTACGTCTTCGAGGTCGTTGAATCCAATCACGCCCCCGAAACGTCTTAGCCGTTCCGCACCCGGTCGATTGCCGTGAAGAGTTCATCCGGCAGCGCGAACAGTTCGTTGACCACGGCGGTGGAATCAAACGAGTTGAAACGGTCGCGGCCCTCTCCGCCCATCAGCGTGTCGTAGTCCTTCTGGCCGTTGAGCGTGTCGTCCCCGTCTCCGCCGGACAGGACGTCCCGGTCGGATCCCCCCTGCATCCTGTCGTCACCGGCGGCTCCCAGCAGGGTGTCGTTGCCCGATTGCCCGTAGAGGCGATCGTTGTCGTCATCTCCGGAGATCACGTCGTTGCCATTGCCGCCCCACAGGGTATCCGGGTCCAGGTCTCCCAGCAGCGTGTCGTTGCCGGATTCGCCGTTGAGCCGATCTCGACCGGCGTGTCCGAGCAGTTCGTCGTTGCCGGTTCCGCCGTAGAGCGAGTCATCGCCGTCCCGGCCCAGTAGCCGATCGTGGCCGTCCTCTCCGACGAGGTGGTCGTTGCCGCCGCCACCGTCGATCGTGTCG
The DNA here is from genome assembly GCA_003445035.1 of Planctomycetaceae bacterium. GTDB lineage: Bacteria > Planctomycetota > Planctomycetia > Planctomycetales > Planctomycetaceae > UBA8437. The sequence goes on along the minus strand of DLVV01000005.1, from coordinate 419 downwards.
TCGCCGGCTTCGCCGTTGATCGTGTCGTCGCCATCCCCCCCGAAGAGCAGATCGGATCCCGCGCCACCGTGGATCAGGTCGATGCCACCACCACCGTTGAGCTCGTCCTCGCCGTCGTTGCCGTTGAGCCAGTCGTTGCCGATTCCTCCGGTGATCACGTCACGACCACCGCCGCCCCACAGGGTGGTGTTTCCGCTGAAATTGCTGGCGTCGAGAATGTTGTCGCCTGGACCTGCCAGGATGTCGACCGCCTCGATTTCGGCCATCGAGCTGGTCGTCGCCGGTCCGGTGAAGGTGGTGTCGGTGATGACGAAGTCGCCGTCACCGGAGACCTTGACGCGGTCGGTGCCGGTGCCACCCTCGAGCGTGTCGAGCCCCGAGCCCGATTCGAGAGTGTCGTCACCGTTGCCTCCCAATAG
>DLVV01000138.1 GCA_003445035.1 Planctomycetaceae bacterium | reverse complement strand
AACCACGGCCACGATGCCCGAGAATCGGTAATAACCGATCATGAAGATGACAACCGCAAGCGATGCGATCCCGATGGCCGCCACGCCCTTCTTCTGCACATCGCTGCCCAGGGTGGGAGAAATCGTCAGTTCGCTGACCGGCTCCTTCTTTAGAGGGACTTCGAGTGCCCCGGCCTTGAGCACGCCGATCAGTTCGTTGATCTCCTCATGGGTGAAATCACCCGAGATCTGTCCGCTGTCACTGATGCGTTCGTTGAGCGTCGGTGCCGAGAACACCTCGCCGTCGAGAATGATCGCAAGGTGTCGATAAAATCCCGCGGCCCTGTCGGGCTCGTTGCGGCCGGTCAGATCCGAAAACCGGTTGGCGCCCCCGTAATTCAAACGGAAGCCTACGGCCAATCGACCGTTTTCGTCGTTGGTCTGATAGACGTTGTTGAGATGTTCACCCGTCACCCGCAGGTTTTCGTCCTCGTAGGACACGAGCACGTGATCGACAGGTTGCCCCTGCAGGTTGGGCCGCTTCTTGAACACCAACCGGTTCGTAGAATTCTGAACATCCCGACCGTCCTCGGAAATGGGCAACCATGCCCCATCCACTCGTGAGCGTGTGGAACCGTCCTGCTGGGCGACTTCGGTGATGACCCGTGTCTTGTCGTCGGGCAACTCCTGGGCTCGCCTGACCAGGTCCTGAAATTTCATATCCTGGCTGTTGGCCAGGATCGCCAACTCGAGACTCCCCAGTCGGGTCATCATCCGCTTCGTCTGTTCAACAACCTGCGGGTCCGCCTTGGGAATGATCACCTCAATCCGATTCGTCCCCAATGGGCGTACGGTCAGCTCCTTATTGCCACCGGGATTGGCCCGTTTGTTGATCGAGGTGGCCATTTGCGACATCACGTCGGCCGTCAGTTTCTTTTCTTGCTCGTCCAGTTTCCCTTGATCCACCTCCAGGATCAGGTTCGCTCCACCAGCCAGGTCGATGCCCAGCTTGATTCCGGAGAAAAACTTCTCGAGAACTCCACCCCCCTCGACCACCCCGGATTCTCGCTGGGGCTCCTTCAATCGAGAAATTTCCAGCGTTTCCAGCGCAGGGAATTCGGGAATGTGCTCGGAAAGACCACCGTCGGTGACCCGGGTGTTGGAGAGTGTCAGCTTGCGGAGGCTGGTCAGGCTGGCCAGGACCTTGAGTCCTTCGTCGGTGACGGCGGTATCCGAAAGATCCAGCGTCTGGAGTTCATCGAGTGCGGCAAGTTGCTTGACCTGCTCGTCCTGGACTTGGGTCCCCGAAAGGTCCAGCATCAGGACGCGCGGCACACGGGCCAGGTCTTTCAACTGTTCGTCCAGCTGATCGGGGGTCGCCGATTGAGACAACACCACCCGCTCGACCTTCACCCGTTCGTCATCATGCTCAATCACCGCTCCGGCCCGGCGGAGCTTGATCATCGGATCGGTGTCACTGCACCCGGCCACGGCCAGTACCAGCCACAGAGCCGGAACACAGGCCAACGCCCACCAACGGTCCATCGTGCCGCTCCCTACCCGCCTGTTCATCGTGAATCCGCTCACAGATCGGTTCCGATCACTTTTCATCCGGTTCATCCGACTTTTTGTTCGCCGCATCGCCGCCAGACCGCATCACCGCCGACGCCCCCGGCTTGGCATCAGGCATCTTGCCGCCTTCGGAATAATGGACGGTCAGCCTGGGCAGTTTTTCCCCCAGGGTCTTCACGACCCCGTCTGTGACCTTGTAACTGTCATTGCCCGCCTGCCATTTTTGGACCGCCGCATCGTGGATCCACTTGTCGGCGGCCTGCACAACCACGCCCTTGGCCATCGGCCACAAGGCTAGCGTGACCGTCGTCAGCACGACGCCGATCCGCCACGAGAAGTCTTCCATCTTCATTGCCATCGCCAACAAGTGTCCGAGGCTCAACGGAACGACGAACGTCGCAGCAATCAGCAGGACAGCCCTCGTCCCGGTACCACTGCCGAAGTACCACTGCGGCTGCCAGACGAATACCGCCACCGAAACGGCCACGTAAAGCAGGCACATCGCCGCCACCAGTTGCCCCTTGAGCATGTCGCGGGACCCCAGCCATCCCCCCAGGCCAAACACCCCCAGACCCAGCCCCAGCAAAAACCGGCCGCCGGTATCCAGGTCGAAGAACAGGCCGGGGACCATAGAACCCAGTGCGACCAGGCCCGCAAACGCCAGCACGCCCATCGTCACATGACTTTCGGCAAATGCCTCCTGCTTTTCGCACCACCGCGACGCAACGTAGCCGCCAACCACGGTCAGAACGAAACACACACCGGCGCCCCAAACGGGGATCTTGGCCAGAATCAGGGGAATTCCAAGTTGATCCATCGCGTCTATCTGTCCTTGTCTGTCGCGGCCCGACCGATACCGAGTTTACTTCCCGACCTTGTCTCCCGCACCATCCTCGTCAGAACCCAGGGCCTTAGGCCCCTGGATGCTCCGACGCAGCATCCTGATATGCGTCTCGGGGGCCACTTCCAGAATCACCTCGTCACTGGACGTGTCAAACGAGACGATCGTACCGACGATTCCGCCAATGGAAACCACCCGATCGTGTTTCTGAAGTGACTCCACCACCGCCTGCTGTTTCTTGCGGGCCTTCTTCTGTGGAGCCAGCACAATGAAGTAGAAAATCAGCCCCATCCCGATGATCGGGACCAGCATGTCCGTCATCGACGGTGGTTCCGCCTGATTTGCTGCCGGGGCATCGGGATTGGCCGCTGGATCCGGACTGGCGGAATCCGTCTCCGCAGTTGACGTGTCACCCGCACCAGCCTCGTCGCTTGACGCGGGCGACTCTCCGGCCGCCGCTGCACTGGCATCCGTCGCAGGACCTTCCGCGGGTGTCTCGTCCTGTGCGAGCACCACCGGGACGAACGCCAACACGAAAACCGCGGCAACACAGGTCGCCACGACGCCGTACGACCGCATCCCTTTCACCTTTGACAGCATCCGTTGAACCCCGTCGTCGCTCGACCGGTCACCACTGGCCAGCCGGATGTCCCGGGTCCAAAACCCGCGACAAGAATCCGGCCCGTGCAGCCTCTCCGGTCGTTTTCTTAGCACTTTGCCCGCCCCGCAGGACGGTCCAAACCCGTAGTCTAAAGAGATGCCGGAACCTCAGCAAGGTGAAGCGATCGAAACTCATCGAGCCGATCGGACCGGATCGCGTCCCGTAGCGATCGCAGGAAGTTCTGGTAGAACACGAGGTTATGGTAGGAGACCAGGATCGGCCCCAACATCTCCCGTGACAAGAACAGATGGCGAAGGTAGCCGCGACTGAATCGCGTACACACCCGGCATTCACAGCCGGGGTCCAGGGGCCTCTCGTCAGTACGGTACTTCCGATTCTTCAGTCTCACTTCACCCTCGACGGTAAACGCCGACGCGCTGCGCCCATTGCGAGTCGGCATCACGCAGTCAAACAGGTCGATCCCGCGGACCACCGCCTCGAACAGGTCCCTGGGAGTGCCCACGCCCATCAGGTACCGCGGTCGATCCGTCGGCAACATCGGCGTGGTCACGTCCAGTGTCTTGTACATCGATTCGGGTGATTCCCCCACGCTGAGCCCGCCAATCGCGTACCCCGGAAATTCCAGTTTCAGCAAACCCTCGGCCGACCGTTCCCGCTCGGCCGGGTCCGTCCCTCCCTGGATGATTCCCATCAGTGCCTGGTCGGTCCGCTTCTGAGCGTCCCGGCAGCGGCGAGCCCAGTCGGTGGTTCGATCAACGGCCTGCCTGAGCTTCTCGATCGGCACCTCGTGAGACGGACACTCGTCCAGGCACATGATGCAGTCGGCCCCCAACTGTTCCTGGATGGACACCGCCCGCTCGGGGGTCAACTCGAGCCAACTGCCATCGATGTGTGACTTGAACGAGACTCCGTCGTCGGTCAATCGGGCCATCTCGGCGAGACTGAAGACCTGGAAGCCACCACTGTCGGTCAGGATTGGTCCATCCCACTGCATGAACCGGTGTAATCCTCCCAGTTCCTCGACCACCTCGGCTCCCGGCCGCAGAGCCAGGTGGTAGGTGTTGGCCAGGACCATCTCGGCCCCGGTTTCGACCAGTTGTTCCGGCCACAACCCACGCACCGTCCCCCGAGTGCCCACCGGCATGAACGCGGGAGTCTCAACCGTTCCGTGCGGCGTGTGCCACACGCCGCAACGCGCCGAACTCGACTCACTGGCCTTTTGGATCTCAAAGGCAAATCCGTCCGAGGAACCGGTCACTGGAGCCCCTCGAGTGCCTGGTTGATCTGGCCCACGTACCACAGGAAGAATCGGAACACGAAAAACACGATGAACATCGCCACGATGCTCCACACGGCCCAGGCGATGGCGCCGCAGAGCAACGACAGGGCCCGTTCAGCCTCCTCGCGAAACCTCGGACTCAACCGGTGCAATTGTTCGGGAACCGTCCCCGACGTCTCACCCACGTCGACCATTTCGAGGAAATCCTGGGGAAACAATCCCGTCTCGGCCAGGGCGACGGTTAGTGAGTCTCCCTCCTCGACCGATCGGCAGACCGATTCGCATTTCGCGTGAAACGCACCGTTCCCGGTCGCCTGAAACGTTGCCTGCAGGCTCCGACGGATCGGCATTCCGGTCTGTTGTGTCAGGTAAAAGGCCCACGAAAACCGAGCAATCGCAAACGCCCTCTGGCACTTGCCGACGACCGGGACGCTCAGCGAAATCCGGTCGACGATCTGGCGAGCCGTCACGACCGAGGACGCGGCAAGATAACCGCCAAACAGCATCGCCAGCGTGCCGTAGACAATCGCCAGGAACGTGATCGCCCCCCCCGCACCGCGAAGACCGAAGGTGATCTCCGACACGGCCTCTCCCCCCGGCAACATGCCCAGCACAAAAATGACCAGCGACACCACCCCGGTGGCAGCAACGAACTGGATCACCGGCCAGGTGATCTGAGAGAGAAACTTCCGTCGCAGCGCCACGATGTTCTCGAAGTGTTCGGCCAGGTGTTCCAGCACCTCCGGCAAAGCCCCACTGTGCTCGGACAGGCGGACCATGTCGATGACCAATTCAGGAAACCGCCGGCCGTGCCGTGCCATCCCGTCCGAGAGTTCCTCGCCCGCACGCACCTGCTGGGCGATGTCGGTGAACACCTCTCTGCAAAGCGAATCGCCGGCCTTTCTGCCGGCCACATCCAGGGCCCGAACCACCGGAACGCCCGAGTAGAGCATGGTGGCCAGGTTGCGGCAGACGACCGCCAGGGTCTGTTTACGTATCTGGCTTCCCAACACCGTTTCGGTCCCGCGGGCATTTTGGTTCGGCCAGCGACTCGACTCACGACCGCATCAGACACCGGCTCCATCTCTGATTCTCAGGGCCATCTGCGGATGCGTCAACGCCACACCGGCCGTTGCGAGGCGCCCGTTGCGTTCCTCGGGGGTTTGTGTCACAGTGTCGCGCATCATGCCCGCCGACTTTCTCGACCTCGCCGGCCGCGACGTCCTGGTGATGGGGGTCGCCAATCGCAGAAGCGTCGCATGGCACGTCGCACAGATGCTGACCGATGCGGGCGGGCGGGTGATCTACGCGGTTCGCAGTGCCGAGCGTGCCGAAACCGTCCGCGAACTGGCCGGCAGTGACGCGGTGGTGATCACCTGTGATGTTCAGCAACCCGCGGACATCCAACGGTTGGCCACGGAGGTCGCCTCGGTCTCCGACAGGCTTCACGGGGTCGTCCACTCGATCGCCTTCGCTGACTATTCGGCCGGCTGGTTGCCATTTCATGAGACACCTCGAGCCGCATTCCTCGAAGCCGTCGACATCAGTTGCTTCTCGCTGGTAGCCGTATCCAACGCGCTCCGCGACCTCCTGGACCCCGACCACGGCAGTGTTGTCACCATATCGATATCAACCACTCGCATGACCGCCGAGAACTACGGGTACATGGCGCCGGTCAAGGCCGCACTGGACTCCTCGGTCTGCTTTCTGGCCAAGAGCTTCTCGTCTTTCAGCCGGGTTCGCTTCAACGCCGTCTGCCCGGGCCTGCTCAAGACATCCGCATCAGCCGGCATCCCGGGTTATGTCGACAGCTACCTCTATGCCGAACAGGCTACGCTCCGAAAACAGGCCGTGCAGACCGATGAAGTCGCCGCCGCCGTGGCCTTCCTGCTCTCTCCCCGCTCCTCGGGAATCAACGCACAGGGATTGGTGATCGACGCTGGCATGGGAATCAATTACTTCGACGACCAGTTGGTCCGGGGTCCCACCGCCCCCATGGAGACGGACGATCCGGAGTCCTCCTCGTGACTCCCGTCGGCGACGCGGCCGAAACTGGCCCCCCGTCCCAGGACACTCCACGCCAACCGAACCGACTACAGCAGTTCGCCCCACTCGGCGTGACCCTGGCCTGCCTGGTGGCATCGGCCTGGTCCGTCCGCGACCTGGGCCTGACAACCGACGAGCCACGCTACATCGACAACAGTCAGAGAATCCACGCGTGGTTCGGAGACCTCTTCGCACACGGCCCGGGTGCCGCATTCGCCGAGGACCGCCTGGCCGAGGGCTGGTACTACGCGCGTCAGGAAAGCAAGAACCTGCCACTGGTCAGCCTGATCGGTTCGCTGGGACATTTTACGCTGGGGCTGTTCGACTCCCCGCCCCACTCCTATCGCTGGGGCAACCTGGTGGTGCTGGCGGTCACCTGCGGAGTCGTTTTCTCGTGGGTTCGCGACGAATTGTCCTCAACCGCTGCCGTCATAGCCGTCGCGGCACTGATTGGCATGCCACGGCTGTGGGCGCACGCGCTGCTGATGAGCATCGACCCGCTGGTCGCATCATTTCAGGTCCTGGCCTGCTGGGCCCTCTGGAAGAGCCGCCAGGGAGACCGACCGCAGTCAGGATCCGCCTGGCGTTGGCCGGTCGTCTTCGGACTGCTGGCCGGTGTGGGGGCAATGGCCAAGCCCACCTTCTGGCTGATCGTGCCCGCCTGGGTCGCCTGGGGTGTTTTGACCGGGCCACGGCGGCACTGGCGAGCCGCCGCCTGCCTGGTCACCGTGGCCCCACTGGCCGCACTGATCCTCATGCCCCCGTGGTGGAGCAACCCCATCGGAGGATTTCTCGGCTACATCGACCTGCTGCTCAACGACCCGGTCGGCTGGAAGATCGACGTCTACTACCTGGGGCATGTCTTCCAGGCCGAGCTCGTTCCGGGAGCCCGTCCGGTTCCGGTCCCCTGGCACAGTGTGCCGTTGTTGAGCAGCATCACGACACCACCGTGGGTCGTTGTGCTGGTCCTGGTTGAAGTGACCGGCTGGTCCCTGTCGCTTCTGGCGATCGGGCTGGCCCGTCGGGCCGGGCGTGGCCGAGCCACGCCGGCGCGTCCCGGAATGGCACTGGAGGGACTGTGGCTGATCGCGGCAGCCGTATTGCCCCTCGTCGTGATGCTGCCCGGCACTCCCGCTCACGACGGCACCCGGCTCTACCGTCCCGCCTTCTACTTTGCCGCTTTCCTGGCAGCGGGGGGGTTTGAACGCCTGCGGCTGCGTTGGATCGGAGACCATCGACCCAAAATCCCCTGGATCGCCGCCGGCGTGCTGGTTTTCGTCGCCATCGGGACCAACGCCACCATTCACCCCGCCGGACTGTCCTACTACAACTCGCTGGTCGGCGGCTTCACCGAAGCCACTCGGCCCGTCCCCCTGGGGCACTCGCTGCCGGAACCACGACGGCCCCTTCACGAGGTCAGCTACTGGTGGGAATTGTTCAATCGGGAGGCACTCGACCAGATGCAGGAGCACCTGCCACAAGGGGCCCGGTTGACGTTTTTTCCCGAACATTATGGCAAGCAGATGCTCAAGAGCTGGGGACATCTTCGTGACGACATCCAACTGGTGGGGACCAACGAGGCGGACTACATGGTGATGTACGCCCGGATGGGGCGGTTGATGGACCCCCGAGCTCACCCGTCCGGATCTCGTTTTCTGCACGGAGCGGCGGAATGGGAATGGTCCGTGCACGGTGTCCGGACAATCGTGCTGGTTCGTGTGAACCTCCCGGGACCGTCATCCCACACGCCTTGACACCCGTCACGGACTCGCACCAGACTGATTTTTCGCCGACCTCATCTCGAGTCGCCACGGAGTGTCGTCATGTCCCCCCTGCTCCGCCTCACTTCAACCACCCCGATAGTGCTCACCGTGCTGTTTGGGACTGTCGCCTGCCTGGGCATGACATCAACCAAGCCCCCCGCCCGCCGACCCCAGAAGCTTTCCGAGATCATCTCAATCTCCGACCTCCAGAACGAAGCCGTTCTCCAACTGTCTCTCGTCAAGCAGTACCTGGACACCAGAAAGTCCTACGCAGACTCGGCCAAGCATGAACTGCCGCGAGCCGCCGGCATGCTGGCCGTGATCGGGCAGGCACTGGCCTCGCACGACAGCAAACTGACCACCGCGGAAAAAGCGGACCGGCTGCCGATCCACGGACCGACGTTGCGAGATACCGCCCTGAAGCTTTCCGCGAGCAAAACACACGGCGAGGCGCTCGCGACAGTTCCCAGACTCACACAAGCGGTTCTCGGACAGGCCCAACCGGTCGGGTCGGCCAAGCGGCCTTGGACCGGACTGATTTCGCTCCATCACGTCATGGAGGAACTCAACTCTCGTAACAGCCGACTGAGGCGGGCAGTCCGACAAACGCGTGACCCCAATCTCGCCGCACGCAATGCCGCGACAATGAGCCTGCTGGGACTGGTCATCCTCTCCGACACTCACGAGGTCAAACAAAAGTCCCAGTTGCCCGCCTGGCAGAACTTCTCGTCGAATTTCCAGACGAACGCCGCCGCCACCGCGAGGGCTTTTCGGGCCGGCGACAAGACTAAAATCAAGCCGCTGTATCTCCAGTCCGCCAAGGCCTGCGCCGACTGTCACTCGACCTTTCGCAGCGAGTGAGGACCGGCGATTGCCCGACGAGGATCACTTGGGTCCGGCGATGCAGAACAGGCTGCTGTGTGTCCTCAGGAAGATCTCGCCGTCGGAGAAGGCCGGAGTCGAATTGCTCTTCTCGCCTGGCCCCAGGCCGTTGCTGGAGACCAGTTCGAATTTCTTCGGCGATGGACGGAACACGTGCGTGGTCGCCCCCTGGTCGGTCACGTACAGGTAGTCACCGGCTCGCACCGTCGACCCCCAGGCATTGCCCGACGGCAGACGGTCCTTCCATGCCACTTTGCCCGTCTTGACCGAGATGCACTCGATGGTCCCCGGGCCGGCGTTGGCGATGTAGACGTGATCTCCCACGACCACACCCGACCCGATCCTCTGAGGTTGTTTCTCTTCCACCCGCCACAAGCGATGCGTCTTGGTCACATCACCACTTCCGCCAAGCCGGAAGCCCATCCGCGGCCCCTGGTAACCGCCCATCGCAATCCCGACGTTTCCGGCAATCAACGGAGATGTGTACACCAGGTCGCCCCGTGGTGACGGGAGGCCGGCGATACTCCACAGCACCTCACCCGTTCCCGGATCAAACCCGGCCACCCTGGTCGGCATGCTGCAGATCAACTGGTCGACGCCGCCCACACTGGCAACCACGGGCGTGCTGAACGAAGCCACCATCCGTGGATCGCGATCGTTGGCCCCGCCGGCCTCTCGGGTCTTCCACAGGACTTTCCCGGTGGCCAGTTCCAGGGAGATCATGAACGATTCCACCCCCGGACCGTGATGCAAGAACACCCGGTCGTTGTAGATCACCGGGGACGATGCATAACCCCAGATGTGCAACACGTCGCCGGGATCGTGCTTCCACAACAACTTGCCGGCGTGGTCATAACAGAACAGGCCGGCCGAACCGTGCCAGACAACCACCCGCTTGCCATCGGTGACCGGTGACGACGCACCGTAGGGGTTGGTCTTGTGGGTCGGCTCAACTTTTCCGAACGACACGACCCGCTTCCAGACCTGCTTGCCCGTCTGACGGTCGAAACAGTAGAGGCCACGCTGTTTGCCGTTGACGTCGGCACAGGTCAAGAACACCCGCCCTCGCGAAATGACCGGAGTGCTGTGACCGGGGAATGGCAATGCGATCCGCCACTTGACGTTCTTCTCAGCGCTCCACTTGACCGGCACCTGCTCATCCGAATGGCCGTCGCCACGGACCCCGCGAAAGGCCGGAGAATCAGCCGCTCCGGCCTCGCCGACCAGCAGGCCGGCGACCAGCACGCAGACACACAATTCAAGACTCGCAGACAGACGCATTGATGGGGCTCCGGTTTCGACGTGATATAGTCACTCTACGCACCCGCTGCCGGACGAACAACACAGCCCGCCCCCGTCTCAACCTCATCCATGTTGCTCTCCCTCGCCCTGGATCTTGGAACCAGTTCAATCGCGGCGATTGCCGTCGATCCCGACGGCCAGATCGTCACACGCGTTCAACGCCCGAACACCGCCACCCAGCTCGGCCTGCCTTCCGGTCACGCCGAGCAGGATCCGACGCACATTCTCGGCATCATCGTCGACGTTCTTTCGGAGTTGGCACGTGATCTGCCCGGAACCCCGGCGGGCCTGGGGCTGACCGGCCAGATGCATGGTGTGCTTCTGACCGGCCCCTCACGTCGTCCGCTGACCCACTTGATCACCTGGCAGGATCGTCGCGCCAACGAACCCGCCACAATCGACTCACCAGTTGATCCCGCCGCAAGCTGGCTGGAGACGTACCTGGCCGCTTGTGAAGACGCGGACCTGGCACAGACCGGCTGCAAACCGGCCCCCGGATACCTGGGAGTCACCCTGGCAACACTCATCGGCAGCGACTCGGTCCCTTCGGAAACCGCCGGAGCCACGTTCCTGGCCGACTGGGTGGCAGCCGAGTTGACCGACACGGCGATCGTGACAGATCGCAGCAACGCGGCGGCCTCCGGCGTCTTCAACCTCGTTGAGGATCGCTGGAGCGATCCGCTGCTGGACAGTGGCCACATCCCTCGAGAATGGTTGCCCGGGGTGGTCGAAAGTGGCACGGTGATCGGCACGCTGGTCCCGGAGTGGGCCGCAGAGACCGGGTTGCCGGCCGGCCTGCCAATCTGTGGGGCAATCGGCGACAACCAGGCGGCAGTACTGGGCAGCCTGCCGGTTGGCGAACCGGCGATCCAGATCAACGTCGGCACTGGTGGCCAGATCAACTGGCCCGTCCCGGAATTCTGTCACGTGCCATCAATGGACACCCGTTATCTGCCTCAAAATCGCTTCATGCTGGTTGGAGCCGGCCTGGCCGGCGGCGACGCCTACGCGTGGGTGAACCAGGCCGTCGGCGGCTGGCTGGACACTTTCGGGACACCGTTGTCGGCCGAGGCAATTTATTCACAGCTTGCCGAATCGGCCGCCTCCGTTTCTCCTGACGCCGACGGCCTGGTTTGCGAACCGTTGTTTCGCGGAACACGGCGTCAACCAACGGTGCGGGGTCGGTTCGAAGGGATCACGTTCCAGAACTTCACCCCCGGACATGTCGCCCGCGCCGTGCTCAACGGCATCGCTGACGGCTTCGCCTGGTTCTTCGAAAATGCCGACCAGGCCCGCCCGGCCAACTGTGTGCGAATTGTCGGATCCGGGAACGGAATGAGACAGAATCCGTTGCTGGTGGAGAGCATCGAACGGCGATTTGACATGCCGGTGGTGCTGGCCGAACACGACCAGGAGGCGGCGTTCGGCACGGCGTTGCTGGCCGGAAGCCAATGCGGCGTCTGGCCCGACCTGGCAACCGCGGGACAGGCCATCAGGCTGTTGGGATAACAGATAGTCCCTAAGCCACTTTCGTCCGCACGATCGCCGGAACGTCCCCAAGCAGTCGATCGAGTCCCTCGCAGGCTTCGGCGGCCGACACATCCTGCAGGCAGGCCAGGTGACGGTCTCCGCGATGAGGACAGCGCTTGTGATAACTGCCCCCGCAGGTCACCGATGTCTCGATCAGAACATGCCGATCTCCCGGCGGACCAGACCGTCGGGCCGTGGTACAGGTGAACACACCGACCACAGGAGTTTCGACCGCAGCGGCCAAGTGCATTGGCCCGCTGTCGTTTGTCACCACGACGTCGACCGCTGACAGCACAGCCGCCAGTTTCTTCAACCCGGTCTGTCCCGCCAGGTTCTCGACCCGCCCGTCAGTCGCCTGCCGCAGAATCAGTTCTTTCAGTCTCGCTGCGGCCACTCGCTCATCCGGTGACCCCACCAGAAGCAACGACGCGCCATGTTCACGGATCGCATGCACGCCAACGGCCGCAAAGTGCTCGATCGGCCACCGTTTCGTCTCCCAGCGCGCTCCGGGATGGATCGCCACCACCCGCTCTCCGAGTTGGCGGGTCATCACATCGGCCCAGGCGTGTTCAGAGCGGGAGATCTCCAGCCCGGCCCGTGGCGTCAAGTCACCCATTCCCAGGAACTCCGCAACCCGCCAGTAACGTCGATGGGCAGGCACCTGTCGACCAGTATCCTCGAGCAATCCATGGCAGGCCAACCCCGAGCCTTCCCGGGCCGTCTCGAGTCCAATCCGCAATGGTGCCGCCGTGGCACGAGTCATCACTGCAGTCCGCAACAGGCCTTGCAAGTCGAACACCAGATCGAATCGACGGTTTCTCAGGGTGGCCAATAATTGCCGCCATTGCCGCCATCCACCGCGCCGCCGATAGACGATCCATTCATCGAGAACGGGGTGACCGGCCACCAGTTCCGAAAGGGGCTCACTGATCACCCACGACACCCGTGCCCCGGGAAACCGTTCCGCCAGCGCCCCGAGAATCGGCAACGACTGGACAACGTCGCCGAAGGCTGTCGGCTTGATGACCGCAATCCTCTGGACGTCGGTCTCGTCCAGTCGCCTGGCGATGCGATCGGGAAACATGCGGGCCGGCCGAAAGCGGAAAAGACGGATCCAAACGGGACGCTGGCGGCGGATGATACCGGCCGAGCCAGACGCTCAACAAGACCAGTTCTCCGCGAGATTCTGTCGCCTCATCCTCCCCGGCGGTAGTACCGGCTCAGAACCCTGACCCGGAAGACCTGGTAGGCGATGACCATCCCCAGAACGGCCAGGACCACCGCAAAGAGAATCGGATACTGCCAGGGCACATCCTCGTCCAGGGCAACGGCGTGCAGCCGTTGTCGGACCCCCAGCAGGACGGCGTAGCCGAGAACACAGGACAGGGTCATGAACCACACCAGTCGGACACGGAAGAACAACCCCGAAGCTGCGATCAGCAGCGCATACCCGACCAGCAACGGACCGGGGGCAGCCGCACTTTGTGCCAGTACGGACGTCAGCAGTGCCGCGTCGGTGGCGCACCAGAAAAATCGGACGGCCGCCTGCCACCGCGGACGTTTCATCAGTCCCTGGCAGGCAATCGAGACGACCATCCAGACGACCAGAATCGCCATCACCCGCTGGTGAACCTCCGGATGCTCGGCATCGCCACCAAAGAGAAAACCCAGTTGATTGATGAGGGCCACCAGGCCCAGGGCGACCATGTGGGCCATCAGCACCGGCTGACGACGCCCCCATCTTCGCACCCGGTGAACCACTCCGGCCGGTCGGGCCCGAACGTTCTCACGCCTCAGATACCGCTCCAGATCGTCGGCCAGTTCTCTGGCCGAGTGATAGCGGCTGCCGGGATCCTTCTCGAGACACTTCAGACAGATATGTTCCAGTTCACGTGACAACCATGGCTGGATGGCGGTGGGTGGCTCGGGATCGACCTCGATCACACGGACCAGGGTATCGAGAGGATTATCAACCAGGAACGGCGGGCGGCCGGTCAGCAGTTCATAGAGCATCACGCCGAGGCTGAAAATATCGCTCCGTGGAGAAATCGCCTCGACATCGCCGGTGGCCTGTTCCGGGGCCATGTAGGCTGGCGTTCCCACGATCGCGCCGGCATTTGTCTTGGTCGCCTCGTCACCGTAGACCAATGCCAATCCAAAATCAGTCACCAATGGTCGCTGGTCTTCATCCAGCAGGATGTTGCCCAGTTTCAGGTCACGGTGAATGACGTCGTGATTGTGCAGATAATCCACCGCCCTCGAAATATCCACGATCCAGCCGGCAGCGGTATCCGGTTCGACAGCCGTACCGGAAATGGGCTTTCGCCACAGGCCCGTCGGCGAAGTCAGCAACAACACCGAGTCGTCGGCGTGTGAGCTCTCCCCTTCGCTGCCGGGTGTTTGGCTTCTGACAAATTCGGAGAGATCGCCTCCGGAGACGTAATCCATAGCGATGAAGTGCTGGCCGTCAACCTCCCCAACCTCCAGCACTCCGACGATGCCCGGATGCCTGAGCCGAGCCGCCGCACGGGCCTCGCTGTAAAACCTCTCCACGTCCGCCTCACCGCCCACACGGCCGGGAGTGATCAATTTCAGTGCCACGGTCCGGTCCAGATCGGTCTGGCGAGCCAGGTAGACGACACCCATGGCGCCGTGACCAATCCGTTCGACCAACTCGTAGCGGCCGAACCGGGTGCCCACCCGATCGCCGTCGTTCTGAGAGGGACCGGTGGGCCCCGTGTGGAGCGGATCCGAATGCTCCGCACCGGCCACAGCCGACGCCGGCAACAAGGCATCCAAACGGACCAGGCACTCGGCGTATTCGGCCAACTCGGGCCGAGCCGTCAGCAAAACGGTACGAGCCTGGCCGTCTTCGGCCTGCAGCGCATCAACCAGCTGATCCAGAGCCTCGACCAGATTGCTGTCGTCCGGATCGAGTGGCAACTCGCCGGACAACTCCGGACCGATCCCCTCAGGGTCCCTCGACATCGTGAAGCAGATCTTTCAATTTTTTCAGAGCTCGTAGCCAAAGCATCTGGACAGCTGGACGGGACCGCCCCATCCGCTCGGCCACCTCGTTGAAACTCATTCGCTGAACATTCCGCAACAGGATCACCTGCTGGTGATCTTCGTCAAGCCGACTGACCGCCTCGGCCAACTGGATTTCGTTCTCGTGTTGCATGACCAACTGGCTGGGCGTATCGCCCGGATCAGATGGATCGATTCGAAACAGGCTCGAACCATGCCGAGGGGCCTCCATCGGCACCTCCCGCTGGATCCGCCGCTTGGCGGTCCCCTTGTATGAACGAATGTAATCGGTGGCGTTGTGCTTGAGAATTTGCTTGAGCCACGCCAACCATTCGCCCTCAGTCTGGCCCTGGAACCCGTCCAGGCCCCGGTAGGCTTCCAGCAATGTCTGCTGAACGAGATCCGATGGGTCGACCTTGGCCTGCAACCAACTTTCGATATGCACCCGAGCCAGCAACGCGACGTAATGTCGGCACCGCTCGAACAACTCGTCTCGAGCCTGGTCATCGCCATCTCGCGCCCGATCGAGCAGGCCGATGAGAACCGATGTGTTGATGTCGGAGTCGGGCATTTTGCGTGGCGACAGAGAACCGCAGGTTGACGTTTTCAGTCTATCCCAGCATTCCCGCGAGCCGCCACCACGTCGACACCTCCGAGACGTTGCATTCCGGAATGGGGAGTCGTTGAATGGAGGCAACACGAGCATTTTCGAACGGAGATTCGGCATGAGAACACGGCGACACCACGTGGCTCATATCACGGCGGGACTGAGATTGTTCATTGTTTCCTTTTTGCTGGTGAACTCGTCTGCTACCGCAGCGACCCCCTCGCCCGGAAAACAGGTCGGACAGAAGTTCCAGAGTCAAAAGACCCCATCGCACTCATGCCAATACCTGGTTTTCCTGCCCAGGACCTACAAGGCCAAGGGCCGCCCTTCGCCGTTGTTGCTGTTTTTGCACGGATCCGGGGAACGGGGAAACGACCTCGAACTGGTCAAGAAGCATGGGCCTCCCAAGCTCGTCGCCAAGCGGCCCGATTTCCCCTTCGTCACCGTTTCGCCCCAGGTCCGTCCCGGAGAACGATTCCACGCCGCTGCCCTGCTCGAACTGATTGACCACCTCCAGGCCACCTACAACATCGACAAGAAACGCACCTCGGTGACAGGCCTGAGCATGGGAGGCGCCGGAACCTGGGCAGTGGCCAACGCCGCCCCCGGTCGGTTCGCGGCGATCGTGCCGATCTGTGGCACTGCCAAGATCGATTCCAAGCAATTTCTGCAGTTGCCGACATGGGCGACCGTCGGGGGCAAGGACCGATCCAGCCTGGTCGAGGAGTTGCAGAAAACTGTCGCAGACCTCAGGGATCGCGGTGCCCCGATCCGGTTCACGCTCTATCCACAGCTCGGTCACAATTGCTGGGACGCGACCTACGGCAACCCCAAGCTCTACGAGTGGATACTCACTCAATCGACCGACAAGCG
>DLVV01000024.1:35495-44362 GCA_003445035.1 Planctomycetaceae bacterium | reverse complement strand
GTCGACAACGGCCTGCTGCGCGAGGGGGAAGCGGAGAAGGTCGAGAAGCGGTTCACCGACCACTTCCAGACCGACCTGCACGTTGCCGATGCCCGGCAACGATTTCTCGATGAACTCGCCGGAGTCACCGATCCGCAGAAGAAGCGAAAGATCATCGGACGGGTCTTCATCGACGTCTTCCGGGACGAAGCCGAGTCGATCCCGGACGCGGAGTTCCTGGCCCAGGGAACACTCTACCCCGACGTGATCGAATCGGGTGCCAACGCCGATGGACCGGCCGCGACGATCAAGGCCCACCACAACGTCGGCGGGCTGCCCGACGAACTGGGATTCGAACTCATCGAACCGCTGCGGGACCTGTTCAAGGACGAGGTGCGGCGGATGGGTGAGGCATTGGGGCTGCCCGAGGAACTGATCTGGCGACATCCGTTCCCCGGCCCCGGACTCGCCGTCCGTTGCCTGGGAGCCGTCAGTGAAGACCGACTGAAAACCCTGCGGGCCGCCGACTCGATCGTGATCGAGGAACTGCGCGAGGCAGGACTGTACCGCGACATCCAGCAGGCTTTCGCCGTGCTGCTGCCGGTCCAGAGCGTCGGAGTGATGGGAGACGACCGGACCTACCAGGACACGATCGTCGTCCGCGCCGTTTCGACCGACGATTTCATGACCGCCGACTGGTTCCGGCTTCCCTACGAAGTCATGGAAAAAATTTCGACCCGGATCACCAACGGCGTCTCGGGAGTCAACCGGGTGGCCTACGACATCAGTTCCAAGCCACCAAGCACGATCGAGTGGGAATAGCCTGAAATTGGCCGGCGTTCTTCGGCCCACGCGGCCGCGTGTCCGGATTCCGGAGAATCGAGCCTCGGCCGCCACAACCGCTCCAACCCGATCCCCGTCGGGAACAGTCAGCGCGGTTGTAGCAACCGGTGTCCCACCGAGCGAGGGCCTCGGCTTCCAACACCGCGATCCCGCTGATCGTAGGTTCCTCATGGCGACGATGTAGTGTGGAGGATCGCTGCGCGCCGAGCGTCTGACCAACAGGAACTCATTTGATGACCTCGATTTTGGGCATCTCCGCCTTCTACCACGACTCGGCCGCCGCGCTGATCGTCGATGGCCAGATCGTGGCCGCAGCCCAGGAAGAACGCTTCACTCGCCGGAAACACGATGCCGGCTTCCCCGAAAATGCGATCGGGTACTGCCTCGCAGAAGCCGGACTCACTCCCGCCGACCTCGATTACGTCGGCTTCTACGACAAACCGCTGGTGAAGTTCGAGCGACTGCTGGAGACCTATCTCGCCTTCGCCCCACGGGGGGTCAAGAGTTGGCTGACGCTGTTGCCCAACTGGCTCCGCACCAGGTTGCACCTGCCTCGGGTCATCAAGAAGGGTCTCGACCGCCAGTACCGACGGCGGATCGTCTTTCCCGAACACCACGAATCTCACGCCGCCAGCGCCTTCTTCCCCAGCCCGTTTCCCGAGGCGGCCATCCTGACCGTCGACGGCGTCGGCGAGTGGGCCACGGCCAGCTACGGCACGGGCCGGGAGAACCGGATCGAGTTGACCCACGAGATGCACTACCCGCATTCGCTGGGCCTGCTCTACACCGCCTTCACCTACTACTGCGGTTTTCGGATCAACTCGGGCGAATACAAGTTGATGGGCCTGGCCCCCTACGGGGAACCGGTTTACGCCGATCGCATTCTCGAACACCTCGTCGATCTCAGGCCCGACGGGTCGCTCAGGCTGCAACTGGACCACTTCAACTTCTGCCAGGGCCTGACAATGACCTCCTCGAAGTTCCACCTTCTCTTCGATGGACCGCCGCGGACGCCCGAATCGCCATTGACCGAACGCCACATGGACATCGCCGCCAGCGTGCAGGCGGTCACCGAGGAGGCGATGCTGCGGATGGCCCGGCACGTCCACGAAGTCACCGGCATGAACCACCTGTGCCTGGCCGGCGGCGTGGCACTCAACTGTGTCGCCAACGGACGGGTTCTCCGCGAAGGACCATTCGATCAGGTCTGGATCCAGCCGGCCGCCGGTGACGCCGGCGGCGCGCTGGGGGTGGCCCTGCTGATCTGGCACCAGTTGCTGGACAACCCGCGTCCCCACGACCAACTCGACTACCAGGGCGGCAGCTGCTTCGGACCGGAATTCTCCAATGACCAGGTGCAACGCTTCCTCGACGATGCCGGAGCGATCTACGAGCGGTTCGACGACGATCAACAACTGTGCCGCGAGGTGGCCTCGTTGATCGCCGACGAAAAAGTGATCGGGTGGATGCAGGGACGGATGGAATTCGGCCCCCGTGCACTGGGTGGCCGCAGCATTCTCGGTGACGCCCGCAGCACCCGCATGCAGTCGGTGATGAACCTCAAGATCAAGTTCCGCGAGTCGTTCCGACCCTTCGCCCCCAGCGTGCTGGAGGAACGTGTCGACGAGTACTTTGAAATGCGGCCCAACGAGCAAAGTCCCTACATGCTGCTGGTCGCCGACGTGAAACCCGACAAGCGGCTGCCGTTGGCCGAATCGGATCGGGCCACGCGGGGACTGGAGAAACTGAAGGTCCACCGATCCCGCGTCCCGGCCATCACCCACGTCGACAACTCGGCACGGGTCCAGACCGTAGATCCCCGCCGCCACGGAAGATACTACCGGCTGCTGAAGGCTTTCGAGGAACAGACCGGGTCACCCGTGCTGATCAACACCAGCTTCAACGTGCGAGGCGAACCGATCGTCTGCACGCCCGAGGAGGCGTGGCGGTGCTTCATGGCCACCAACATGGACGTGCTGGTGATCGAGGACTTCGTGATGCACAAGGACCGCCAGCCCGGCGCGACCGAACACGAAAACGACGAATACCTCGCCCGCTTCGAACTCGATTGACATCCCCGCCAGAGGCACGCCGATGATCGCCATCGACTGGAATCCGACTCACAGGTTCCTCCGACAGTTCGCCGGACTGTTCGTGCTGTTCTTCGCCGCCATCGGAGCCGTCCGCTTCTTCAAGGACGATCCCACCACCGCCTACGTGCTGTGGTCGATCGCTCCGGTGGGTCTGGTGGGCCTGGCCTGGCCGACCTTCATGCGATACGTCTACGTCACCTGGATGGCCCTGTTCTTCCCGCTGGGCTGGACCGTCTCGATGGTCATCCTCTCGTCGATCTATTACTTGGTCGTCAGCCCGATCGGTCTTATCATGCGATTGTGCGGCCACGACCCCTGCGCACGACGACCCGATCCAGCGGCCACCAGCTACTGGAAACCACGCCAGCCCGCTGCCAACGTCCAACGCTACTTCCGCCAGTTTTGATTTCCGGTCCCATCCCGACCCCGGCCGCAATCCGCGAGCCCACCTGCAGAGCGATCAGCATGAACGACATCACCCCGAACCCCGAAGACTCCGCCGACCAGGCAGCCGCCGATCCCGCCGCCGAGGAGTCGGCCGGTCAACCGGCTGTCGAGGACGCGGCCACGACTGAGGACACCTCCGCCAGCGACTTCGCGGCGTCGGCCGAAGCACCCGAGATGGGATTCTTCGCCGAATTCTGGGATTTCCTGGTCCACAACAAGGCGTGGTGGCTGACACCAATCATCCTGGTGCTGGTGCTGGTCTTCGTGCTGGTGTGGTTCGCCGGAACCCCGTTCGCACCGTTCATCTACGGAGCCTAGGGGGGCGAAGTTCGTCGGGGCAACGGGTCAGTCTCTTCCCCCGTGGGAAGACTACCCCGCCTCGGCAGCCGTACAGGCGAATTGCAGCCGGACCGCCACCTGGCCGTCGACGCTGGCCTTTCCCGAGAGGAACCAGGCTCCGCCCAGCGTCTCGTCGAGCGTCACTTCGATGGTGATCGTCTCTCCGGGCCGGACCATCCGCCGAAAGCGGGTCTCGTTCTGACGCGTGACCACCGGAACCCGGCCCTCGGGAATGTCGCCGGCCGCAGCGATCAACACCGCCCCGGCCTGGAACACCGCCTCGCACAGCAGCACGCCCGGCAGCACCGCGAACCCGGGGTAGTGCCCCGCAAAGACCGACAGGTCCTCGGGCAGCCGCTTGTTGGCCCGGACGGTCGAAGCGGTCAGTTCCACCACCTCGTCAAGCCACAGAAACGGATCACGGTGCGGAATCAGCGCCTCGATCGCCGCGCGATCCAGCACCACCGTCCCTTCGCCCTGATCATTCATCAGACGCTCGCCGGAGCCGGAGCCAGCAGCTTGTCGACCTCATTGGCGACAATCACCCCGTAGTTCACAGCACCCAGCCATCCGGACATGATGATCCCCACGCTGCCGGCGTGGAACAGTCCTTCGACCTGTGAGGGCAATCCCTGGCTGATCTTCAACCCCTCGAACTTCGTCCCGAAACTGGCACCCAGCGGGTGGCGGGTGTAGTGCTGGAATGTCCGTGGCGTCGAGGCCTCAATGTGATCGGTGAGTTCGCGAACGTTGGGGACGTACTGCTCCAGGCAATCGAGGGTCGTCTCGCACAGGTCCTGCTTGGACGCTTCGTAGTCCTCCTCCGAGAGATCGGCCCAGTCGCTGTAATTGGCGTTGGTCGAACTGACGACCAGGTGACGGTCACTGCCCGGACGGGTCCGGGGATAGTAGAAACTGAACGTGCGGCTCGAGATGTCTCGGCTGAGCATCGCTTCGATGTCGAATCCCCGGTGTTCGGAGTGGAACAGCAGATCCCCACACGGTTCAAAGCCGGCACCGGGCTTCATCGCGATGTAGACCTGGCAACTGCTGTTGTTGAGCCGCACCGCACGGGCTTCGTCGGCGAACTCGTTGTCGAACGCATCGGCACCCACCAGTTCAAGGACGGTCTGCTTGATGTTGGCGTTGGAGACCACCGCCTGGCAGGTGATCCGGCGTCCATTGACGACAACGGCTGAGACCTTGCGTCCCGGCGTCACCTCGATCTTCTCGACCAGGCAGCGGATCCTGACATCGACCCCGTTGGCGATCATCTCCTCTTTCATCGCCCTGACCAGTGCGTCGGTGCCCCCCTGGAAAGTGAACACCCCCTTGCTCATGAAGTTCGAGAAGACAATGCCGTAGGTCAGGGCGGGATCTTCGAGCGTCGAGCCGTTGGCGTAGGTGATCGGTTCCATCAACATCCGCACGACGTCATCACGGCCCGGGAAGAACCGCTCGAAGAGCTCCCCGGTCGTCATTTCCTGATCGTCGTAGAAGTTCATCCCGCGTGCCGTGTCAAAGAACTCGGCGACCGTCTCGACGGCCACCCCGAACTTCTCGATCAGGATGCTGGTGAAGTCCTCCCGATCGAAGCTCGTCTGCAGAGAGAACTGCGGATTCTCGAAACGGATGCCGTCCAGTTGCACGATTCGC
This sequence comes from Planctomycetaceae bacterium, assembly GCA_003445035.1. Lineage (GTDB taxonomy): Bacteria > Planctomycetota > Planctomycetia > Planctomycetales > Planctomycetaceae > UBA8437. The sequence continues at coordinate 39,005 of DLVV01000024.1, read as the reverse complement.
TCGGCGATCTCCGGGGTCCAGTACTTGCGACAGCTCTTCTTCATCCCGAACGGAAACCCGTGGAGGGAGATGTCGAAGATGTGTCCGCCCCTGCGGTTGAACCAGGTGGCCATGCCGCCGAGCTGGTAGTGGTGCTCGAGCAGCAGCACCGAGTAGCCGGCGCGGGCGAGCGTGTTGGCCGAGGTGAGGCCGGCGAGGCCCGAGCCGATCACGACGATGTCGTAGTGGTCCCGGGCGTCCTTGAGAAAGTCGCGAGGCATCGTCAGAGACTCTTCGACGGTCTCAACAGGTGCAGGTTTGCCATGGTGATGCCGGAGAGCATCGAACCGATGATACCCAAAAACCCCTGGTCGGTGCCGCAGAGAAAGAGATTACGGAGATGGGTACAACCATCGCGGATCTTCTGGGGAGCACCATAAACACAGCCGTTTTCGTGACCGGTGAACTTGCGGATCGTCCGCGGAGTGAAGATGTCGGTGTCGACGATGTGATCACGGAAATCGGGCACGAACCTCAACGTGCTCTCCAGCACCCGCCGGGCCCACTCGTTCTTTTGCTGCGCGTACTCGTCGGGAGGCAGCTTCAGCCAATGGGTCGGATCGGCCAGCGCCGTGATCCTCATCCGACCCTCCCCTGACGGTTCACCGTATTCGAAATTGTTCGGCGAACAGACGATTCCACTCGAAACGTCGACCGGCACATCGGGACGCCGGTACTGGAAGAACGGGCTGTCGTTGAAGAAAACGATCGTCTGGTCGTGGCCCAGGTCGGTGGGTTGTCGATCCAGCGAGTAGATCGACTCGACAAACGAGATCTCGCCGGGAGGACTCAGGTCGGTGGCCTGGTCGCACATCCGCATCGTTTCGAAGTTGCCCGCCGAGGAGAGCACATTCCTGGCTTCGATCACCTGTCCGTCATCGAGCATCACTCCGGTGGCCTGGTCACGTTCGCTGAGGATCTTCTGGACGCCCGTCCGAAGTCTCAGTTCTCCGCCCAGGCCACGGAACTTGCGGACCAGCTTCTTCATGATCACCCGCACGCCTTCCAGCGGACGGCCGAAACCCTCCTGGAAAATGCTGCGGAACATGATCACGAACTGGGGCCACTCGAGATCATCGGGCGTGGCACTCGAATAGAACATCGTCGGACACAACAGCATCTCGACCAGCAACGGGTCATCGAGTTCCTCGGAGAGCACCTCGCGAGTCGAGATCTGGGGCTGCTGCAACGCCATCGGATCGTATTCAGCGACCCGTTTCACCAGCCTCGCGAAATTGTCCTTCTCGTGTGGAAACCGCTGGACCACCTGCTGCTCGAAGTACTCGAAGTCATTGGTGAACTTCAGCGTGCAACCGGGGAAGACGATCGAGGATTCTCGCTGGGGCACCAGCGCGAAGTCATCCCACCGCAGCCGGAGTTGACGCAGGAGCTTCGAGAGTGGCCCGGTGAGCGTTCCCGGTGCCGCGTAGTTGGTCACCGCGTGCAGGCCCACGTCGTGGTTCCGCTTGCGGAGACGGTAGAACGAATTGAGTCCCCCGATGGTGGTGTGCCGTTCCAGCACACAGACCGATCGATCGAAGTAGGCCAGGCGGATGCCGGCAGCAAGGCCAGAGAGACCAGCCCCGATGATGACCGTGTCGTAGCGCATGCTCCGCTCCGGTCAATGACCCCCGGGATTAGACCGGGCTCTCGACGTCCTTCAACAATGGCTCAAGGTAACTCACGGTCCCGGCCATCGACGCCAGGTGCTCGTAGTCATCTTCGGGAATCTGCACCCGGTACTGCTTTCTCAATTCCATCACGATATCGAGAAAGTCCATGCTGTCCAATTCCAACTGCTCACGAAACGGCACGTCATCGACCAGTCCCGAGAGATCCTCATCGGGCTGGATTCGGGACAGGATGTCCAAAATCACTCGTCGGATTTCGTCCGCGACCATTCCGCCTCGCTCCCATCCGCCTCGTCTTTATCCGTCCGTCTCGAATCTCTTGACGATCACGACCGAGTTGATTCCCAGCATGCCAAAAGAGTTGTTCAGGATGTAGTCGACCCGATCCAACGGCCGGGGCGAGTTGGCGACAATCTGAACAAGGCCACACTCGGGATCCTGTCGATCCAGATTGATTGTAGCGTGTGCGATTTGGTCTTTGAAGGCAGGCAAGTTGCCGACCAACTCCAATGCACCGGCTGCACCCATCGCATGACCGATGAAACCCTTGGTATTGTTGACCGCCAATGACTCGCGATCCCCAAAAACTTCACGAATCGCACGACATTCTTCGATATCTCCCTGATCGGTTGCCGTGGCGTGGCTACTGAGGATATCGATGTTTTCAGGAGTGATCCCCGCCCGATCCAGTGCCAATCTCATGCATTCGGCCTGTCGCCCGGCATCAGGCAGCACGAAATCGGTGGCGTCGGAGTTCATCGCGTATCCGACGATTTCTCCGTAGATCTTCGCGCCGCGAGCCAGGGCATCCGGCAATCGTTCCAGGATGCAGACGGCCCCGCCCTCGGCCACCACGATCCCGTTGCGGTCGATGTCGAAGGGACGACACGCCTTTGTCGGATCTTCGTGAGACGCCAGGGCCCCCTGGCTCTTGAAACTCGCAAAAATCCCGAACGTGTGGATGCTCTCCGATACACCGCCGCACACCGCCATGTCGACGTCGCCGAGCCTCAGCATCTGCACACCCTGGATGAAGCCGGCGTTGCCCGCCGCACAGGCGGCTCCCAGGGTCAGGTGCGGACCGGTGATCCCCAGGCTCAACGTCACCTCGCCGGCCGGGTTGTTCGCCACGGTCCGCGGGTTGTGGTGGTGAGACCAGACGCTGGTGTCGTAATCGTACTGCGAGATCTCGTAAATCTCGTTCTCGGTCTCGACGTTGCCGTGCTCGGTGATGCCCAGGTAAACACCCACCCGCGACCTGTCCCGGTCAACCAGATCCAGTCCCGCGTCGGCCACCGCCTCGTGAGCACAGTAGATCGCGATCGAACCCGACCGGGTCCCCCGCCGCACTTCACGACGGCCCTGGTGAGCCAGGACGTCGAAATCGCAGACGCCCGCCAACACGTCGCCCATGTATCGGGTCTCGTAGGCCACCACGCCCGACCGGCCACTCAACAGGCTCTCCCGGAACTCGTCCAGGGAATTCCCGTTGGGTGAGGCCAGGCCGATGCCGGTCACCACGATTCGCTCGTCAACGAAAGACGTCATGCCTGGGAGATCCGGGGACGCGTTGAGAAGTGAGTGTGGTGTCGCGGGAGACGAGAAGCGTCCCGTAGAACCGCCCCATCCGAGAGAGATTGTCGGAAGTCCCGCAGACTACTCGACGCGCACCGTCAGGACAAGCGGGCCACCATCGACACCGGACGTGAACAACGGGACCGGTCGCCACGAACAGGACAATTCCGCCCTTGCAGCAAATCAGGCCAAAGACTAACTTTCGCCGCCTCGATGGCCACCGGGCCTCCAACCCGGACAACCCGTCGAGCCTCACTCTCAACTC
>DLVV01000024.1:34348-35171 GCA_003445035.1 Planctomycetaceae bacterium | reverse complement strand
ACTCTCAACTCACCACTCACTCCAACCGGTTCCCCGGTGACGCTCACGGAGGGCGGATTCCGATGCGTATCGACTCCCGACAAAGACGCACCCTCGGACTGCTCCTGGCTACAGGCCTCATCTGTAGCTTCGCCGGATGCAACCCCATGAGCGCGTTCCTGATGAACCGCACCGGGTTGGCCTACTACGACTCCGGGGACTACACCGCAGCCACCAAGGAATTCCAGCGGGCGGTCGCCGACCACCCGAACAACCCCGACTACATCTACAACCTCGCCAGTGCCGTCCGCAAACAGGGACAGATCGCCAAGGCCGAACAGTTCTATCGCCAGGCCCTGGAAATCGATCCGGGTCACCAGCCCAGCTACCACGGACTCGCCCGGTTGATGGTCGACAGTGGTCGAGGAATTGCAGCCGCCGAGTTGCTGGGAATGTGGGCCACGGCCGAGGTCTGGCGTCCCGAACCGCATGTCGAATTGGCCTGGCTGGCCAGGGAATCGGGAAATATCGCCGGAGCCGAACGCCACCTGCTCAACGCACTCCGCGCCAGCCCCTCGCACCCGGTCGTCACCGCACACCTCGGACAACTCTACCAGGACTCCGGGCAGTCCGATCGAGCGACCGCCATGTACCAGCGATCGCTCTTCAGCGACTGGTACCAGCCCGAAGTCCGCTCACGACTCGCCTCGCTGCGTGAACAGGGCGTCGGCATTGGCCAACCCACCACCACACTGGCCGCCAACCCCAACCCGTCATTCACGACGCCCATCTACAACACCGTCACACAACCCACCGCACTGCTGACACCGCAGCTGACACCGCA
>DLVV01000024.1:27548-34040 GCA_003445035.1 Planctomycetaceae bacterium | reverse complement strand
TGACACCGCAGCTGACACCGCAGCCGGGTCCAGTGGCCACTCCGCAGCCGCCAGGCAACGCTCCGGCAACAGCCGGCGAACTCCCGGTGGTGACACCCAAATAGGGCCGGTCACAACCAGGTTCAGCTGCCCTTGTCGCTCTCGGGACGCTTCGGCCGCTCGGGCTCATCCGACTTGCCATCGGCCTTCTTGTCAGGACGGCCCTTTCGGTCTCCCGATCCTCCGCGCCGACCGCCACCGCGGTTCTTTCGTCGCGCGCGAGACGCTTCGACTTCTTCCACAGTGACAAACCCATCCGAGTCACCGTCGAGGCGATCGAAGAAATTCGCCAGGAAGGTGTCCTCCGACTCGGCCTTGGAGATCTTGCCATCCTTGTCCTTGTCAAATTCGGCCATCCGGCCCAGTCCTGTCTCGGCAGGGCCCTCGGCCGTCTTCTTGCCCGACGATTTCCTGCCGCCCCCCGGACCACCGCGTCCCCGACCCCCTTTTCGGCCTCCACCACCGGCAGCAGCGGGTTCGACTCCTCCCGGATCCCCCATCTCGCCGGCAGTGACAACTCCATCCTGGTCCTTGTCCGCCTTGTCGAAGAACTCCAGCAGGCTCGGCAAAACCACTGTTTCAGGAATCGCATCGGACTTCTTGTTCTTGACCGCCCGTTCGACCTGCCATCGCTCGACCCGATGAGTGCCGACCGAGTCGGTTTCGAAATCAAGCATCTGCAGTTGCTCCGCCTGGGACAGGGGTTCGGCGTAAGGCTGCACCACCTCGTAATTGCTCGTCACGCGGACATACGGCTGCGACCGGACAATCGTCGTCTTCCCGTCCTTGCCCGGCTCGACCTCGACCTCGAAAGAGTGGTCTCGGAACAGGCTCGGCCAACGGAAGACCGCGTAGCGAACCTCTGACTTTTTGGACAACTGGCTGGACTCGTCGCGGAACGATGTCATCACCAGGCCCACGGCGTGGCTACGGGCCGATTCGAGCGTCAGTCCGGTTTTCGGTTGATTTGAAAAAGCCGATTCAATCGCACCAAGCGAGTAGCCGCTGCACAGTGGTGAGGAAATTTCGACAGTGGCCAGGCTGACGACGAACAGGAGGATCACCCACCGCACCAGGCGAGGTCCACGAGATCCGGGAGGATCGCTGGTCACTTCTGGATCGGCAGCGGCCCCCACCTCCGCCACGGACTCTTCGGAGTCCTGCTGCTCGGCCCATGATTCGGCCGCCTCGACCTGCTCATCCGGACCGTCACCGGAATCCACGGGGGTTGTCGGATCCTCAAACATGGCTCGCTCTTTCGGTTTGGTCGTGACTCAGGACCGTTCGTTCAGTTCCAGTCGGATCCAGCGGATCACGCTGACATTGTCCTCGTAACACCAGAAGACGACAAACACCGCCCCGTCGTCAAGCCGCACGACCGAAGGAGCACCGAACCGCAACGCCCGGAAGTTCTCGGCCATCGAGTCGCCCATCCGCGTGCTCCCCGCCTGGCCGTGACCCCACAACGGCCGCGTCGCCGCGTTGACCCATTCGTCACCCTCGATCCGGACATCCTGCAACCACAATCCCGGCTCGTCGGTCCGACGGAAAACGACCAGCATCCGACCGTCTCCAATGACCAGCGGAGTCTGGGTCTGGCCGATCAGCCCGGTCGATCGATGAGGAGTCCACGTGGCACCACCATCAGAGCTGAGGGCGTACTGGTTGGGCCGGTCCTCGGCAGCCGGCAGATCGTGGCACCAGGCCACCGCCAGCAGCCGTCCGTCGGGCAACTCGACAATCTTCGACTCCCAGAAGATCACCGCCTCCGAACCCGGTTCACTCATCACCGACATCCACTCGGGCCAGCTGGCCCCACGATCGTTGGAGACAAACGCAACCAGCTGGTGTCCGTTGGGCAGACTCCCGCTCCAGTCCGGCCAGGTCGAGGAAATCAGCAGCCAACGACCATCGGAGAGCTCGGTGATCGGAGCACACAGCTCCCACTCGGGACCTTCGATCGGCGGCTCGACCCGGCACGGCTCGCTCCATGTCCGGCCGCCATCCCCCGACATGGTGGTCTCGAATCGAGTCGGCACAAATCCCAGCGTGCCAGTGTGAGTCAGCCCTTCGCCGGCGAGTTCACGCCGATCGTGTCTCTGCAGTAGGCCCACGATCTTGCCGTCGCTGTCGACGGCCATCTTGGTCCCTTCCGAAACCCCCGCGGGAACCTCCGGCACTCCCAGCCGGCCCTCATCGGCCCACGTCCGTCCGCCATCGAGCGATCGCGACAGGTGCACTCTCAGGTCCTCGGCCTCGAACGCCTCACCCACGTTGTAGGAAACCAGCACCTCGGCGTTTCCCAGCGGAATCGCCGAGGGAAAGTACGCATGGCGGCTGGTCACGTGCGCCATCGGGTTCCGGAACACCACCCCGGTTTCCATCTCGATCGACAACTCGGCGCTCATCCGATCCCATCCCCGGGCAGGTCATCAGGCCAACCGTCCCACCTTACTCCCGCCCCGTTGGGGCCACAACGAGTCGACGGAGCGGCGGGCCATCCACGTTCGACGGATCCCTCTCCAACCACTAGTCTTGGAGTCCGCAGACACCTTGTGAGAGACCCCGGCTCGATGGCCGCTTCCGACACTCACATCACCGATGTCCGTGCCATCCTGACCGCTCCGGCGGGAATCCGGCTGGTCGTCGTCCGTGTCGACACCAACCAGCCGGGCCTCTACGGGCTCGGCTGTGCCACCTTCACCCAACGGGCCCGCGTGGTCGTGACGGCCATCGACGAGTACCTGAAGCCGTTCCTGGTCGGCAAGAACCCGTTCGAAATCGAGGACATCTGGCAGGCGTCGTTCGTCAGTTCCTACTGGCGCAACGGCCCGGTGCTCAACAACGCCATCAGCGGTGTCGACATGGCCCTGTGGGACATCCTCGGCAAACACGCCGGCCTGCCGGTCTACCGGCTGCTGGGCGGAAAGTGTCGAGACGCCGTCGACACCTATCGACACGCCACCGGCGAGACGTTCGAGGAGGTCGAGGAGTCGGTGCGGGGGTACCTGGAACAGGGTTATCGTCACGTGAGAATCCAGGTGGCCGTCCCCGGAGCCTCGACCTACGGATCACCCACTTCCGGCGGGGATCAATCGGTGCCTCCCAACCGCAGGACCGAAACCTGGCCCCACGGGCCCTACGCAAGACTTGTGCCCCGCCTGTTCGCTCATGTCCGGGACAGCCTCGGCGACGAGGTCGAGTTGCTGCACGACATCCACGAGAGAATTCCTCCCGTGCTGGCCACCCGGCTCTGCCGGGACCTCGAACAGTTCCGGCCTTTCTTCGTCGAGGACCCGTTGGCTCCCGAGGATGTCGGTCACTTCGACAACCTCCGCCGCCAGACCACCGTCCCGATCGCGATGGGCGAGTTGTTCAACAATCCCAACGAGTGGACCCGGCTGGTCTCGGAACGGCTGATCGACTTCATCCGCGTCCACCTGTCGCAGGTGGGGGGACTCAGCCCGGCACGGAAAATGGCGGCGATGTGCGAGTTCTTCGGAGTCCGCACGGCCTGGCACGGACCCGGAGACGTCTCGCCGGTGGGACACGCCGCCAACGTGCACCTGGATCTGGCCGTCCCCAACTTCGGGATCCAGGAAGCCCACGGGTTCTGCCAGGCCGAGCTGGACTGTTTCCCCGGCTGCCCGGAACTCCGTGACGGCTACTTTCACGCCAACGACAGCCCCGGGCTGGGAATTGACATCGACGAGGAACTCGCCGCGAAGTTCCCCGTGACCGACGACCCCCCGTTCGACCTGTTCTGGGGTAACATCCGCAACCCCGACGGCACGATCCAGAAACCGTGAACACTCCCGACCCTCCCTTCACCGACCCCGGCGACCCCACCAGGGACGGACTGGCCCAATTGCTGGGCATCGAGCCGGTGGAATGGGGCGGCGGCCGTTCGGAGCTGGCCCTGGTCGTCGACGAACGCCATCTCAGGAACATGCCGATCCTCCACGGAGGAGTGCTCGCCACGCTGCTCGATTCGGCCCTCGGCGTCGCCGCCAGTTCGGTGGCACCGGCCGACCGTTTGACCGTCACCGCCCAGCTCAACGTCAACTTCATCCGTCCGGCCTTTCCCGGCGAACGGCTGCTGGCCGTGGGCGAGGTGAGGCACTCGGGTCGCCAGTCGGTGGTGGCTTTCGGTGAGGTGCGGAACGAAGGAAACGAACTGGTGGCGACCGCCAGCGGCACCTTCCTGTTCACCGACATGCCCAACGCCGCCGACTCGTCATCTCCAACGGGGTCCTCATGACACTTGACGTCTACGGTGTCGGCAACACGCTCACCGACATCCAGGTCCAGATCAGCGACTCGCTGCTCGAATCACTCGGATTCGCAAAGGGCATGATGACGCTGGTCGATCAACCGACCCAGCAGCGTGTACTGGAGGCCCTGGGCGATGCGCCCCGAAACCAGTGTGCCGGTGGTTCGGCGGCGAACACGATCCTGGGCATCGCCGGCCTGGGTGGCCGTACGGCCTACGCGGGCAAGGTCGGCGACGATCCGTTGGGGCGGTTCTGCCTGAGCGACATGCGGGACAACCAGGTCACCATCGATGTCCCGGTCTCCGACGGACCCACCGGCACCTGCGTGGTACTGATCACCGAGGATGCCCAGCGAACGATGCTCACTCACCTGGGAGTCTCCTCCGACGTGGGCCCCGACGATGTCGATCCCTCGCTGGTGGCCCGCTCGCAGGCGGTCTACGTCGAGGGTTACCTCTTCAGTGCCGAGACCCCTCGCCAGGCTGCCTACCGCGCCGTGGAACTCGCTGCCGACTCCGATGCGTTGCTCTCCCTGACCGTCTCGGATGCCTTCCTGGTGGACCTGTTTCGGGACGAATTCCTGGAATTGGCCCGTGGGCCGGTGGACGTGTTGTTCTGTAACGAGGACGAGGCCCGGAGCCTGCTGGAAAACAGCGACACCGACCAGTGCGCCCGTCAACTGGGCCAGTGGGTCCCACGCGTCGCAGTCACGCTCGGAGCCAACGGAGCCCTGCTGGTCGACCAGGGTCAGTTGATCCGGGTGCCGGGTGTCGCCGCCGAGGCCATCGACACGACGGGAGCAGGGGACATGTTCGCTGCGGGAGTCCTCTACGGACTGACCAACAACCTCAGTTTCCAGCAATCCGCGCACCTGGCCAACCAACTCGCCGCACGAATCGTCTCGCAGCTGGGAGCCCGGTTGTCCGAACCGGTCGATCCCGACGACATCCCTGGACTGGCCGGCCTGGAGACCGAAGCCTAGTCCTTGGTCGGCACGGCCACTCTCAACATCGACGGCAGCAGATCCAGGTTCGCCCCCGCGTCGGTGCCATCGGTGGCCTCGGGACGATCCGCCGGTTGTGTCTCATCGGCCAACCGGAAGTCGGACAGGCCCAGTCGGTCCCAGGCGATCGCATCACCTTCGGGCTGTCGAGGCGTCTGCCACGCGACCACGGCGTTCTTGGAACCGGCCGAGTTCCATTGCTGCTTCCAGCGTGTGAAATCGACAATGTCCTGGTCGGAGCCCAGCCACCAGAAGACGGAATAGTCGTCGAAGAAGTTCTTCTGGCCGTTGCGCCAGGCCAACAACCCCCGGAACACCTCCATGTCGGTGTTGCCGGACATCGCCACCAGTGGCCGATCGCCGACGTGCGAGTAGATGCTGTCCCTCGAGTGGGCCCGGACCACTGGCAAGTGTCGCCGTTCCTCGCCGCTGTTGAGGCGAATCAGATTTTCTCCCAACAGGGCACTGACGTGGACAAGGTTGAGCTCAACAACGCCACGTTGCTTGGGGGCGGTGCCCCCGGCACCAACCGTGTGCAGCAACGAACCACCCAAAGCCACCACGCAGTGGCTCATCGACAACTCCGCCGAATCTGTCTGGCGAACGTGAACCAGGTCGGCGTGGCCACGGATCACGCTGCGATCGATCGTCAGTTCCAGCGGATCGACCTCCATCCCCTCCTTCATCATCTTCTTCATGTTCCGCATCGCCCCTGGCTCGGGCGTCAATTCGATCACCGACGCCTGGTGCCGGGCTGGATTGGCGACCGTGACGACGACATCCCTGAGCCGGACCTGTTCGGGGCGTTGCAGCGAGAACATCACCAGCGTGGCGTCTTCGCTCCGCGGGACCACCATTCTCAACTCGGCGTTGATCACGTGCAGCGGTCCGGCGGTGACAGTGATCATCCGTAGCTGGACCCCGTCGCCTCCCCCGGTCTTGGGTCGGAATTCGATTCCCGGCCGGAAACCCTCGGCACCGCGGATCGTGATGTTCTTCCGTCCCACCCGCAACGGACTCTCAACTCGAACCCCGTTGTACTGCAACACGATCTGGCTGCCGTCCTCCGCATCGACCAGCGCGGCATTCAGCGTGGGGTAGACACGTGGTTGCCGGGCGCCATCCACGGAAATCACCACCACCGGAGGTGGCGGTTCGTTGGTGGCCACCGCCGGC
>DLVV01000024.1:16095-27224 GCA_003445035.1 Planctomycetaceae bacterium | reverse complement strand
CCGCCGGCTTGATGGCGGCGGGAGGTTCGGTGGAGGGCGGATCGGAATCACCGGTCGTGCTGGCCACGGTCTTCGCCGCGGCCGGTTCGGCGACAGGAGCCGACGTCGGCGGTTCGGGCCGGGGGGGTTCGGCCGTGGCCGACCCGCCGGCTGGAACCGACACCACTCCGCCGGTGGACTTCACGTCGCCGGCACCCGGAGTTCTCGCCTTGCCGCCAGCGTCCGCACCGGTAGCCACCATCTGGTCTCTCAACGAGGGCAGTTGCCTGGGATCGGCGGTTGCCGGCAAGCGGCTGCCGCCCGCCGCCACATCACCCTCGCCGTTGACCATCGCCAGTTGATCACCTCCCGACAACACCTCTCCGCGATCCACCGGCTGGAACCTCAGTACCACCGCCAACACCACCAGCAACGCGACAGTCGCCATCCAGCCAATGTGTTTTTCCCAGTTGCGTCCGGAGATCGCTCCGGCCGACATCCAGACCATGCCCTCCGATGACACCCCCGTCAGTCCCAGTTCTTCCGCAACAAACATCAATTCGCGGATCAACGCCTCGGGTGTCGCAAACCTCTTGTCGGGATCGCTCGCCATCATCCGACGGATGACGCTCGAGAGTCGTTCCGAAACGCGTGGGTTCTTGCGAGCCGGATCGGGAGGCTGCTTGCCCTGGTGATCGAGCAGTTTCTGGAACGCGTTCCCCTCGGGGTAGGGCGGTTCGCCAGTGAGCATCTGGTAGAGCGTGCAACCAAGAGAATAGATATCGCTGCGGACATCCACATTCCGAGGGTCACGAGCCTGCTCGGGCGAGATGTAGTCGAAGGTGCCCAGGGTGGTGCCGTCGGAAGTCAGGTCCTCGGAGGACCGGTTCGATTCGGAATTTCGAGCCAGCCCGAGATCGACCAGCTTCGCACGACCGGTGGGCGTGATGATGATGTTCGACGGTTTGACATCGCGGTGGACCACTCCGACGCTGTTGGTGTGAACCAGGGCGGAAGCAACCTGCAGGGTGTAGTTGACCGCATCGGACGGATCCAGCGGCCCCCGCGCGGCGATCAGATCCCGGACGTTGGTCCCGGTGACATACTCGAACGCAATGAAGTGCAGTCCCCGGTCTTCACCCACGTAGAACGCCCGGGCAATGTTGTCGTGGTCCAGCCCCGCCGCGGCACGGGCCTCATTGCGGAAACGCTGCACCGCTCCCTGGTCCAAGGACTGAACCGGACTGAGCACTTTCAGAGCCACACCACGGCCCAGACGAGTGTCACGGGCACGGAAGACCGCACCCATCCCTCCGACCCCGATCCGCTCGTCGATGATGAAATGATCCAGTTCGACACCAATCGGGCTCACCACCGCCGGAGGTCCTTCGGCAGTACCGCCCTCGACTGGGGAGGCAATCCGAGGAAAAAGCCGATCGCACAACGTCGATCCCGGACCCATTGCGACCGCTTCGCCCAACCACCGCTGCTCGGCGCTGATCACCGTTTCAGCTGCGTCGTCGGGCAAACCTCCTGGCGATCGGCGCGCATCGGCAGATCCTCCGGCAGGCGAACTGCCGACACCACCGCTGAAGCTGCTGCCCCGCAGTGCCGAAAGCGGATTGTGTGGATCCATCGAGTCACCGGGAATTCCCGAAGTGGTGGCCGAGAACCGGCCACCGGTCGAACAGAATCGCCGACCTCACCTCGAAGAGGCTATCAGGATTATACCCGCCGCAACGGGGCGGTCAAAAACCTTTTCGGGTCCGCCGTCAGATCGCACACTATCCCGAGGGGGTCACTCGCCCATCGTGATCCGTGACACCTTGTCGCCAATCGTCTCGACGCACTCGTCGAAACGCGTGTACAAATCGTCGGCAAATCGCGCCCGCTCGAGCAACTGGGCCACGTGATTGCGAACGGTCACGTCGTGAACATCGTCGGAGCCGATTCCCTGGGCGTTGACCTCCAGCAGTTCCTACAAGCCCGTTGACTTGGGCAGGAACCCGTCTTCGAAGTGATCGACGATCTCACGAGCCAGCCTGTCGGCCTCGGTGAAGACGTCCCGCAGGGGCATGTCGTCGATGCGTCGTTCCGCCATCGGGCCCAACTCCTGCCAACCGGATCCGGTTGGTGAACTTTCGTTGGCATTAGACTTCCGGCACGGCCGAAAGGTCAAGACGCGGACGGGCGGATCAGCGCAGCACCCTCAGAGTCCTGCTCCGTGCGCTCGTGGACTTCAGCGATCGAAAAATGATCTCGTGCCAGTGCCGGATGTTGATCTCAAACGGGCCATCGGGAGGATCCAGCGAGTCGAAGTGTGAAATGAACTGCATGATCCGGCCGATCTTCTGTGCCGTGGTCAATTCGCCGGGATGACCGGTCCCCGGAGGCCGGCCCCACACGACTCGCGAACCCCCGCGTGTCAGCAGTTCCAGGACCATGTGGTCTCCGGCGGAATTCACCGCCGGGTCACGACGTTGCACCACGATCGCCACCAGGTCGAACGGTTCCCAGTACGACTCGAGTTCAGTGGCCAGTTCCGCGGCAGCCACCACGCTCGGGTCGTTCCAGGCGACCGCATCAATTGCCGGCGGTTGACTGGTCACGCCCCGAACCACCGGATACCTCTCGGCGGTCTCACCGACCAGATCTTCACCGGGCAACCGGACCCCGGTCACATCCACGGCCACCCGGCCGCCGGCCGTCTCGATCCACGCCACCGGCCGACGGAACGTCAACCGTACCACCACGCCGGCCGGCACCCGACGCTCGACCCGCTCGACCCCGGCCACCCACCGGTGATCTGCGAATGCCTCGGCCACCCGTTCGACCAGTGTCGCATCAAAAATCGATGTCCCGTCTTCGGGCCACATCTCCGAACCGGTCACCGTCAACAGGAAGTCCTTCGGCACCCACTCGGGTTTCTCCGGAATGACCTGGACCGCAGAGCGAGACAACTGGTACGCCGGGTACTCGGACAACTCCGGCAACTCGCGGATGAGTTTCGGGACGGCCACCGTGGCGACCAATGCCAGGACGACCGGCACCAGCACGCCGGGGCGCCACAGCATTGCGGCGATCCCGCCCTCTGAGCCATCGTCGGAACGGTTCTCCTGCAGTTCGACCATGACTCCCACTCCTGGCACGGCTGTCGACTGACGGTCACCCGGTGAAAACCGAACTCCGCTTCGGTGCTGATCGGCAACTGGCCAGCCCGCTCAGGAGCCCTCGATCAGGAAACCGACAGTTCGCGCCGTCGCGGCATCTGGTCCTGACGGATATGCCAGCCACGCGGCCCGGCGAGCGTGGAGGTGATCATGCGTCGGGCGAGTTGTCCGAGAGAAAGTCCAACCCGGGCGGCGGCTTGAGGGATCAGGCTGTGACCGGTCAGGCCCGGGATCGTGTTGATCTCCAGAACCCACGGACAACCCGACGCATCGACCCGCAAATCGACTCGTACCAGACCCCGGGTCCCGATCGCCTCGCAGGCTCGCCGGGACACCTCGACCACCCGCTCGGCCGTCGAACCGGGCACCATCTCGGGGAAACTCACTTTCGTCCGCTCATCAAGGTACTTCGCCTCGAAGTCGAACAACTCGCAAGGAGTCTGAATCACCATCGCCGGCAACGACCAGGCGTCCAGCATCCCCACCGACCACTCCTCGCCGGCCACAGCTCGTTCGACCAGTACGCGTGGCCCGAGCGAAAACGCCCGTGTGACCGCGTCGGAGAATTCCCTGGGCGTATCGACCAGTCGCACGCCGAGGCTGCTGCCCTGGGCATCGGGCTTGACCACCACTGGCGCACCGCATCGCGACACCAGTTCAGCCGCCACCCGCGGGTCGAATCCCCGTTCCAGGACGACCGCATCAGGGGTCGGCACCCCGGCGGATTCGAAGCACCTCTTCGCACAGCTCTTGCTGAACGCCAGCCGGGATGCCTCGACCCCGCAGCCGGTGTACCGAACACCCAGGGAATCAAGAGCGGCCTGGATCGTTCCGTCTTCGCCTCCGGGACCGTGCAGGGCGAGCAGGACCACGTCGCCCGCCGCCCAGTCGCACTCGGACACCGGAACTTCAGCCGGATCGATCTCGCGAACCTCTCCACCGAGTTCCCGCATGGCCGTCGCCACGGCGTGACCGCTGGCGAGACTGATGTCACGTTCGGGTGAGTCTCCACCGGCAAGCACGCTGACTCGCGGCACGGAACGACCGCCGAACGGATCGGAAAAATGGGCTGGCATCGACACGCGGGGCGTCTTACCAGATCCCGATTTCGAGCTCCAGATCAACAGCACATTGCTCGGAGACACGTTCGCGAATCCGCTCGATCAACGCGAGCACATCGGCGGCGGTGGCCTCCGCGGACGTCACGATGAAGTTGGCGTGACGATCACTGACCTCGGCCCCACCGACCTTCTCGCCCTTGAGCCCAGCCTGTTCGACCAGGCTGCCGGCGCTGATACCCCGGGGGTTCTTGAAAATGCAGCCGGCCGACTGGTGAGCCATCGGCTGGGTGGCCTTCCGCATGATCCACAGCTTCCGCATCCGCTTGAGTGTCTCGTCGACATCACCTTCGGCCAGGGCAAAGGTGACGTCGATCACCACCAGTTCGTTGATGCTGCTGTGACGATAGCCGAATGACAGTTCGTCCTCGCTGCGAGTGAACTGCTCGCCACTGCCGGTCATCACCGTCACACTCTGAACGTTCTGCCCCACGTCTCCGCTGCGGCCCCCCGCGTTGCCTCGCAGAGCTCCACCCACGGTGCCCGGAATCCCGACCAGGGTCTCGAGTCCGACCAGGCCTCCGCGGACGCTGTGCGAAATGGCGTGAGAGAGCAATACTCCCGCACCGACTTTGACCACGGTTCCCTCGATCGTGATCTCTCCGAAGGACTCCTCGGTGAGCCTCAACACCACGCCGCTGACGCCCTCATCCCGCACCAGCAGATTCGATCCGCTGCCCAGTACCCGGCACGGCACGCCGGTCTCGGCACAGCATCTCACCACCGCGGCCAGTTCTTCGACCGAGCGAGGCTCGACGAAATACTCGGCCGGCCCGCCGACCTTCAACCAGGTCCATTCGGCGAGAGACCGGTCGGGTTGGGTGATGTCACTGAAGTCAGCGAGTGAACTCATGTGGAACCTGGTCGATGTCTCCGGCCCCCATCGTGATCAACACGTCTCCCGGCCGGGTGTCATGGTCTAGAGTCTCGACGAGACGGTCAAGAGAGGGCACGAAGCGACAACCGGTTCCCGATCCGGAACTCCCGATCCGTTTGGCCAATTTCCGGCTCACATCCTCCGCTTGCAGGTCGTCCTCGCGAGCCGCGAAAACCGGTAACAGCAGCAGTTGGTCGGCCTCCTGAAAGCTCGAGGCAAACTCGTCGAACAGTGCGAGCGTCCTCGAGACCTGGTGCGGCTGAAAGGCGCACCACAACCGCCGTCGGCCAAAGGTCTCGCGAGCGGTTTCCAACGTGGCCTGAACGGCGGTCGGATGATGCGCGTAGTCGTCGACCACGGTGACACCCCGCCACGAGCCCACCCGCTGGAAGCGACGCCGGATCCCGGCGTACCCACGCAACCCCTCGCGGACAAGCCTCGGATCAACTCCCAGTTCACAGGCCATCGCCGCAGCCGCCAGGGCGTTGTCGACGTTGTGTCGACCCGGAACCGGCACGGTGATCTCGGTGCGAAACTCCCCGCGAAAGAACAACCCGAATCGACTTCCGGAAACCGTCCGACAAACATCCGCCGCCCGCCAGTCGGCCCCCGGCCCCCGGCCAAACGTCCGCACCCTCGAGGTCGCCTGTCCGGCCGCCTCCGCTGCCGCCGGACAATCAGCTGCGACCAGCAGAACCCCCGACGAATCGATTGACGCCGCGAACTCCGCGAACGCCGCGGTCGTCTCGCCCAGGGACTCGTAACAGTCGAAGTGATCGGGTTCGATCCCGGTGATCACCGCGTACCGGGGCGAGAGGTCCAGGAAACTGCGGCGGTATTCGCAACTCTCGACCACCAGCAAGTCACCAGCACCCGCCCAACCGCCGACGTCTCGATCGATCAATCGGGCCCCGACGACCGCCGACGGAGCCAGGCCGGCGGAGGTCAACAGCGAGGCCGTCATCGCCGTGGTTGTGCTCTTGCCGTGCGTCCCGGCAATCGAAACTCCGGTCCGTTCCGACATCAACCGTCCGAGCATCTGGCTGTAGGACAGCTGGAGAATCCCGCAATGTGACGCCCGGACCCGTTCGACATTTTCGGGAGCGATCGCCTGGCTGTAGACCAGCACATCGGCGTGGTGAGGCAGGTGGGTCGCCTTGTGACCCTGGTGGATTCTCAACCCACGACTTTCCAGCGTCCTGATCGCCTCTTCGGAAGCACACCGGTCCGATCCGCTGACGTGCCAGCCCAACCCCAGGAGCAATTCGGCCAATGCCTGCATGCCCGACCCGCAGACACCGACCAGGTGAGCCGTGGGGACCGACCCGCCAGGCTCCCGGATCGTCCGCGACACATTTCCGACTCGCACCGCTGGTTCCCACCAACTTGCGGCCACCGTTGCGTGCCGGGAATGGCCGGCCCGGCCGCGCGTGGTCCGTCGCGGGACATTCACCGTCCGATCCGCCTCGGTATCCGGAAGCGGCGAAACCGATCGGACCGCCTGGGGCGGTGACAGCGAAAAGAGTGCGGCATCCATGCCGGAGCAACCGATAGTGCGTGCCTGGACAGGGAACCCGGCGGAAAGCCGCCGGACTTCGGACGCGGCATTCTGACGGCCGACCCGGTCGCTGCAAACCCCAAACCGGCATCCACACCGATGACGAATCAACGGCACCCCGGCCTGTCGGCGGCCGCATCCCCGGTGACAGGTTCCCGGTCGGCCTCGGGAACGGTCACCTCGTAGACGCTCACGTGACGGTAGGGCGTCTCGAGAACCAGCACGCACATGGCGGCCAGGTAAAGCCGGCCGGCGATGTCGGCCTTCTCGGCCGCCTGCCCTCGAGGCTGGGCCGGATGCCAACTGCCCCGCACATCGGCTCCTCTCCGGATGCTGCCGGTCCGGGCCTGGTGCGAGACGATCTCATCACGGACCGCACGGTACCAGTTCTCCCACTCGCCTCCCCCCATGTTGTGCAACACCTGTGCGGTGTAGTACCAGGCGTAGACGTTGCGTCGGCCGTCGTCCCAACGGGGCCTGTGCTGTTCGCCAAGCAGAAAACGGGTGCCGCTCTCCAGCGAGGGGTGCTCGCGCGGCCAGCCCAGCCACTGGCGACACAACAGGCCCTCGGCGGTCATCGCCCGCGAAACGTCAAAGTCCGGCTCGTAGCGGTATCGGGCTCCGTCCTGAACCTCGACGGAATCCAGGAAGTTGGAGGCCAATACGAAGGCCTGCTCGGGCACCTCGATGTTCGCAATCCGGGCGGTGTGCAGCGCCATCAACGCCCATCCGGTCACCGACAGGTCGCCGCGGGTCATCGGGGTCTGGGGCTGGTATTTCCAGCCCCCCTGGGTCGGCTGCTGCGTCTTGACCAGGAAGTTGACGGCGTTGACGGCCGCCTGACGCGCCTTGCGGTCGGCCGTCAAGGCGACCGCCTCGCACAGGACGATTGTTCCCATCGAATGCGCGTAGAAGGCCTCCTCGCGGCCGAACTCGTCGATGTCGAACAGGTTGCCGTCGCCGCGCTGCTGGCCGACCAGCCAGTTGATGCCCCGGGCCACCGTCTGCTGGTGGTCACCCCGGGTGGTGTGATCGAACCCGGCTCCCAGGAACGCCAGCAACGCCAGCGAGGTGGCACCGGTGTCGGTCCGGGCCGTCCGTCGACCGGCGTCCGGATATCCCTCGTGCAATCGCCAGTTCCCGGTCGGCTGCTGCTGCCTGGCAAACCAACCCAGCGCACTACGAACCGCCAGGTCACTCTTGCCGCCCTCGTCGATCTTCAGCATGTGCTTCCGCTTCAACTCGGGCTTGCGGTGGGCCAACCGGCCCGAGACGTCCACCGGCCGGACCGCCGGGCGGGTCGGCTTCAGTGGCATCGGGGTATCGGGAGGAGCCTGGGGGGGCATCGGAGCTGTGGGAATCGCGTCGGGAACCGACGAGATCTTCACCGGGGCGCGAGCGGCCTGTTTCAGTTCAACTTCGCGGGCGGTCAGCCAGCGAAGATCAAGAGGTTCTTCGGGGCCCAGCGAATCGGTGTCGATCAGGAACCAGGTCAACATCGTCAGGATCAGCACGTGCGTCGAGACGCTGACGACGGCCCCGAATCCGCCTCCCTTGAGACTGCGGCGAAGCCGCTCGAGTCCGGTGGACGGCTTGATCGGGCCGACCACGCGGATCAACGACCGTCCTCGCCGTCGACGACGGGGCGGCCCAGCGGCAGCGGAACCCGATTCCGACATCTCGCTCGTCCTGGCCCTCTAATTCAACCCACAGCCCACCCGACTGACCGATGGTATACCGCTCAGCCTGCCCGAACCACCACCGCAGCACTCTGGCCAAACTCGGTACGGTTGCACGAGATCGCCAACCGACCGGCGACCGTCCGGGATGTCCCTTCGACGATATCCAGCCGACAGCCTGGATCAGCCGTGCGAAAACCGAGCGTGTGCGGAACAAGTTGGTGGCGGAGCGACAACAGGCAGCCGGCCAACTCGACCGCACCGCTTCCGGCATCCGAGTGCCCCAGGTAACCGGCCAGCGCCGTCACCGGCACTCCGGCGGCCGCCGATCCCAGGGCCTGCTGGATCGCCCGGGCCTCGACAGCATCATCCTCCGGCAACCCCGTGGCCCCGGCGTTGAGATGTCCCAATTCGGCCGGTTCGATCCCGGCATCGGCCACCGCCGCGGCAATCGCGTTGACCAGTCCTGCGCCAACCGACCCGCCATCGCAGCCCGCCCCGCAACCAATCACTTCGGCATAGACCCGAGCCCCTCGCTGCCTGGCAGCATCGTTTCTCTCGATCACGAACGCCGCGGCCCCCTCGCCCGGCACCGAGCCGTCCCGATCGACGTCGAACGGACGACAGGCTTCGGAGGGTCTGTCATTCTGCCGCGAGAGCGTCCGCGAGAGATTCACCTTGATCAAATCCACCGGATGAACCAGGGATCCCGCGGCCCCGACCAGCATGCAATCGGCCGCCCCCCGCTCAATCACCCGAACCCCCTCAGCCAGCGCGAGCAGCGCCGACGTGTCACGGGACGTGATCGTGTTGTTGGGTCCGCGGGCGTCCATGCCGATCGACACGTGGCAGGCCGTCATGTTGGGCAACCGCTTCAGCAGCCACATCGGGGCGATCCGTCCCAGGTTGTCCTCGCCCCAGCGTGTCCATGCGAACTCGTCTCCGTGATCGCCGGTGGACCCGGTGTCCCGGACCGCGTCCGGGAAATCGCTGAGCAGGCTCGAGATCCGACCGGCTCCGAACGACACTCCGACACGTTCGGGATCCAGGTCGCCGCGACCCAGCCTCGCATCGTCGATGGCCAATCGACTGGCTGCCACGCCCAACTGGATGTCCCGCGACATCACCTTCAGCAGCTTCCGTGTCGGAAGGAATTCGAGCGGATCGAATTCGGGGATTTCGGCGGCCAGCCGCGAGGGCAGGGAGCCAACCGGCAGCGAGACGAGTTCGTCGATGCCACCGCGGCCCGCAACCAAACTCTCCCAGAACGGCTCGTGGCCCACCCCGATCGGCGAGACCACCCCGACACCGGTGATCACGACACGGGCCGCATCATCGCCGGAAGCCATTTGGAGCCCTTGGGGCAGAGAGTCGAGAGCAAAGATCCTGAACGCAGGAAGCGGCCAATTTTGAGAGTCGATTCGGGCGGTGTCAACTGCGGGCCGCAGATGACGAAATCGACTCCGTTTCGAGCATTTGAGTGGACCCGCCCTGCGACTAGAATCAAACGTACTCGGCGAGAGTGGCGGAATTGGCAGACGCGCCAGATTTAGGATCTGGTTCCCTACTGGGATTGGGGGTTCGAGTCCCCCCTCTCGCACTGTGGAGACAACATCCCGGCGTCGCCAGCCTGCTCGACCGCGACACGGCAGGCGAGAAGGCAACCGTTCAGGCCGCCTCGGCGTTGTGCACGTGCACGTCCCGGCTGGGGAACGGGAACGTGAAACCACGCTCGTCGAAACCGAGCTTGATCTTCTCCGTCAGGCTCCACTTCACTTCCCAGTACTCGCTGCTGGGCACCCACGGTCGCACGATAAAGTTGATGCTGCTGTCACCCAGTTCGTGAACCCGCACGATCGGCTCGGGATCCTCGAGAATTTCCTCTTCGGTCTGAAGCACCTCCTCGAGGAACTGTTTCACCGCGGACAGGTCGTCGTCGTATCCACAGCCGATCACGAGATCGATCCGGCGGGTGTTCTTGGCCGAGAAGTTGGTGATCGTGTCGCCGGTGATCATGGAATTGGGAACGATGATCTGCTTGTTGTCGCCGGTCCGCATCATCGTGTGGAAGATCTGGATTTCCTCGACGACTCCCGCCGTGCCTCCCGCCTCGGCATAATCGCCCACACGGATTGGCTTGAAGAGAATGATCATCACGCCGGCGGCGAAGTTCGACAGGGACCCCTGCAGGGCCAGCCCGACCGCCAGCCCACTGGCGGCAATCAGGGCTGCGAAGCTGGTCGTGTCGATTCCGACCTGGTCAATCGCGGCCACGATGATCATCACCAGCATCGCCCAGTACGCCATGTTGCTGACGAACTTGACCAGCGTCTCGTCAACCCGGGCCCGCGTGGTCAGCTTCTCGATGATCCTCGTCACCAACTTGGCGGCCCAGCGACCGATCACCAGGATCATAATCGCCGCAAGGAAATTCCACAGCAGGTCGGAACCATTCTCGCCCAGGTAATGCTCCACACCGTGGAAAAATACATTCAAGCCAGCGGGCTCTGTGGTGGTCTCTGGTGACTGGGCCAGGATCTGGAACAGATGGAGCATGCCGATGATCTCGTTGAAACTACCGTCGAGGCGGGGTTCGGTCCCGGTTCACCGCGGAATTTTGGGAACAGTTGACAACGTGTCAAGGCGACTTGGCCGCCCGATCACGGTACGACCGCGACAGTTTTGTCTGGACTCCGACTCGCTCACCTGCCGATGCGCAAAAGGGCGCCGTTGAGACAACACATCGGG
>DLVV01000024.1:0-15722 GCA_003445035.1 Planctomycetaceae bacterium | reverse complement strand
GCCCGGGGATTCGGGCGAAACAGCTCAGGGAGTGGACCATGTTGACGTTCTGGGATCGGTCGATCCGGCACTGCGACGGGGTACCCCGTCGCCAGTTTCTGTCAGCTGGAGCCGCCGGTTTCGGCGGGCTGACGTTGGCCAATCTGCTGCGTGCCGAGAACGCCTCCGGAATCGGGTCCTCCCACAAGGCGATCATCAACATCCATCTCGACGGCGGCCCGCCGCAGATGGACACCATCGACATGAAGCCGCACGCTCCGGCGGGGGTTCGTGGCGAGTTCCTGCCGATCCAGACCAACCTGCCCGGGTTCCAGATCTGCGAACTGTTCCCGAAGATGGCAGCGATGGCCGACCGGTTCTCCTACATCCGATCACTGGTCGGCTCGGCCGGTCGCCACGATGCCTTCCAGTGCCAGAGTGGCTTTGGCCCCAATGACCTCCAGTCACTGGGCGGCCGTCCGGCGATGGGCTGCGTGATCAACAAGCTGCTGGGTTCGACCGAGGACACGGCGCCGACGTTCGTCGACCTGATGCAGGGCCGTCCGCTGGTCCGCAACAGTGGACGTCCGGGATTCCTCGGCCCCTCCTACGGCCCCTTCCGCCCCGATCTCTCGAAGATCTTCGCCCGCGAACTGGAAACGGGCATGAAGGGCGAGTTGGCCAGGCTGGGCAACAACCACACCACCAGCCTCACGCTCAACCCCGACCTCCCGCTGGGACGCATCCGTTCGCGACGCCAGTTGCTGGCCGGACTCGACCGCATCAAGAGGGACGTCGATGCCAGTGGCATGATGGAAGCGATGGACCGTTTCACCCAGCAGGCCGTCGGTATTCTCACCTCCGGCCGCTTCGCCGAAGCCCTGGACTTCAGCAACGAGCCGACCGAAGTGGTCGCACGCTACCAGGCTCCGGCGGACAAGATCGAGCGATTCGTGACCAGCGAGAGTCCTGAAGGTTCGATGAAACTGCTTTTGGCCCGGCGGTTGATCGAGGCCGGGGTCCGCGTGGTCAGCCTGACGATCAGCGACTTCGATACGCACTCGAAGAACTTCCCGCGAATGCGACAGATGGCTCCGATCATCGACCAGGGCCTGACCGCACTGGTGGATGACCTCGACGAGCGAGGCATGCTCGATGACGTCACGATCGTCGCCTGGGGCGAGTTCGGACGAACACCACAGATCAACAAGAACGGCGGCCGTGACCACTGGCCGCGGGTCAGCCCGGCGTTCATTGTCGGAGGCGGCTGCCAGTCCGGTCAGGTGATTGGCAACACCGACCGCCTGGCGGGGTCCCCCACCGAGCGTCCGGTCCACTTCAAGGATGTCTTTGCCACGCTCTACCACAACCTCGGAATCGACGCGTCAAAGACGACCATCGACGATACCCGCGGCCGTCCGCAGTACCTGCTGGACGACGGCGAACCGATCCGTGAACTGGTCTAGACGGTTGTGTACGGGCGCGTGTCCCTGACGGGCAACCGCCTGGAGAGTGGTCATGCTGAGCATCCTGGAACACCAATCCGGTTCGCAACGGTCGATCTCGCGTCGCGAATTGCTCAACATCGGCAGCCTCGGACTCGGCGGACTCACGCTGCCCACCCTGCTGTCCGGACGCGCCCACGCCGGCACCGGCAAAAACGTCCTCTCGGGCAAGAGCGTGATCTTCCTGTTCCAGCAGGGCGGCCCGAGCCAGTTCGAAACGTTCGATCCCAAGCCGGACGCTCCGGGTGGCATCCGCACGGTCAACGGCACGATCCAGACCAGCCTGCCGGGGGTTTTCTTCGGGGGGACAATGAGCCGGCTGGCCCGGCACGCCGACAAGCTGACCGTCGTCCGCAGTTACCAGACCAACAACGGCGGCCACAACATCCGGCCGTTCGTCGGGTCCGAGTCGCTGAATGCCAACATCGGCGTCCACTACTCCCGGGTCGCCGGAACCACGCGGACCGACACCGGGCTGCCGACCAACATGGTGCTTTTCCCCCAGGCCGTCAGCGACACGGTGACCCGGGGCAAGGCCCGCGGCAACCTGTCGGCCACGGGTGACTACGGCGCCACCTACGCCCCCTTCGTCCCCGGTGCCGGCGGCAAGCTCCAGGAAAACATGACCGTGCGGCTGAACCGGGATCGCCTGTTCACCGATCGCCGCGAACTGCTCACTCAACTCGACCGGCTCAACAACCGGCTCGACACCTCGGGCCGGTTCGACACGATCGACTCGCTGACCTCCCAGGCGTTCCAACTGCTGCTCGGTGGCGGTGTCCGCAGCGCACTGGACCTCTCGCAGGCCAATCCCAAGACCCTGGCTCACTACGACACCGCTCACCTGGCCCGGTCCCACAACTGGGACAAGGTCAACCGGGGCAAGCGAGGGTTCTACACCGGCCACGCCAAGACCCTTGGCCGGCTGTTGCTGATGGCCCGTCGGCTGTGCGAGGCCGGATGCGGATTCGTCACGCTGCACGCCAGCTACGACGGTGTGTGGGACATGCACGCCGATGCCAACAATCTGAACATGGTCGACGGCATGGAGGCGGTGGGAACAACGTTCGACCATGCCGTGGCGGCGTTCATCGAGGACATCGAGGCACGCGGCCTGCAGGACGACATCCTGTTGATCTGCAGTGGCGAGATGGGACGGACACCCAGAATCAACAAGCGAGGCGGACGCGACCACTGGAGCCGCCTCTCACCCCTGCTGCTATACGGTGGTGGGCTGAAGGGGGGACGTGTGATCGGACAATCGACCCGTGACGGCGGCCAACCGACCTCCGACGCCCTCGGACCGCGACACCTGATCTCCTCGATCCTCCACACCGTCTTCGACGTTCCGGAACTGAGGCTGGTGCCCAGCGTTCCGCCCCAGATCAACCGGCTAACCGAACACGCCACGATTCCCGGCATGAGCTAGAGAACCCGGTCGGTCAACGGGCTCCGGAGATCATCACGGCGGCCGGTTCGTCACCCTCGTTCCGCAGTCGCTTGGCCTGCCCGGCACGGACGCAGACCGTGTCACAGAAGCTCGCCATGTCGAACCTCTCTTCTCCGACCTCACACACCGCCGACCCGGCCGCCAGGAACAACGACTGGTCGTAGTTCTCGGCCGGCAGGTCCAGCTCACCGCCGGGAGACAGCCGGACCACCTGGGCCGCAACATCGCGGTCCGGATCGTTCGGATCGGTCAGGCTGCTGACCTTGGCCGACTCGCCCAGCGACACCTCCTGGGCTTCACCGTGCACCACCAGGCTCTCGGGAACAGATTCGTCGGTCGACGTTCGATCGACCACTTCCCAGCCATCGTCAAAGAACTCGCGTTCGGGCGTCCCGGTGGGAAACACCGTGTGCATGATGGCCGGCTGCCCCGAGTCATTTTTCAGCCCGTGAGCCACTCCATCCGGGACGTGGATCGCGTCGAAGGCATTCAACCGGTACTTCCGGCCCACGACAAACACGTCAGCCTGGCCGGACACACAGATAATCAACTCGCCGGTCGGATGTGTGTGATAGGGGAGTCCTCCGTCGGGTGATACGGTGGCCGAGCCACTGTTGAGTCCCGGAGACCCCAACTCGGTCGAGAGATAGCCCCTGACCTCGAATCCCGGAGCCAACTCGCGGGCCTCGATCCCTCCGGATGTCATGAATGCAGCGTTGTCCGATGCGTTGTCGTGTTCGTCAGCCATTCCTCGTGTTCCTCGATCCAGCAGCCAGGTTTCCAGACGGGGTGAAACGTCGGCTTCTCCAGCAGCAGTGACATCCCCGAAACGTATAGAATCGTCCTCCGTGGACGACTCGAGTTTCCGGAACCACTCCCCGTGACCAAAAATTCATCCGACCTCGGCTCGGCCGATGACCAGCAGGCGATGTCGTCGTTCCGCTACGCGCAGGAACTGCGACGCACCATCCGTTTCTTCGGTTCGTTTGCCGTGGCATTCTCGTTCATCTCCATTACCACGGGCATCTTCGATAATTACAAGTCACTGCTGGAGAACTCGGGGCCGGCGGGGATCTGGACCTGGCCGCTGGTCACCTGCGGACAGCTGCTGGTCGCCCTGGTCTTTGCCGAACTCGCTTCGAAAATCCCGCTGACCGGCTACTCGTACCAGTGGGTCACCCGGCTCGCCGGACCGGCCTGGGGATGGCTGGTCGGCTGGATCGCCGTCTGTTTCCTGGTCATTGTCGTTCCGTCGGTCGACCACGTGATCGCCAACATCCTGGGCCACGTCTTCCAGATCCCGGCCGATTCGCATTGGCCCAGGATCATCGTCTGCACGGTGATCCTCCTGCAGGCGGTGGTCCACGTCCTGGGTGTCCGCCTGGCCAACGCGATCAACTCGGCCGCCGTCTTCACCGAGGTCGTGGGCATGGTGGGACTGGTGCTGGTGTTCGGGGTCCTGGCCCTGAGAGATCAGCCCGACCCGGAGATCCTGTTCCGGCCGAGTCCGTTGCCGGATGCCGGCAGCGGGTTGTTGCCGTGGCTGATGGGTTGCCTGATGGGGGCCTACACGCTGGTCGGATTCGAATCGGCGGCCAACCTCTCCGAGGAAACCGTCGACGCGGCCGCCACGGTGCCCCGCGCGGTCATCTGGTCGGTGGTGGTCAGCGGTGTCGTCGGCACGCTGTTCCTGGTGCTGGTGACCCTGGGCATCTCGGACCTGCAGGCCGTCGTGAATTCCGACTACCCGCTGCCGCTGATCATCGAGTCAAAACTGGGCGAGGTGATGTCGCTGGCCTTCTTCGGCCTGGTGATTGTTTCGGTCTTCGCCTGCGGCCTGATCATCATGGCCTCGGGCTCGCGACTGGTGTACGCCATGTCACGAGACGGGCTGTTCCCGGCCAGCAACCTGTTCCGTCGCATCTCGCCGGTTTCGTCCGTGCCCGTCCCGGCGGTGCTGATGTTCCTGGTCCTGGGAATCCTGGTCACCTTCTCGGGTTCCATCACGGAACTGGTCCTGGCCAGCACCGTGCTGCCGGCCACGATTTACCTGATCACTGTCGTCGCGTACCTGTCACGCCGATCGCGGATCACCAGCCAGTTCGGCACCTTCACGCTTGGAAGATGGGGACCGGCGGTCGCCATCACCGCGGTGTGCTGGCTGGTCACTGTGATCACCATCCTGACCATCCCCGAGTCGTTTCGGACAACGTCACTGTTGTCACTGGGACTCTGCGCCACCGGACTCGTCCCGTGGTTCGGCTGGTTGCGTGGACGCGTGGCCCGGGGCGAGGCCGGACCGCGATCTAGGTCATGATCTCGGTGATCGGCCGCCCGTAGTCCACGTCCAGCCGCTTGCGACCGGGAATTTCGAGCCGCCGCGAATCCAGCCCCAGCAGGTGCAGAACCGTGGCGTGCAGGTCGGTGACGTAGTGCGGATGCTCGATCGCATGGAATCCCAGTTCGTCGGTCCGCCCGTGGATCACTCCCCGCTTCACACCCGCTCCGGCCAGCCAGACGGTGAACCCGTGAGGGTGATGGTCGCGGCCGGTGAACTTCTGCTTGGTGTCGCGGACCTCCAGCCCCGGCGTCCGGCCGAACTCGGTGCAGCAGACGACCAGCGTGTCGTCCCACAATCCCCGCTGTTTCAGGTCCTTCAGCAGCCCGGCGATCGGACGATCAACCCGTGCACACGAGCGGGCGTGGAGTTCCTGCAACTTGTTGTGCGAATCCCATTCTCCGTAATCGCTGAGATAGACCAGCGAATACCGCACACCCCGCTCGGCCAGGCGTCGAGCCGCCAGTAACCGGCGTCCGTAGACGGAGGTGGTCTTGTTGTCGATCCCGTAAAGCTTCTGCGTGGCCGCGGTTTCCCCGGCCAGGTTCACCGCCTCCGGCACCGATTTCTGCATCCGGTAAGCCAGTTCGTATGACTTGATCCGGGCCCGCACATCGGCGTCCTCGGGGTACTCGACCGCCGTCAACCTGTTCAGACGATTGATGAAATCGAACTGGTTCCGCTGTTCGGCCGCCAGCACGCCCGGGCGGCGACGCCCGAATGGCAACGGATCCCCGGGATCCAGCGACAACTCGACTCCCGAATGGGCCGGGCCCAGGTAGTTGGCGTCGAAGTTCCAGCGAACCCGCGTGTCCTTGTACTTGCCCAGGAAGACGAACGAGGGCAGGTTCTCGTTGCCGGTGCCCAGGCCGTAGTGGATCCACGATCCCAGCACCGGCTCGGGAGGATCCAGCTTGTGACGGCCGTGGTGCATCTGGAACTCGGCATTGTGGTCGTTGTCGGTCGTGTACATCGACCGCACGAAGGCCATGTCGTCGACACAGGTGGCCAACTCGGGCCACCAGTCGGTCATGCCGATCCCCAGTTCCCCGTAGCGACGGAAACCGACCTGCATGGGAAAAATCTTCGCGTGGGGTCGCGCGCCGCCTATCACGTCTCGCGACCGCAACTCGAACAGCGGATCCTTCAGCGGGTTCGGCAACGGGGTCTGTTCGTAGGTCTTGTCGGCGTACTTGTTGAGTGCCGGTTTCGGATCCCATGTCTCCATCTGGCTGTAGCCGCCGGAGAGAAAGATCCAGATGACGTTCTTGGCCCGGGGAACGTGGTGTGGTCGACCGTCGGGAACAACACGGACTTTCCCGTGCGGATCCCCGGTGCCTTCGGCGGCAACCCCATCGCGATGCAACATCGCGCCCAGGGCCAGACCGGTGAAGCCCAGGCCCACATCCGCGAGGAACTCGCGACGAGGTCCACAGCACCTGGCATGGTCAGCGGGAGGACGGAAATCGTTCATGGCTTCATTCCACACGTCGGATCAACGGATCGTCAGGAAATCGGTGTGACTGAACAGGGCCTGGACCAGGCTCTCCCGGGCTCGCTGCGCCGGGTCGGTCGCGGGTGCCACCGTGACCTGCTTGGGATCGACAGCCAGTTCGGACGGCTTGGCCCCGGAGAAGACATCGGCCTGTCGCGCCAGAAACTCGAAGCTCGCAGCCCGTTCGGCCGACGAGGGCCTGCGAGCCAGCACCTGGCGGAACGCCGCATCCACAAATGCGGGATCGTCCATCGGTGTGACCACCAGCCGTCCGGCCAGCAACCGGCCCTGCCGCAGTGCCAGTTCGCTATTGACCAGGGCCAGGGCCTGCTGGGGTCGCACGCTGCGGGTTCGGCGGTAGCAGTCGCAGGGATCGGCGGCATCGAAGAGATCCAGGAACGACATCCGTCCTTCACCGTGGTGATCAAAATAGACGCTTCGTCGCGGCGTGGTCAGACCCTGGGGTTGAGGGATCTCGCGGCCGCCGATCCGGCCATCGAGACTTCCCGAGATCTTCAGCATACTGTCACGAACCACCTCGGCCTCCATCCGCGACGGCGAGAAACGCCACAACGAGATGTTGTCCGGGTCACGAGCGAGGTTGGGGTGGTCGGTCGACCCGGTTCGCGACGTGGTGCGGTAGGTGCGGCTGGTGACGATCAGCCGGTGAATCGGCTTCATCCGCCAGCCACGCTCCATGAACTCCACGGCCAGCCAGTCGAGCAGGCCGGGGTGGGTCGGTCGATCACCGTTGTTGCCGAAGTTCTCGGTCGAGGCCACGATCGCCCGGCCAAAGTGACGGCCCCAGATGTGGTTGACCGCCACGCGGGCCGTCAACGGATTGTCGCGACTGGCGATCCAGCGGGCCAGCGCGGTGCGGCGGCCCGTGCTGGTTCGAGCGTACTGGTGAGAAAACAACGTGTAATTGGTCGCACCGGAAGTGATGGCCTTTTTCAGCGAGGTCTCGGATGTCGTCACGGCTGCCCCGGTGGTGACCAGCATCTTTTTGGCCGCGGTCACCGCCGCCTTCAACTTGGCGTCGGTGGCCTTGCCGGCCAGGGCCGCCTCGGCAGCGACGACGGCTCGCCTGGCCCGGGCGACTTCGACCCGGGCCGTCGCCACCTTCGCCTCGTGTTCGATCCGCACGGCCTGGCGAGCCACCTGGTCGGCATCACCGGGATGTCCCAGGTACCGCACGTCGTCGGCGTGGATCCGGGCCTCGACGGCCGCCACCTTCAGCACCGCAGCCTGCAGGTTCGTTTCGTCGACAACCAGTGTCAGCCGGATCTGTTCCAGTTTCCTTCGAGCGGGCTCCGATCCGTTCGCGGAGATCAACTCGGCCTGGGCCTCGGACACCAGCCGCCGGGCGAAGGCGAGCACACCGCGTTTCTCGGCCAGTTCCTTCTGCACCGCCTGCCTCGACTCCTGCCTCACGAAATCCTTCAGGCCCGGGTACCAGGCCCGCGGCGGCAACTGGACGGGCTTGACGTTCCAGTCGGCACCACCCAGGAACCCGGGACCACCCGGGGCGATCGGCGGACGCCCGGGGATGATGTTCCGCGATTCGCCCTTGCTGTAGACAAACGTCTTGGCATCGAGTTTCTCGTCACAGATCCGCACCATGCCGACGGTCAGCGGCTTGTACGGCTTGCCGTACTTGTACTTGGGGTACACGCCCGGATCGGCATCACCGGCCACCCGGTCGTGGCGGACCTCGATCGGTTCAAACGTCGCCCGCATGCGGAAATAGTCGACCTGGGTCAGCGGATCGTACTTGTGATCGTGGCAATGGCAGCAGTTGAAGGTCAGTCCCAGGAACGCCTTGCCAGTGTGTTCGATGTTGTCCTTCAGCCACGTGTTGTAGTTCCAGCGGTAGAAGTTGCGGATGATGAACCCGGTGGCCACCAGGTTCTCGTCGTCATCGCCGGCCACCTCGTCGGCAGCCAGCATCTCGACGATCATCCGGTCGTAGCTCTTGTCGTCGTTGACCGAATGAATGATCCAGTCTCGCCACCGCCAGATCTGTCCGTAACTGTTCAGCGAATCGGGCACCTTGCGGCGGCCGTACCAGTCGCTGTACCGCCAGACGTCCATCCAGTGACGTCCCCAGCGTTCGCCGTAACGCGGATTTTCCAGCAACCGGTCCACCACCCGTTCGTAGGCTCCCGGCGCGGTATCGGCCGCGAACTCGGCCTGTTCGACCATCGTCGGCGGCACACCGACCAGGTCGAGATAAACCCGGCGTAGCAGTGTCTCTCCTGGAGCTTCGGGCAGTCGATTCACACCACGTTTCTGCAATCCGGCGGCGATGTAATCGTCGATCCGGTTATGGCTCTCTTCCGCCACGGGGACCGGCTGCCTGGCCGGAGCCCGAAAAGCCCAGTGGGACTTCGGATCGGCCTGGGGAGTCTCACCTTCGGGCGAAACCGCTCCCTGGCGGATCCATTCGACCAGCAGTCGAATCTGTTCGGGTTTCAGTGCCTGCCCCTTGCCCTCCGGCGGCATCCGCAGCGAGATGTCGTCGGTCTGCAACCGCTCGAGCAACAGGCTCTTGTCCGGCTGTCGCGGGACCACCGCCGGCCCGCTCTCGCCTCCCTTGCGGGCCAGCACCCCGGTGTCCAGTCGCAAGCCGTTCTCCTGCTTCAACGCCCCGTGACAGGCGAAACAGTGCGCCGCCAGGATCGGCTTGATCCGCTTCATATAATCGACCGGACCGGCGGCCGACAACGACGAACCGCTGACGGCGGTCATGAGCACCAGGACGAATTTCGGGAGATGGCGTCGCACAGGAATTCCCGTCGAGCGTGCAGTCAAACGATCTCTACGAGAGACTATCTTCTCACATTGTCCGAACCACTGCCAAGCAGCATCCTCACATCCCGGATCCAAGGACCAAACGATGAACAGTCGAGCCGACGCCGAGTACCGATACGAGAAGCTGACCTGGCCGGAGATCAACGACGCGATCGGCACCAACCAGGTCTGTGTCGTCCCCTGCGGCGCCGTCGAGCAGCACGGTGACCACCTGCCGCTGGATGTCGACCTGGTCTGCCCCGGCGAGATCGCCCGGGGTGTCGGGCAGGCTCACCCCGACAAGTTACTGGTGTTGCCAACGATCGCCTACGGGTACACCGGCCACGTGATGGATTTTCCCGGCACGATCAACACGCACTACCAGACGTTCATCGAGCAGGTGCTCGACGTCACCAGGTCGCTGGCCTACCACGGCTTCAAGAAGATCATCCTGCTCAACGGACACGGGTCGAACATGCCGAATCTCGACCTGGCCGCACGTCGGACCAATCTCGAGACCGACGCCGAGTGCATCCTGGTGGCGTGGTGGCAGTTGCTGTCGATCGACCCGGATTTCCTGCCCGGCTGGCGAGAGAGCACATTCCCCGGCGGGATGTCACACGCCTGCGAACTCGAGACGTCGCTGTACCTGTTTCTCGAGGGTGACCATGTCCGCACCGATCGGGTCCACAACCACATCAGCACGCTCAACGACGGCAACCCCTACATCTGGGGCGACCTGCTGGCGAAGGGTCCGGCCGCGCTGACATCCTGGACCAGCACCTACTCGCCTCGCGGGGTGATGGGAGAACCCGAACTGGCAACCGCCGAGAAGGGCGAGCAGGTCTACAACGAATCGGTCAAACAACTCTCGGCAATCGTCGAGTTCTTCCGCAACCGTCCCCGCGCGTCCCGCACCCGCCACCAGGATCCCGCCCCGACGATGCCGATTCCCTGGGGCCAACACGACCCGATCGCCTGAACCAGGCTCCTCCGCAAACCGTTCCCGGAGCACACCCATGTCATCACTCACAGGTTGCCGACGGCTGATCTTGCTGGCCGGCCTCTGGACAACCGCCATCGCGCATCCGGCAGCCGTCGAGGCCTCCGAGTGGATCTCGGCACTCGACGAACAACGTGTCTCGCGAACCGGCGACTGGACACCCGATCGCTTTCGCTTCGCCGAGGTGACGTCGCTGCGGACATCCGAGGACCGTGCCCGCCTGGTGCTGAGCTTCGAAGGCACCGGTTTCTCCATCCGGCTCGGAAGCCACAACGTTCCCGCCTACGGACCTCCCAACCTCGGCCGACTGGACATCGCGATCGACGGCCACTTCGCCCGCATCATCCGCCCCCTGGGAACACCTCGAGAACTGGTCGTGGCCGAGGGACTGGAAAAAGGCCGTCACGAGATCCGCATCACGCACCGGCCCAACGGCAAGAAATCCGGGTGCCGCATCGAGGGCTTTCGGACCTGGACAAAACCGCACGGGCACCTGAACTTCCGGCTCTCCGGCGAGCAGAACGCGTTCCTGGTCGACGCGCGGGCCGTGCTGACCCGCGACAAGATGGTGGTCCGCAACGTGTTGGTCCGAAACTGGCTGACCGGACAGTGCGGGCTGGCCGGGCTGCCTCCCGGCGATGACTATTCCCTGACCCTCCAGGCCAACGGCTGGACGTCCGAGACGATCAAGTCGATCAAGATCACGGCCGGCAAGACACGCTGGCGACAACCGGTCCACCTGCAACGACGGGCCGAAACGGTGATCCACCGCTTCCGGTTTCCCCGGCTCAACCAGCAGGCCATCCGAAAACCCGGCGAGACGTTCCGGGCTCGCTTCCTCGGCTTCGACGCCACGATCGACTCGGTCCGACTGGTCCGCACTGTGGGACCGGCAGTCGTTTCGCGAGACGTCAAGTTCCAGGAAGACGTCGCGGCCAAGTACTACTACGACCGCGAGGTCGTGGTGACCTTGCCCGACGACATGCCACCGGGCCTCTACGACCTGTTCGTCAACGTCACCGGTGGACGACGAACCGGCAGTTGTCGCTCACCGCGAAGCGTGCACGTGGTCACCGCCTACCCCCGCGACCCGGTCCTGGTCACCTTCGGCCACCTGGACACGTCGGCCCAGTACCAGGCCGAGTACCTGGAGCGGCTGGCCGAAATCTGCAACCTGGTCGGGGCCGACATGGTGCTTTCCAGCAACGCCTGCAACCCGGCTTATGTCTCGGGTTCGCTCTCTCGTCTCCAGGTCCCCTACGTGGTCAACTTCGGCAATCACCAGTTCGCCGGCCACGAGGCCTGGTTCGGCGACCCGGTGGGGCGAATTGACTTCGGCCCGCAGATCAGCGTGCTCAACTTCGGTCACCCCTGGCACATCGGCACCGCAAGAGCCGACCGGTTGCTGGGTGAGCGTCGAGCGGCGGCGATGAAAATCATCAACGCCTTCGAGGCCAATGCGCCGGTCGAATTCTTCGATCGCCACCAGGTCCGCCTGATCCACGATGGACACGGAACCGGGGCCAAGGTGATGAATGTTGGTGCCACACCCACCCGGAGGATCGGCAAGTCGAACTCGGTCAGCTTCCGGGTGGTCCGGCTGAAAGACAACCGCGTGGTCACCTGCACGTATGACGGCCACGAGACCGCCCCGGTGCCGTTCTCGCGGGAGGAAACGCCACCGGTGGAAGCCCGCTTCCTGGCCCCCAACGACGGAACCCGATCGTCAAACACCGCGACGGTCACCAACCGGCTCAAGGACGCTTTTCCCAATGGACGCGTGACTTTCTTGATGTCGGCGGGAGAATATACGGTCGGCAACGCGCGGGTCGAATCCAGCACGAAGAGCGATGACGGTCGTCACGTGGTGCTGGTGACCCGGGTCGACATCCCCGCCAGTGGCGAGGTCCACGTGACAGTCAAACCCGGCAAGTGACCGGGTGAGATCGGCAATCGGACGGAGACTCCGAACATGACAACTCATCAGTGCACGACACCCCCTGTCGATCGCAGGACGTTTCTTGGTCGATCCGCTGCCGGGCTGGCGGCGCTGGGTTCGGCGGCGTCGGCCGAAGCGACGGTCCGAAAGCCGATGCTCCGGTTCGGACTCAATGCCGATCCGCACCTGCAAGGGGCGCGGCCCTCGGGCCGAGCGACCAATTTCCAGAAGTTCGTCAAACGGATGAAGACGTTCCAGCCCGAATTCGCAGTCGACCTCGGCGACTTCGGCATCCAGGTCTCCGAGGGGCAAACCACCCAGGCGATGCACGATGGACAAATCGCCGGCCTGAAGTACCACCTCGACGTGTTTTCACGACTGAAATGTCCACGCTACCACGTCATGGGCAATCACGACGTTGGCTGGTTGAAGGGAGGCGACGAGAAGATCACGTCTGCTGACCTGATCGGACGCTCCCATCCCGGGGAAGACATCACCAAGCAGGAGTTCCTGGCCATCACCAAGATGCCACACCGCTACTTCTCGGTCGATCACAACGGGTTCCACCTGATCGTTCTCGACGCAAACAACGCCGCTGACGAGTCATCTCCACCAAGGGGCAAGGACGGACTGGTGGGCGGCTACTGGGTCGATGCCACGCAGAAGGCCTGGCTGGCCAGGGACCTGGAAAAGAACCGGAAGAAACCGAAGCTGGTTTTCTGTCACGAGGAACTGCACCACACTCCCGAGAAGGGTTCGGGGCAGGGTGGCGACACGCCTTTCCCGCCTGTCGGCAAGCAGAACTCCTATGTCGACAACGGCTGGGAAATCCGCAAGCTGTTTGCCGAGGACGGCCGGGTGCTGGCCTGTTTCTTCGGCCACAAGCATCGCAGCCGCTGGACCGTCTACGACGACACCCACTACCTCACGATGGCTGCCACGCATTTCAACGCGAGTTTCGCCGAGATCACGATCGCCGACACACTGGGCATCAAGGGCTACGGTGGCCAGCGGTCTTACCAGCTGCCACTCCCAAAGTGGCTTACGGAAACCGGCTAGCTCAGCGCGGTCCGCAAGGCGATTCCGGAATCGTCAGCACCAACGCCAGAGTCGCCCAACTGCTGGCAGCGATCGAAATGAACTGATCCTTGCCGTGTGGAAATCCCGTTTCGAAGTAGGTTTGAAACGGCTTGGCGCGGGTTACGACATGCCACGATCCGTCTTCCAGTTGCGTGTCGACCAGGTACCGAGCACCGCGACGGACCGCCGGGTGATCAGCTGACAGACCGCCATCGCGAAGCAACGCGACCAGCACGGTCGCCGTGGCGTAGGCGTCGCTTTTCATCTCGGATGTCTGTGCCCAACCCCCGTCCTTCCGCTGGCTGTCGACAAGCTGCGCGATCGCCTTCGTCACAGCATCTCCGTCCGGTTCGACAGACTTCAGCGCTCGCAGGCGGAACACCCGGGCTTCGGTTTCCTTTGGACTCTCGCCGAGCAGCCACTCTCGCACGGCCTTCGTTCGTTCTTCGATCCGGGCCTTCTGCTTTTCGGTTCCGAATCCGGCCAGTCCCCGCAGGGCAACGTATGTCGTGGTGAAGTCGCTTCCTGAGGACGGTGGCCGTTTGCCGGGATGACTCCAGTGCCCCTTCTTTTTCTGGTACTCCAGCAGGAAGTGGGTCACGGCGGCCGTCAATTCGTCCGGTTTCCGGCCACCCGCCTGCAATGCCCACAACGCATAACCTGCGGTGATGACCTTGCCCCCTTGGCCTCGACCTTCGAGATACCCTTTTTGCCCGCGTTTCAGGTGCGTTTCGGTGTGACGGAGTTGTTTGTCCAGGTTCTCCTTGTTGATCGAAAAGCCGCGTTTCCTGGCTCCGACCAGGGCCAGCACCGGCAGGGCCTGGTTGTGGCACGTGAAGCACTTTCGTTCCTTGGCCGATCCTGCCGCCCCTTTCTCCAGTACCGGCACCGCCTTGGTGATTGCAGCTCGAATCGCTTCGGCAGTTGGTGCCAACCCGTCGGCATGCAGAGGGGACACCATCATGAACCCGGCGACCAGGGCGGCGAGATGACGTGGCAGGCTCATGACTTGCTCCGCAACGAGGAGGATCCGGTGACACCATACGCGCAGCCGGCAGCAGCATCCAGTGAATCCCGCGGGAAGCTCTGCGGAGGGCCTGCGCGTTGGAAACCAATGACCTCGGTGGACAACGGTCCCACCGCTTGCCGTTGTGCCGGCATGGCCAAAGGCCTGCAGTGAACCCTCGGCGAGGGCCTAGAACAACTCGTGGATCGGGGAGGGATCCTCGAGTACCGGCGTGGGCCGTCCCTGGTGGTCCAGCAGGTGCAGCGTCGGGTCCATGCCCAGGGCCTTGTAGATCGTCGCGTGCAGGTTGCACGGCTTGACGGCCCGCGTGAGCGGACGTTCGCCCCTGGCGTTGGTCGAACCCACCACCTGGCCACCGCGAATGCCGCCACCGGCCAGCAGGCAGAACAGCGAGTTGCCCCAGTGGTCGCGTCCGGGTGTGCCCTTGCTGCCCGGGGGACCCCCGTTGCCGCCGTCGTTCATCCGAGGCGTCCGGCTGAATTCGCCGCAAAGGATCACCAGGGTCGATTCGAGCATGCCGCGATCCGACAGGTCTTTCAACAGGCCCGAGACGGCCATGTCGACGCGGGGCAGGACGCTCTTGTAACCCGGCTCGAGGTTCCAGTGATGGTCCCAGCCGCCGAAGTGCACCGTGACGAAGGTCGAACCGGCTTCAACCAGCCGCCTGGCGAGCAACGTGCTCTGGCCCCAGTTGCTCCGACCATACCGGTCACGAATTCTGGGGTCCTCGCTGTTGATGTCAAAGGCCTTCCGCGCGGCGGGGCCGGAAACGAACTCGAAGGCGTCCCGATCGAACTTGTCCATCGCTTCGAACAGCGTACCCCGCTCGACGGTCTTGCTGATCCGGTCCAGCCGCTGATTCAGGTCACGCCGCGATGACAGGCGATCGACGGTCATCCCGCCGGCCAGGTTCAGGTTGGCCACCTTGAAGTTGGCATTGTTCGGATCACCACCGGTCTGGAACGGGTCGTACTGCATGCCCATCCAGTTGCCGCCGAAATACCCGGGCCGCAGCCCGATGCTGCTGGCCACCGGAACGCTGATGTAGGAGGGCATGCCGCTGCGACGCGGACCCCGCTCACGTGCGACGATCGAACCGATCGAGGGGAACGT
>DLVV01000121.1:17281-21782 GCA_003445035.1 Planctomycetaceae bacterium | reverse complement strand
AACAGCCGATCGTCCTGCCAGTGGTCGACCGCAGCGAAGGTCACCAGCAGGATCCCCAGTGACACGACCGCACAGATGGTTTTCTCGCGGAACAGACCCGTCGCCCGCGCGTACTCCCGGAAGCACAGCAGGCTGAGCACCATCACCGCCAGCATTGTCGGCAGGGCTCCGGCCAGCACCGGAAGGAAGATCACGCCGACCAGCCAGCACCAGCTCCGCCACCGCCGGAACGCGGCGTGGTAGATGTCGTCGCTGATCCGTCGCTTCAGAGCCACGATGAACGCGCCCGAAACGACCAGGCCGGCGACCACGCCGACGACGATCGTGACGCTCAGTGGATGCGCCAATGCCTGCTCGTAACCGAACAGGCGTTCCCGAATGGTTGAGTCCAGGTGACCTGACTCCCGTCCCCAGCGGGGTGCATCACGACCAGCCAGTGGATGGTCTTTTCCTGCCGGCCGGCACCGGCGCCGCCAATATAACCTCCTGGCGTTGCGACAACAGCCCGGAAAGGCGTTTTCGTTGTCACCGGCTCAGCCTATAATCCCGCCGTCCCGAACCGGCTCACCCAGGGCCGGAGAGTTTCTCCCGGACGGTTGCCAATGAATGATTCGTCCCACCACGCCTCGACACGACTCGTCGTGGAATCTCTGCTCCTTGGACTGGCCATTCCGGTGCTGGCCGGCTGGACGGCCGGATCGGCATTTGCCGCCGACACGCTCGGTGAGTTGAGAGAGCGGATGGTGCGGGTGAACATCGAGGCCGAGGGGGTCCGGGACAAGCGGGTGCTCCGCGCGATGAGAACGGTGCCACGGCACGAGTTCGTTTCGCCATCGATGAGGAGGTACGCCTACCAGGATTCGGCTTTGCCGATCGGGCATCGACAGACGATCTCTCCGCCCTTCATCGTTGCCTACATGACCGAGACGATTGCTCCCAGGGCGACCGACCGGGTGCTCGAAATCGGCACCGGTAGCGGTTACCAGGCGGCCGTGCTCTCGGAACTGGTTCGCGAGGTGTTCACCATCGAGATCGTCGAGCCGCTGGGCCGGGCGGCCCGGAGGCGGTTGCAGAGGCTCAAGTACGGCAACGTGCACACCCGAATCGGTGACGGCTACAAGGGCTGGGCCGAGAAGGCACCCTTTGACAAGATCATCGTCACCTGCTCACCGGAGAAGGTTCCGGCTCCGCTGGTGGATCAACTCAAGGAAGGCGGCCGGTTGCTGATCCCCCTCGGCGAACGGTACCAGCAGGTGTTCCACCTTTTCGAAAAGAAGGGCGGCCGCCTGGTGCAGACAAAGCTGATCCCGGCCCTGTTTGTCCCGATGACCGGCATCAGCGAATCCCGACGGAAGATCAAGCCGGATCCCCTGCGTCCGCGGATCATCAACGGGGGGTTCGAAGAGACCGAGAAGTCCCCGGCGTCGTTGCTCTCCAACGAACCCATCGACCAGCCGAAGGGGTGGTACTACAGGCGACAGGTGAAGATCTCGACCGAAACACCGGTGGAGGGGCGTCGCTGCCTGGAACTTTCCAACCGCGATCCCGGCCGGCTTTCCCAGGTGTTGCAGGGTTTTCCCATCGACGGTCGTCGCATCGGAAAACTGCAGGTCACACTGAGGCGTCGAGTGTTCGAGTCGAAGCCGGGCAGTCGGCCCGGCGAACGTCCGGGGCTGACGGTGGTCTTCTTCGATGTCACTCGCCGACCGATTGGCGAGCGACGGGTGGGGAACTGGACGGTGTCCGACGAGTGGGTCCGGACACGCCGGGCCGTCGTGGTGCCGGCACGGGCCCGTGAGGCGATCGTGAGGATTGGGCTGGGAGGAGCCGTTGGCCACGTGCTGGTTGATGACGTGGCGATTGTGCCGGTTCGACGGTGACGATGCGAACCGGTCGCCAAGTGACACGGTGGGGAGGTTGAAGTGGTCCAGGCTGCGACGTTCTTTGATGCTTCGGCAGGCGGTCGGCTGGTACTCCGCGGCGAGGACCGCCACAGTTTCCTGCACAACTTCTGCACCAATGACATCGAGACTCTGGCCGAGGGAGAAACGTGTGAAGCGTTCGTGACCGACATGCGGGGACACGTGCTCGGGCACGTTTGGGTGTGTGCCCAGCCCGGGCGGTTGTGGCTGCACACGGTTGGCTCGTCGGTCGATGACCTGGGAAGTCACCTCGAAAAATACGTCATTACCGCGGACGTGGTGATTGAGGATGCGACGACGTCCACGTCACGGGCGGTGGTCTGTGGTCCCCAGGCCGAGGCGGCGGCCACGTTGATCGTCGAGACATTGGGAGAATCGGCCGGGTCGCCGGTGAGCCGGGCCTCCGTCGACTGGATCGGCGGTGGCGACGTGCTGTTGTGGACCGAGGCGTCGGCTTCGGAGGACCTGCCGCTGGCGGCGGTGGCCGCCGGTGTGCCGATCGGGTCGCCCGAGGACTTCGAGTCTCAGCGGATCGCTGCGCTGTTGCCAATCGTCGGCATCGACATCAGCTCCGAAAATCTCGCCCAGGAAGTCGACCGGGACCGCCGGGCGATCTCGTTCTCCAAGGGCTGCTACCTGGGACAGGAGACGATCGCACGAATCGAGTCCCGGGGACACGTGAACCGGGTGTTGAGAGGCCTGGCAATCGAGGGGTCCGAGCGACCGGAGACCGGTGCGGTGATCCGGTCGACGGGGGATGACCAGGACGAACGCGAACTGGGGCGAGTGGGCTCGGTGGCGGGGAACGAAAAGACTGCGGTGGATTCGGGATTGGCGGTGGCCCTGGCGGTTGTTCGCCGCGAGGCGAGTCAGCCGGGAACCGAGGTGGTCGTGGACACGGTCGCCGGCCCCACGTCGGCACGAATCGTGTCCGTGGATCGATGACGGTTGCTGACCGGAAAGCCAGACGCTAAAAATCGGTGTCTTGTCAGGCTCGTTCCTGGCTCACTCCCAGAACCGTGACGCAGCGAGAAATTCCCAATGACCGATCCGATTCGAGTGGCCGTGACCGGTGCGGCCGGCAATATCGGCTATGCCCTGATCTTTCGAATTGCCAGTGGCCAGATGTTCGGACCCGACCAGCCGGTGATCCTGCAACTGGTCGAGATTCCTCCCGTGTTGCCGGCGCTCGACGGTGTCGAGATGGAACTGGACGATTGTGCCTTTCCCACGCTGGCCGGTGTCGAGAAATACGACAGCGATCACCTGGAGGATGGATTCGGTGGTGCCAACTGGGTGCTGTGTGTCGGCAGTGTGCCCCGTAAGGAGGGCATGGAGCGGGCCGATCTGCTGACGGTCAACGGCGGCATCTTTGCTCCGACCGGACGTGCGATCCAGGCCGCCGCGGCAGATGATGTCCGCGTGCTGGTCGTGGGGAACCCGTGCAATACCAACTGCCTGATCGCGATGTCCAATGCTCCGGATGTGCCCCGGGACCGCTGGTACGCCATGACACGGCTCGACCAGAACAGGGCGGTCAGCCAGTTGGCTGGTCGGTCGGGTGCGGCCGTGACCGACG
This sequence comes from Planctomycetaceae bacterium, assembly GCA_003445035.1. GTDB lineage: Bacteria > Planctomycetota > Planctomycetia > Planctomycetales > Planctomycetaceae > UBA8437. The sequence goes on along the minus strand of DLVV01000121.1, from coordinate 18,281 downwards.
TCCGCAACGTCACGATCTGGGGCAACCACTCGGCGACCCAGTACCCCGACTTCTACAACGCCAAGATCGGCGGCCAGAGCGTGGTCGATGTGATTGGTGACGAGGCGTGGTTGCAGGGCGAATTCATCAAGTCGGTGCAGCAGCGGGGGGGCGCGGTGATCAAGGCTCGCGGAGCCTCCAGTGCCGCGTCGGCCGCCAACGCGATCATCGACAGTGTCAAGAGTATCAACGCTCCGACCGCTGACGGCGATTCGTTCAGCGCGGCTGTCTGCAGCGATGGCAGTTACGGGGTCGACCAGGGGTTGATCTCGAGTTTTCCGCTGACGTCAGACGGAACCACCTGGTCGGTTGTTCCGGGGTTGGAGCACAACGAGTTCGGAGCCGAAAAACTCGCGGCCACGGTGGGTGAATTGCGATCCGAGCGGGATATGGTGCGAGACCTGCTCGGATAGATTGCCTGCGGGTTCTCGAGAGAACGGCCAATCGCGGCCGATGGCCGGTGTTGGGGAGCGGGAGCGATGTCGCTGACCGCCGATGACAGTCGGTTTGTCTGGCATCCGTTTACGCCGATGCAGGCCTACGCGTCTGAGGCCGCTCCGGTGATCGTCGCCGGTGAGGGCTTTGACCTGATCGACGAATCGGGTCAGCGTTATCTCGACGGCGTCTCGTCCCTGTGGTGCAACGTGCATGGCCACCGCGTGCCGGAGATCGATCGGGCGATTTCCGGTCAACTGGACCGTATCGCCCATTCGACCCTGCTTGGACTCGGCAGCGACGCGTCGATCGAGTTGGCCAGGCGATTGGTCGAGACGACTCCGGAGGGGCTGGACCACGTCTTCTTTTCGGACAGCGGTTCGACGGCCGTCGAAGCGGCACTGAAAATCGCCTGGCAGTTCCAACGTCAGTCCGGAGCGGCCGGTGCGGGCCGGGACCTGTTCGTTGGCCTCTCGGGAGCCTACCACGGCGACACCATCGGCTCGGTCAGCCTGGGCCAGATCGA
>DLVV01000121.1:13334-16948 GCA_003445035.1 Planctomycetaceae bacterium | reverse complement strand
TCGGTTTACGGGCCGCTGCTGTTTGACACCATGACGCTGCCGGCACCCGTGACGTTTCGGCATCCCGAGGGATTCACCGACCAGCAGTGGCTGGATCGCTGCCAGGAGGAGATGGAGCGGGTGGTACGGGACAACCACCAGCGGATCGCCGCAGTGGTCATCGAACCCCTGGTCCAGGGGGCCGCGGGGATCCTGGTCCATCCCGAGGGGTACCTGCGGCGGCTCCGCGAGTTGACCCGGGAATTGGGTCTGCTGTTGATCGCCGACGAGGTGGCGGTCGCTTTCGGGCGGACCGGGACGTTGTTCGCGTGTGAGCACGAGGCGGTGACACCGGACCTGCTGTGCCTGGCCAAGGGGTTGACCGGTGGCTACCTGCCATTGGCGGCGACGTTGGCCACAGGGCCCGTTTTCGAGGCGTTTCTGGGTGAACCGCACCAGGGCCGGACGTTCTTCCACGGCCACACCTACACGGGGAACGCGCTGGGTTGTGCGGCCGCGCTGGCGTCACTGGATCTCTTCGAAACGAATTCCGTGCTGGAGAACGTGGCCGAGGTGACCAGACGACTCGAAAAGGGACTGGCCGGCCTGGTGGATCACGCTCACGTGGGTGAGATCCGGCAACGCGGCGCGATGGTGGGGATCGAACTGGTTGCCGACCGGGACGGCAACCTGCCGTTTCCCGCCGAGCGTCGGACCGGGCACCTGGTGACGCTGGCGGCTCGGCGGCGTGGTGTGGTGATCCGGCCCCTGGGCGACGTCGTGGTCCTGATGCCTGCTCCGGCCATGCCGCCGGTGTCGGTTGACCGGCTGGTCGAGGTGGCCGGGGAATCGATCGAGGAAGCTACTGCTGGTTGACGTCTTCGCTTTCGCCCATCTGGCGGAAGAACTCGTCGGGATCGACGGTTTCAATTCCCTCGAGAGCCTCGATCGCACCGTCGGGAGCCGCGGTTGATCTCTTGAGACCCTCGGCGGCGAAGCGGAGGTCGCCGCGGCGTGCCCGCCAGGTCCACAATAGTGTCACCGCGATTCCGGCCACGACCAGTCCCAGCAATGTCACGGCCCATCGCAGTCGATCGGCGGCGGTTGGTGGCAGGCTGGTCGCACCCGCCGCACCGGTTGGCCGGCGGTCGATCCGTTGGGCCAGCAGCAGTGGCGCGGCGTGGACCCGGAGATCCTGTTGCACGATGTACTGGTCCCGCTTGAAGAAGTATCCCACCACCCGCACCGGCGTCGGCGGATCGATCGACTCGCCGGTAGGCAGTCCGGTTGGCGGAGTGGTCAGGCGGATGCGGTAGGGGGTTGTGCCGCTGTCGGCGGTGAAGACCAGCGCTTCGTACAACTCGGTGATCCCCTCGTCGTTCTCACGAACCGGAAAGCTCATGAGTCGTCGGAGGTCGCCCGAAACCGTGACCACCTGGCCCCGGAAGTGCTCGGGCTGCTTCTGAAGAACCGAAAACGCCACATCACCAGCGACCGCTTCGAGATGCGCCTGCGGCAGGTCCCTGGCACGGGCCAGGATTCGGTGATACGGGCCGCTTTCCTCGCCACGCAGTCCAACCGAATCGTCGGTGATCTCGGCGAGATCCTCCCCGGGCACCGTCACCGCGTCGAGGAGTTCGGGCGTGACCGGTTCGGAAGTCGGCCCGGGCGTGTCGGCGGCATTGGGGGAACTGGGGGCCGGCCGGGGTGGGCCGGTCAGCCAGTACCACGAACTGGGTTCCCGGGCCCGGTCGATGGCCACCAGCACCAGCACCAGCAACCCGACCATCGACATCATCCGCAGCTGAAATTTCCTGCCGAGGTAGTTGGGTGGCGGAGTGTCTGGGGGAGTCCTCATGGTCGCTCATTCTATGCCGGTGGGCTGTTCTTGCGAACCTCGTCAGACCGGACTATGCTGAAATCATTGGTCGCATTCGCGGTCGTAATCTCGTTTCCGCTCCCTTGGCCGTGTCGACGCGGGTCCCTTGGAACCGGCAGGTCATTGCCGGTGGTCTCCCGATTCCAACTCACACTCCTGGAAAGCCGATGGCTCCGATGCGACTCCGTCCGGTCTCTCTGCTGCTGGTCCTGTTGCTGGCCGTCCAGACGATCGCGATGGCCCAGGGACCCCGGGTGGCAGCACCGACGCGGGAACGAGGCTTTCTCGAAGTGCTCCGGCAGCGGGGGTATTTCGAGTACGCCCAGTTGTACCTGGACGGACTCGAAAAGCGGCCGGGAGTGCCGGCCGAGATCAAGGCGGTGATCCCCTACGAGCGGGCGATCACCTACCTGGAGGCCGGTCGGCAGGCGGCCAGTCCGACCGAGAAGACCCCGCTGTACGACCGGGCGGTGGGATTTCTCGACCAGTTCGTCAAGGCCCAGCCCAACCACCCGTTGGCTGCCGATGCGAATTCCCAGCGAGGGCGAATCCTCCTGGGCAAGGCGCGAGTCGAGATCTGGCAGTCACAGTCTCCGTCGAACACCGGCAAGCGGACCACGTTTCAGGATGCCGCCCGCACCCAGGTGGCGGCGGCCCGCAAGATTTTCAAGGTGGCTCACGACCAGTACCAGAAGGCCTGGAAGACGTTCCCGACCTTTATCGACAAGGTCAAGCAATCGGACATGTTCCAGAAGCGGAAGCGGGCCGAATCTCTCTACATGAGGGCCCAGTACGATTTGGCGCTGTGCACCTACGAGGAGGCGCAGACCCACGACCGCGGAAGTGAGCCCTACGTCAAGCTGGCCACTCAGGCGGCGGTCGAGTTCGAGGCGATTCACACTCGATATCGCAGCCAGGTGCTGGGCCTTTATGCCCGCATGTGGCAGGGCAAGTGCTTTGAGGAGCAGGACGACATCAACAAGGCGATGGGGATCTACAAGGAACTGCTGGGGCACCCGGGCGGCTCGGCGACGATGAGGCGGATCCAGGACCAGGTGCTGTTGTTCCAGTTGATTTGCCTCAACCACAAGGAGAAGCAGGACTTCCTGCTGGTGATCAACCAGTCGGCCGAGTGGCTTGGCAAGCGCACGACCCGTCAACGCCGTTCTCCCGACGCGTTGGGCATTCTCTGGGAGCAGGTGCGGGCTCAGGAGGCGTTGGCCGTGCGGAGGATGACGGTCGAGAAGGACCGCAACCAGTTGTTGACCGCGGCCCTGGCCAACTGTCGGTTCATCCAGCGGTGGCCCAGCAAGTACAAGGACGTGGCGCTGTTCAAGATGCGAGAGCTGCAGGTGCAGTTGAAGGGGGCAGCGATTGACCCGCAGGACTTCGATACCGCTTTCGGATTGGCTCACGACCTGTTCAAGAAGATCAAGGGTCACAACGAGGGGCTGGCGGCGGCCAGGCGGGACAAGAAGCCGGCCCCGGAGATCAAGAAACTGGCGACCGACCGGGGCGAGCACCTGACCAGCACGCTGGAGATGCTGCAGAAGGCGCTGTCGCTGGTCGATCGGGACACCTCCAAGGAGGATCTCGACCGGGCCCGCTTCTACATGGCCTACGTCTATTACCAGCAGCGTCAGAATTACGAGGCCGCCGTTTTGGGCGATTTCCTTTCTCGGCATGTTGGTCCCAAGGCCGAAACCATGGCCCTGGACGCGGCGGCCATCGCCATGGCCTCACACGTTCGCTCCTA
>DLVV01000121.1:9746-12916 GCA_003445035.1 Planctomycetaceae bacterium | reverse complement strand
CAGGACACCCGCCTGCAACTGGCCCAGGTCTACGAGGGCAAGCGGCCCCTGGAGGCGGCTCGGAACTATGCGAAGGTGTCCGAGAGTTCCCAGGTCTACGCCGAGGCGCAGACCCGGGCCGGACAGCAGTTTCTCCGGGCGTGGCTCGATGGCAGTTCCGCTCCTCCCGCCTCACGGCCTTCCCAGTCCGATCTCGATAGCTGGCTCGCTTCGGCCCAAACGCACCTCCGCAACGGAATCACCCGGACGGAGAAAGTGACACCTCCGACAGTCGCGGCCCCCGAGTTGCTGATCGCCGCCAAGGTCTCGCTGGCCCAGATCCAGAACAATTCCGGCAAGTACCAGCAGAGCATCGACCTGTTGATCAAGGATCCTCACAGCGTGGTCACCGCGATCGGTGTTCCCGACGAGGCCAAGCGGCCCGAGTCGGGTGTGCGGCGCCGGGAATTTGCCAGCCTGGCAGCCCAGTTGTTGCTCCGGGCCCGTATCGGCCTCCGACAACTCGAAGAGGCACAGACGGCAATGGAACTGCTCGAGAAGATCGCGGGAGCGGCCGAGGGCGAGGCGGTGACCGAGCTCTACCGGCAACTTGGTGATGAACTCAAGCAGGAACTCGAACGGCTGGCTGCGGCGGGCAACCAGCAGCGGGTCACCGAGGTTCTCGAGGCGTTCGAGGACTTCCTGGGCCGGTTGAGGCAGCGGACCGATCAGACCTTCAACAGCCTGATCTGGATCGCCGAGACGTACAGCGGGCTGGGACAGGGGGCGACCGAGAAAACGCGTGCCGCCACCTTCTTTGGCCACGCGGCCGAAAGTTACCAGCAGATCCTGGAACGAGCGGATCAGTTGGTCAGTGACGAGGCCAAGCGGAAGAAACTCGTCCCGGGCGTGAGCCTGCGATTGGCCAACTGCCTTCGACACCAGGGCAACTTCGACGGCGCTCGCGAGTTGATCGTCCAACTCTCCACCAGCCAGCCGCTGGCACTGGATGTGCAGTTCGAAGCGGCCGCGATGTACCAGGCCTGGGGCAATTCCGGACAGGCCGAAAACTTCGAGAAGGCGATCGTCGGTGTCGAGTCCGAGAAGGTGCTGGGTTGGAGCAAGATCGCATTGTATCTCCAGCGTCTGATCGACAGCCGTTCGAAGGACGCCGACAGGTACCGGGATCGACGCTGGGAATCCCGGTACAACCAGTTGCAGTGTCGGATTCAGCATGCTGCAGCGGTGGTCGACGAGAAGCAGCGGAAGGAGCAGTTGGAGCGGGCTCGTTCAGAGGTCCAGGGGATGATGCTGGTCACCTCGTCGATCGACGGCCGTTGGCAGGTGCGTTATGACGCGGCCTATCGCCAGATCCTCGAGGGACTCGGTGAACCGGTGATCACGCTGGCCGGGTACCGTGAGAAGTACAAGCCACAGGCGGCGGCTCCGCCAGCAGTGGCGGCCTCCCAGCCGCGAGCGGCCGTGGCCGCCGGACCGGCCGCGGTGGTCGGGACGACAGCGGCTGTGACCGACGCCGGGTCGAGCATGCTGGGACTGATCTTCGCTGGTGTGCTGTTGGCCGGCGGCGGGATCGCGGTCGTTGTCATGTTCAAGGGGGCTTCGAGCAAGAAACGCTCGCGTCGCCGTTATGCTCCGGATGCCGCCCCGGCTCCGCGAGCGGCCCAGAGAAAGACCGCACGTGGCAAGCGGCCGGGACAGCCTGCGGCTGAAGGTCAGTCGTCCGGGGGTGTCCAGGGCGGCCAGCCCCGTCAGAAACGCCGAAGGCCGAGACCCGAAGCATGATCTGCGGTCGGCCGATTCGAACATCAGGAAATCAGAAGCGACAAAGACCAGAACCAACGGAGCTTGACGCCGATGTGTGATCGATTCGTACTTGCCACCTCGATGCTGCTGACACTCGTCGTGTCGCTGTCGGCGACGCGATCCGCACAGGCGATCGACCAGGTGATTCGCAAGAGTTCTGCGAACCCGGTTCGCGGCAAGATCACCGCGATCTCCAAGACGGGCCTGACGGTCAAGCCCCAGGTCGGTGCCGACGTGATGGTGCCGGCCAACGACATCGTCGATGTCCGCTGGGACGGTGAGCCGGTCAAGCTGATCACCGCCCGGGGAGCCGATCGGGCGTCGAGGTACACCCAGGCGTTGAAGGCTTATGCCGACGTGGAGTCCGATCCCAAGGCCGCCGCTGACAACATCAACAAGGACCTGAAGTTCCTGGTCGCACGGGCGACCGCCGGGCAGGCACTGGCCGGAGCCGGAAAACTGGAGGATGCTCGTGCCAAGCTCGAAGCGTTCCTGCAGGTCGGGGCAACCAGCTTTCGCTATTTCGACGCTGTCGGATTGCTCGGTCGCGTCGAACTGGCCGCCGGCAGCCACGACAAGGCCAAGGCCCAGTTCACCGCGTTGGCCGGAGCTCCCTGGCTCGACTACAAGATGGCCGGCCAGAGTGCCCAGGCACGAGTGCTGCTGGCCCAGGGCAACGTCGACGGAGCCCTGTCGGCCTTCCAGGCGGTGATCACCCAGGGGGGCAACAATCCCGACAAGGCGATCAAGGGGCAGAGATTCCAGGCGGTTCTGGGCAAGTCGAGTTGCCTGATCCGCAAACAGGGACAGGCCTCGTTCACAGCCGCACTCAAGGATCTCGACGGTGTCCTCGCCGAGGCCTCCGACTCCGACAGCCGCGTCTTGGCCGAAGCGTACCTCCGGCAGGGAGATTGCCTGCGACTGTTGGGGCGGCAGAAGGAGGCGGTGTTGTCCTATCTGCATGTCGACCTGCTGTTTGCTGCCGAGGCCACGTTGCACGCCGAATCGCTGTTCCATCTCGGGACTCTCTGGTCGGCCGTCGGGCATCCCGATCGAGCCTCTTCGGCCAGGGAACGTCTGCGAAGTGACTATCCACAGAGTTCGTGGGCGAAGAAACTGGGAAGTTGACGACCGGCCCCCGGGCCCACAACCACGACCAACACAACCACAACGATTGCATCACTGGAGATGATCATGTCCGACCACCTGCTTGCACGCCGCACGGCCGTGTGGATGTTTGCCAGCCTGTGCCTGGCGACATTGCTGTTCCTGGGTCCGGCGGCCGGCCGCACCCTGGCCTGGCAGGACGAGAAGGCGGCCGAAACGCCGCCCGCCGATGCGGCACAACCGGCGGCACAACCCGCGGC
>DLVV01000121.1:1688-9449 GCA_003445035.1 Planctomycetaceae bacterium | reverse complement strand
GCGGCACAACCCGCGGCTGCAGCTGATGGCGGCGGGGCGACGGCAGATCCCGACGCCGCGGCTGGTGAGACTCCGGCGGCGGCGACCTCCGAGAGCCTGCTGACCAAGTCGATCGGTTCGCTGGGGTTCTTTTTCGGTCCGATCTTCCTGGTGATCTCCTTCATGCTGGTGGCGCTGGTGATGATGAACGTGTTACAGATTCGCCGGGACGTGTTGTTGCCGCCCGATTTCGTCGACGATTTCGAGGACCAGCTCAACAACAAGGATTACCAGGGTGCCTACAACATCGCCCGCGATCACGACTCGATGGTCGCTCGTGTCCTGACCTCCGGCCTGACCAAGCTCAACCGTGGCTACTCCGAGGCGGTCGAGGGGATGCAGGAGGTGGGTGAGGACGAGAACATGTCGCTGGAGCATCGTCTGAGCTACCTGGCGCTGATCGGTTCGATCGCGCCGATGATTGGCCTGGCCGGCACGGTCACAGGCATGATCGACTCGTTCGACGAGATCGCCAATTCGGCCACGCAGCCGGAACCGGCAAAGCTGGCCGACGGGATCTCGACGGCACTCTGGACGACACTGGTCGGGTTGGGCATCGCGATCCCCGCGATGATCTCCTACAGCATTCTCCGCAATCGTGTCTCTCGACTGGTGCTCGAGGTGGGCATGGTCAGCGAGGGGCTGATGGCCCGGTTCCAGACCCTGGGTCGCAGCAAGCCCGCCGCCGGTGGCGCTGCCGCCGCGGCACCCGCTCCGGCCGCGCCGCAGGAGTAACCCGGTAACGGAGACTGGCCGTGTTGACGGCTACAGTGAGGAATCGCTGATGCGGATCAAGAAGACAGACCCGGTACTGGCTGAAGTCGACATGACGCCGATGATCGACATCGTGTTCCAGTTGATCGCCTTCTTCATGGTGATCTCCAACTTCGAGCAGACCCAGGCCGACGAGCGGGTGCGGCTGCCCGAGGACGTGCTGGCACAGCCGCCGACGGTCAAGCCCGCCCACGAACTGGTGCTCAACGTTGGTTTTGTCCGCGATCCCGATCACGGGATTCCTGAACAGGGGCCGGTGGTGTTTCACAACGCCGAGTTCTGTCGGATCACCGATACGGATTCGCCGGCAGAGGTGCTGATCTTCAACCGGAGTTCCGGGAGCAACGAGACCAGGAAGACGGTTCCGTTTGCGTACCGCCTTGAACAGGAGAAGCGGCTGTTCTACGACCGCGGCGTGAATCCGGCGGAGGAGGTGACGGTGATCGTGCGGGCTGACACCCGTGTGCCGACCGGCCTGGTGCAGAAGCTGATCCAGATGGCCCAGGAACCGTTCACCGGCGGCGACGGAACCTCACAGGGCGGTTTTGCCAAGTTTGCCCTGAAGGCCGAGCAGACGTCGGCCAGTCGCGCCTTCCAGACGCGGAGTCCGTGACCCATGCAGTTCCGCAATCAGAACCAGCCCGAGAAGATCGAGCCGCAGATGGCGCCGATGATCGACGTCGTGTTTCTGCTGCTGATCTTTTTCATGCTGACGTTGAAAATCATCAGCCCCGAGGGCGATTTCAACATCAATATGCCCGCCGTGGCGCAGGCCCAGACCGAGACGCCGAAACTGCTGCCGGACTTCAAGGTCCGGTTGTTGGCGGATGCGGCGACCGGTCAACTGGTCGAGGTGCGCTTCGGTCAGCGAAGCCTCGGCAATGGCCCGCAGGCCTTCCAGTTGCTTCAGCAGACGATCAAGGAGCAGATTGCCGGAAGTCCGTACGCCGACGAGGTCGAGATCGAGATCGATGCGGACTTCGACCTGAACTACGAGCACGTGATCAGCGCCGTCAGTGCCTGCACCGGTGAGATCTCCGCATCCAGCGACGGCAGCAAGCCGAAGATCTCGCGGTTTGTCGAGAAGATCAAGTTCGCTCCGCCTCGCCAGAGCCAGCGAGCTGCGGTTGGCGGCTAGTCCGGGAGTCCGGGGTTACCCCCGCGGGTGACATTGCTCGTGCAGTCCCTTGAGCCGGCTGTGTTCGACCTGGGTGTAGAGCTGCGTGGTGGCGACGCTGGCGTGGCCGAGCAGTTCCTGCAGTTCGCGGATGCCCGCTCCACCGGCAAGCATGTGGGTGGCGAAACAGTGGCGGAGCGTGTGGGGACTGACGTTGCCGGAGATGCCCGAGCGTGCGGCGTATTTCTTGACCAGCTTCCACAGCGTGACTCTCGAGAGCTGGTTGCCACTACGGGTGACGAACAGCCAGGGTGCCTGGCCCGGGCCGACCAGTGTTGGTCGTTCCGTGGCGAGATAATCGGCCAGCGTCTGGCGGACACCGGGACTCGCGATGAACGCCAGACGTTCCTTGTCCCCCTTGCCCAGGCAGCGGCAGAGACCCTCGTCGAGGTCGACGTTGCGGAGCGTGAGACCGGTCACTTCCGACGCCCGGCATCCGGTGGCGTACAGCAGTCCGAGCAGCGATCGATCCCTGAGCGGGAATCGGTCGGTGTCGACCCGGCCAGGTTCCTCGATCAGCCGGTCAACCACGTCGGGGCTCAGGACCTGGGGTAGACGTTGCCACATCTTCGGAGAACGGAACTGCTCGACGGCGGTTTCTGTCAGCACGCCGTCGAAGACCAGGAAGCGGTAGAAGGTGCGGATGGCACTGAGCCTTCGGGCCAGCGAACTGGTGGCCAACTGGCGGTCCCGGAGTGCCTGCACGTAGTCGCGGAGCCGATCGGCGTCGACTTCGGCGACCGAGTCGAGTTGGCCGCCGTGGTGTTCGGTCAGCCAGCCGAGAAAGTCCCGAAGATCACCCCGATACGAACGCACCGTATTGATGGCCAGCCCGCATTCGGCTTCCAGGTAGGCCAGGAACGCAGCGAAGTGCCCGGCGAGTGGTTCGGAGAGTGCGAAGGCGGAGGTGTCGGCGCGGACTGCCATACTTCTCAGGGTCGACCGGCCGACTCGACCACTTGAGAGGCTTGGCGAGAGCCGCTACGACCGGCCCACCGGCTGCAGTGGGCAATGGGCCGCCTGGAACGACACCCCCTCCTCGGAGTCCTCGAATCGCACGGTCACGGTTCGGTTTCTCACGTAACCGTCGACGGCGATGACCGTGCCCAGGCCGTAGCGAGGATGCCGGACGGCCATGCCGACGGCGAAGCCCTGTTCGAGCGTTGCGGCTTTGCCGGTGCCGTCGAGAAGCGCCGCTGCGGTGGTCAGCAGCGGCTGGTCAACGTTGTCGCGGAATTGGGACCGCCGGGTGGCATCCGGAAGCGGGGGCCTGGGGGCGGCGGACCCGTGCGGATCGGTGTGATCCCGGGACGTCAGCTGCATTTCTCCGAGAAACTGGCTTGGGATTGTCGACCGGGACTGGCCGTGCAGGTCACGCTGGGCGGCCAGCGTCAGCGCCAGTCTGGAGATCGCACGGGTCATTCCCACGAACAGCAGACGACGCTCCTCCTCGAGTTCTCTGGGGTTGTCGTCCCGCAATGACCGTTCGTGGGGCAACAGGTTCTGTTCGATGCCGACGACGAAGACGGTGGGGAATTCGAGTCCCTTGGCGGCGTGGAGCGTCATCAGGGTGACAGCGCCCTGGGACGGGTCGATCGAGTCGGTGTCGGCGACCAGGCTGGTCACTTCCAGGAACCCCGCCAGTGAGCGTTCGTCGCCGGCATCCTCGTCGTAGTGCGTTGCCAGGGCCAGCAGTTCGTCTATGACCGCCTGCCGCTGGATATCCTGTTCGGAAGACTTGTTCAGGCCCGACTGCCAGCCGGCCGTGTAACGGGTGCGGTCGATGACGGTTCGCAGCAGTTCGGCCACCGAGCCGGCGTCGGCCAGGGTGAGTCCATCGACGAGTTCGTGGAAACGGAGCAGTGCCGTGGTGGCCTGCTTGGAGAGACCCGTGATCCGCCCGGCCTCGGCGGCGGATTCGAGCCGGTTGAGACCTTCGGCGGTGGCGAACCGGGCCAGCTTCGACTGGGTGACCTTGCCGATCCGGCGCGGTGGCTTGTTGACCACCCGGGTGAAGGCCGCGTCGTCGGCAGGATTCTCGATCAGCCGCAGGTAACCCAGCAGGTCCTTCACCTCGGCCCGCTCGAAAAAAGCCACTCCGGCAATGACCTGGAAGGGGATGCCCCATCTCGAGAGAGCCTGTTCGACCTGTCGCGACATCGAGTTGACTCGATAAAAGACGGCGCAATCCCCGTAGGTGCAGTTCCCTTGTGAGACCAGTTCGTGGATGCGGCCGGCGATTCCGTGGGCCTCGTCCTGGGCGGACCCAAACACCAGTAGTTCGACCGGCTCTCCCTCGGGGTTGGCCGTCACCAGCGCCTTGGCCTTCCTCATCTGGTTGTGGCTGATCAGCTGATCGGCCGAACGGAGGATCGCGGCCGTGCTGCGAAAATTTTCCTCCAGCCGGACGACGCTTGCGCCGGGGTAATCCTGTTCGAATCTCAGGATGTTGTCGATCCGGGCCCCGCGCCAGCCGTAGATCGACTGGTCGGGATCGCCGGTGACGCACAGGTTGGGGTGGTCGTGTGAGAGCAGGCGGACGATCCCGTACTGGACCAGGTTGGTGTCCTGGTACTCGTCGACCATCACGAAGCGGTACCGGTTGTCGAGCCGTGCGCGAAGCTCGGGGTTCTCGCTCAACAGTTTCTGGACGTGAAGCAGCAGGTCGTCGAAATCGACCGCGTTGGCTTTGAGCAGGAATTCCTGGTAGCGGGGGTAGACCCGGGCCACGACCTCCTGGAAGTGGTTGCCCACTCGTGTCGCCACGTCGGACTGCAGTTCCTCGGCGGTCTGCTGCTGGTTCTTGGCGTGGCTGATCCGGCTGGAGATCCGTCCGGGCGGGAAGTGAACAGCGTCGAGATTGAGTTCATCAAGCACGCTGCGGACGACCTGCTTCTGGTCGGTGGTGTCGAGGATCGTGTAGTTGGCCTGCAGTCCGACCATTTCCGCGTGATCTCGCAGCAGTCGGGCACAGAAGCGATGGAAGGTGCTGACGGCGACCCGCTGTCCTCCCGCCAGCCGTTCGACCCGTTCGGCCATCTCCTCGGCCGCCTTGTTGGTGAACGTCACGGCCAGGATTTGTCGGGGATCGACACCACGTTCGACCAGCCGCACCATCCGCCGGGTGATCACCCGGGTCTTGCCCGAACCGGGGCCGGCCAGGATCAGCAGCGGTCCTTCGAAGTGGTCGACGGCGGACTGCTGAGACGGCGTCAATCCGTCCGATGCGGAAGGCTCGAAGCGTGAAGCGTCTGCTGTGGCCAAGTTGTCCATCCCTGGGTCGGGGCCCGTCCTTGCCGGCCCGAGACGGCTATATTGACCGATTTGTGAGGTCCGGTCAAAGATGAGCAATTGTCCGGATTGTTATGGTGGCTTAGACTGCCAAAAGGACGGTGACTTTGCGGGCAGATCCACGAGTTCCCGTCGCTTCGGGAAAGACCGGCGGAGGATTATCCGGCGGTCGTCGAGATTTTGGACGCGAACAGCGGTGGGGGCCTGTCGATAAGAATCAAGAGGGTTCGCTTTCGGCGGGTCCTCCCCGAAGATCCGCACGGTGAGCTTTTACCGTGGTCCTGTTCTTCTGGGCTGTTTCCATTTCGAGCCACCTCAATTTACAGTGACGCCGCCATGATCATTTTCCGCCGCATCCCGTCGGTACGTATCTCTTCAGCCATGTGCGCCGGAATTGCTCTGGCGGCACTGGTCCTGTCCTCGCCCGGCGTGGTGGCCCAGGAAAAGCCGACCGGTCCGAATCCCGGACTGGTGGGATTGCTGTCGCCTGAAGCTCCGTACGAGTTGAATGAGGAGTCGATGGAGAGCCTCGACGGGAAGTGGGCTCCGGTGAGAGCGAAGATCTCGAGCCTGGTCGAAAAACTCCATTCAGATGAATCCCTGGCCGTCGTCGGTCAGCGGCGGGTGCTCGAGGAACTCAAGGGCCAGATCAAGTTGCTCCGCGGGGGGATCTCGGAACCCCGCAACAAGCCGATCTTGCGTGATCTGGTGGCGGTCCACGGTCGGCTGTCGCGGCACGTGGGCCTGGCCGAGGCCCTGTTGGATGCGGTGACGATTGCGACCAAGCCAGAGCCGAAGAAACTGGCCGGTCCCATGCCGCGTCAGAAGTTGGTCGGAGCGGTCAAGTCACTGCACGCCTACCTGACGTCTTTCAACACCGGAGCGACCTGGATCGATTATCTCAGCGTCAAGGAGATGTCGGCGGCTGTCCAGAAGGAACAGCCTTCCAAACGCGACCTGGCCACACTGGCCGCGGTGCTCACGACGCTCCAGAACAAGAACGACCTGGGCGACGCTGGCCAGATCGCCTTCCTCAAGGAACCCAAGTTCGCTGCGGTTGAGAAGGGGTTGGTGGCGTATCTGGCCGCTGCCGGAAAGCCGAAGCCGGTCGTCAAGTTGCCGGCCAAGCCCCTGGACGACAAGACCCGGGCCGCGTTGCGGCCGCACCTGGCGAAGTTGGCCGAATCGATCGAGCGATTTGAACAGACCGCGTCGCGGACCGCCGCGACGCAGGCCCGCCAGTCACTGAAGGCGATCCAGACCGTTTCCAGGTCGCAGTACGCACAACTCGGCGAAGCACTCCGCCCGCATTACCTGGGCTACAACCTTCGCGTGATTGCCAGCGAGCAGTTGCTGGGTCGGTACGTCGGACAGACACGGGTCAAGAAGAAACCCGTCCGTGACGTGATCCTCAAGGCCCAGGTCCGTGGCGACTCGACCACGACGGCCACCGTCGGTATCGACCTGCTGCCCAGCCAGGACGGTGCCCGCTTCCACATGGTGCTCAACGGCAAGACCATTTCGGACACCCGTGCCGACAAGGGCGGTGCCAGTATCTTCACCCATGGCGAACACACCTTCAACGCCACCAAGCTGATCCTCTTCGACGGCGACCGCTTCACCACCAAGCCGGCCGAAGTTTCCGTCGACGCCAACAATACGATCGTCAACGTCACTGCCAAGAGTTCCTTCGTCAAGCGGATTGCTCGCAGGAAGGCCACAAAGCTGGCTCCCCAGACCAAGCAGATCGCGGCCGAGAAGGTGGCTGCCGACGTGGCACCGGAGTTCAACGGCGAGGTGGACAAGCAGTTCAAGCAGGCCACCACCGACCTGGCCAAGCACGTCAACGGCCCGCTCAAGGAGCTCGAGTTGGCTCCCGCCGGACGCAGTATCACCTCGACGGACACCGAACTGCGTGTCTCGAGCCAACTGATGGGATCGGGCGAACTGGCCGCCGGCCTGCCCAATCCCACGATTGTCTCGAAGACGGGCCTGGTCCTGCACCTCCACGAATCGGCCATCAACAACGCGATCGACCGGATGGAGTTGGCGGGGAAGACGATGACCGAGGAGGATCTCCAGGCCGAAGTCGAGGAGACGGTTTCGACGTTCCTGGGCCGCGAGTTCCACTTTGAAGCCTCCGATGCCAAGTCCAAGGACGACAAGGGACCCACCACGCTGGTTTTTGCCGCGGCCGATCCTGTCCGCGTGCGAATTGCTGGCGGCCAACTGGTGTTGATCATCCGTGCCGGATTGAAGCAGGAGGCGGGCAAGGATGACATTCCCGCACAGGTCGTGACCGTGCCCTTTGCACTGGGAGTCCAGGGCGACAACGTCACGCTCGTTCGCGGCTCGGTGAAGGTCTCGGCTGTTTCGCGTCCCAAGAGTCGAGCGAAGCAGATCGTCCGGGCCGGGGTGGTTCGCAAGAAGCTGACCCGGGGGTTGAAGGATCGCACACTCGATCGTCACATGAGCGTGTC
>DLVV01000121.1:0-1288 GCA_003445035.1 Planctomycetaceae bacterium | reverse complement strand
CGTGAGGAGGCGGGCAAATGGAGAAGCGGACGTTTGGTCGTACCGGACTGGACGTGTCGGTCTTGGGATTTGGCGGGGCACCGATCGGGGTGCTCGAGACCGGCCAGGACGAGGTCGACCGGGTGCTGGGGCTGTTGCTCGATCACGGTGTGAACCTGGTCGATACCGCCGCCGGCTACCGCGGTTCCGAGGAGGCGATCGGCAGGTCCATCGGGAGCCGACGGGACGAGTTCGTCCTCGTCTCCAAGTGTGGACAGGCGTTTGACGATCTGGCGGGAGATCCGTGGTCCGAAGAATTGATCACTGCGACGGTTGACCGTTCGCTGGCACGGCTGCAGACCGACTATCTCGACGTGATGCTGCTGCACACCTGTGACCTCGAGGTGCTCGAACAGGGAGAGGCCCTGGGCGCGCTGGCTCGAGCCCGCGAGGCCGGCAAGGTTCGGTTCGTGGGGTATTCGGGTGACAACCAGGCCGGAGCCGTGGCCGCGGGGCTTGACGAAGTCGACGTGATCCAGACGTCGGTCAACATCTGTGACCAGGTCAATATCGACCAGGTGCTGCCGGCCACCGGAGAGCACGGTGTCGGCGTGATGGCCAAGCGACCGATCGCCAACGCCGCCTGGAAAGATCTCAATGATCAGCCCGGCTTCTACGCCCGTTACGCGGAGACCTACACCGAGAGATTGGCTTTGATGGCGATCGGCCCCGAGGACATCGGGTTCGAGGAATCGGACTGGGCTGAGGTGGCATTGAGGTTCACGCTCTCGTGCGACGTGCACACCGCCATCATTGGCACCACCAATCCCGATCACGTACGGGCCAATATCGAGGCGGCGGCGAGGGGGCCATTGCCCGAACAGGCGATCGAGCAACTTCGCGAGGCGTTTGTCGAAGCGGTGGCTGACTCGGGCGAGGAATGGCCAGGTCAGACCTAGGCCGCCGGGTGGACTCTCGTGTCCGTATCCGGAGCATTGGTCTCGCGAGCCGCCGCAGTTGCGTCGACAAGCTGCTTGAGTCCCAGCAGGAATCGGTCGCGGCGATCGGTCAATTCGGCCAGGCCTTCGGGCGAATACTCGTAGAAGCCTCCACCGGTCTTGGTGCCGAGCCGATTCTCGCGGAGCCGATCTTCCAGGGCCGGCGGCGGTGTGGTGGCGTCCCCGAGGTCCTGCCAGAGATAGCTGGAGATGCTGTGGAAGACATCCAGTCCGCCGAAGTCTGCGGCCTGGAGCGGACCGAGGAATCCCCAGCGAAATCCGGGGCCGCCGGTCATGGCCCGGTCGAGGTC
>DLVV01000338.1 GCA_003445035.1 Planctomycetaceae bacterium | reverse complement strand
GATCTACCATTCGCTCGGACTGCCTGATACCACGGCGTGGGTCGACGAGCTGAATCGGCCGCACCATATCTACTACGGCGAGCCGATCTACGACCTGCTGTAGACCGAACGGATGATCGGCCGCAGCACCAGCCCGCCGGCCAGCACGGCCAGGCCCGTCAGCCACACCTCGCGGTCGACCCAGAAGGCCAGGAATCCGCAGGCGACCAGTCCCAAGGCCGAAATCCAGGCCGGGTAAAGCCGTTCGTCCTTCGACAGTCTCAGGGCCGCGAGGTTGGTCAGCGAGTAGTAGACCAGCACGGCGAACGCACTGAACGACCAGGTCGTCCGCACGTCACCCAGGGCGGTCATCGCCGCGATCAACACGCCCACGGCCACCACCGCCAACGTCGGTGACTCGCCGCGGGCATCCAGTTTCGCCAGTTGTGAAGGCAGGTCACCTCGGCGGCCCATCGCCAGGGCCACCCGCGACAGGCCGAGCACCAGGTTCAACAGCACCCCCAGCATCGCCAGCACCGCTCCCCCGGCAACCAACCACGCCAGGCCGGCCCCTCCGAATCGCCCGGCCGCCTGTTCCAACGGGGCGGGGGCTCCCGATCCGGTGACCGCAAACGCCTCGACCCCCGCAGCACTCACGCCAACGACCGCCACCGTGATGTAGAGCACCATCGAGATGACCAGCGTGGCGATCATCGCCCTGGGAATCTTCCGACGCGGGTCTTCGATCTCCTCCCCCATCGTCGCGATCCGGCCGTAACCGGTGTAGGCGACGAACATCAGTGCGCACGCCTCGGCAAACGCCGCAGCCGACGTGGTGCCTTCGGCCGGTCGCCAGAACGGAACCAGCGACTCCCCCGCTTCGGACACAGCCGTGCCGATTCCACAGGCGACGAACAGCAGCAGAGTGAAAACCGTCGAGACCACCAGCACGGTGTTGATCCGGTTGGACCGCTTCAGTCCAAACAGCACCAGCAACGTGATTCCCAGCACCACGGCCAGCGCCAGCCACCGATCCTCGATCGCCTCGGTGCCGACTCCCAGACGCCTGGCGTAGGCGATCACGCCGAGTGCCGCGGTGGCCGCCGACGCACTCTTGGCACACAAGAACATCCATCCCGCAACAAATCCCACCCAGGGCATCAGCCACCTGTGACCGTACTCGTAGGTGCCGCCGCTTTGCGGGTGGTTGGCGGCCAGTTGAGCACTGCTGAGCCCGTTGCAGGTGGCGACCATGGCCGCTACGGCGATCGCAGCGATCACCCCGGGACCGATCACCCCCGCAGCGATCCCGATGCTGACAAACACGCCGGTCCCAACGATCGAACCCAGCCCGAGCACGACCGCACCACCGACGCCCACCTGCCGTTTCAACTGCGGCGGCCCGCCCCCAACAGGATCTTCCCCGGTCACCTCGCCTCCCTCTCCGCGAACACGCAATCAACCATCCCCATCGGCTGCGACGGGAACACAACGAACGTGCAGTCGTCCGAACAGCGATTCCAATTCGGCTGCCATCCTTCCACATTCGTTACTGAAACCCGCCACCGGATGCAATCGTTCGCGCAGGCATCCCATCGCCGTCTCAACCCGCCACGGGTCACCCTCTTCGACGGCGCGGCACAGCGTATCGTAGAAGCGTCCCAGCGACTCGGCGACCGGCCGACCGCGTGGATCGCCGTCCAGGTGGTGATCGAGACACGTCAGGCGGATGCCGATGTCGGCGATCAGGAAAGCCGTCGCCAACGATTTCGACAACCCGGGATTCGCTACGCTCGTGTCACCCGGCCCACTGGTCAATTCATCGCCGCAACCTGTCGAAAGGCCGTCCTCATCCTCATCGAAAATCCACCCTCCGTCCTCGGTCTCCAGATCAAACGATTCCCATTCCGGCTCCCCCAGCCCTCTCCACGAACGTCGCTGTTCGTCAATCCAGGTATCTGGTCTCGAATCCATCCTATGGCTCTCCGTGCCAAACCGACGTCCGTCCCCTCGTGGGGATCGCGTTCGGCAATTGGGATCTTTTCCAGCGGTCTGCGGACGGCCGACCGTGGCCCGACGGTTCTCTTTTCCCTCCCGAAACCAATCGCCACCGTGTCTGCGACCATTGGACCCGCCGCCGGGGGGCCGGTGTCAATGTGAGTCCCGGGGGTTCCTGCCAATTCCCGGAGACTATTTCGCCTTCAACACCCCATCGATCACCCGGTACGCCTCTTCTCTCATCGCATCCGGAAAGCTGTGCTGACTGTCGGGGTGACGGACCACCAGCCGGCCGTCGCCTCCAAGCAACTTGTAGATCGGACGGGCGGCCTTCGCACAACGGTCGACACTCTTGTGACGGAAGTTTCCGTCTCGCAGCGGCGCATTGACGAAGAACGGCCTGGGAGCCACCGCGGCAACCAGTTCCTGGAAGTCGTAGGGAATCTCGGTCAGACGACCACGGTAGTTGGACAATCGTGGCATGTAACGGATCTGGCACCAGCCGGCTCCGAATTTCCAGACTCGCTCGGCACCGTCGTAATAGTCCTGGTACGAATCGAAGCCGCAACTGCTGGCGACCACGGTGATCCGCTTGTCGAAGACCGACGTGTAAATGGCGTTGTGGCCACCCAGGGAATGACCGATGGCACCGAACCCACGTGAACTGTCGACGAATTTGAACGAAGCGAGCAGATCGAGACCGCGGGAGTTGTCCCAGATGGCCTTCATCGTGCCACTGACATAACCCTGGCCGCCGAGGTTGGGCCAGTAGTTGGCCAGGTGCGGGTAGGCCGGCGACAGAGTGACATAACCTCGCTCGGCCAGTTCCTTACCGTAGGCGCGGCCCTTGCGGCCCCCCAGCCCCATCACCACCTTGTGTCCCACCCGGTTGTCGGTCGGGTGCAGGCACAGCACCGCCGCCGCCTTCCGCTTGCCGGCCAGCACGTCCTTGGGAACGCACAGGTAGGCCGGAGTCAGCATGTCCTTGTCGACCGTGTAACCGATCAACCGTCGCCGGTAACTCCCCGCGTCGACATCCTCGATCACCTTCATCCCGACTGGACCCCTTCGGTCACTACCGGGAAACCGTCCCATCACCGACTGCATCCCCTCGACGATCTCGGCCCGCCGCTTCGCCCAGTCGGCAGCAGTCTTCACCGCTTGCACGGCCCCACCTGCCCCGTGAAACTGCAACAGGTTGTCCGGATCCAGCCGCTTCCCGTCAGCCGCAACCGCCGCGGACACCCATCCGGCCCACACCACGCCAGCCACCATCACCCAGTTCGTTCGACCTGTCATCGGTTCTGCCTCACGGAAATTTCACCTGGTTGCCCATCAAGAGAAAACCAGCAACCGCCGCGGTTTGCAAACAACCGGCTGCCAACAACTCGTTGTCGCCATCTTTGCACGTGCCATAGAATCAGGGACGCGTCGGTTCCTTCCCAATTGCCGGTTCCCTTCGATGTCGCTTCACATCCCCAGACTGTGCCTGGCCATCGCGTTGCTGGCCCCGTGGGTGACCGGTTGCGGTGACCGGGCCACGACCGAAACCTCGGTCGATGTGCCCGGAAAACTCTACAAGAGCGAATCCGGCCAGATCGAAGGCGTCACGCTGAAAGAGCAGGAAGTCTCGAAGGACGACCTGCAGGCGATCGTCCAGGGCGTTGCGAAGTTGAAGTCGTTGAGCCTGGTTCGATGCCGCATCCCGGTCGGATCACTCGAACTCCTGACGGGGCTCAAACATCTCGACTACCTCGACCTCCGCGGATCCTCGATCGGCGACGCCGACCTCCAACCGGTCGGACGTCTCAAGACTCTCACCGCCCTGGACCTCTACGACACACGGATCACCAACGCCGGAGTTGAACACCTCGAGGGACTCACCAACCTCAAGTCTCTGGGCCTCTACAAGACTGACATCTCCGGAGACGTGCTCAAGCACGTCCGCAAGATGAAGCAACTGGACCTGATCACCATCACCGAGACCCGTGTCGATGACGACGGCCTGCGTCACCTCGAGGTCCTGCCCCAGGTCCGTTATCTCGATGTCGCCCAGACCCCGATCACCGGTCGGGGCCTCGAACATGTCACCGTCATGTCGGGCCTGATCGACCTCAACCTGACCTACTGCCGCAACTTCAACGACGAGGGCCTGGCCCACGTCTCGGCTTTCCCCAAGCTCGAGGAACTGGTCCTGTTTCGTACGGCGATCACCGACAAGGGACTGGCCCACATCGCCGGACTCCGCAACCTGACATGGCTCGTTCTCCGCAGCACCCGCGCCGGAGACGCCGGACTGGTCCACCTGGCGGACATGCAGAAGCTCGAGGTGCTGTTGGCCGAACTGACCCGTATCACCGACGACGGACTCGAGCATATCGCCAAGCTCAAATCCCTGAAGAACCTCGGGCTCAATCACAACGCGATCACCGACGCCGGCCTGCCTCGCCTGGCCTCGCTCGAGAAACTTGAGGAACTCTGGCTCGAGAACACCCGGATCACCGATGGCGGGCTGGCCGATCTCGAAAGACTCACGACGCTCAAGCGGCTGGCGATCGACCGGACCGACATCACCGACCAGGGCCTGGCCCGTCTCCGGAAGGCGCTGCCCGGCTGCGAGATCACCCGGGACCGTGGCCTGTTGGCCGAGGCCCACGTCAAAGCGGCGGGCAAACTGTTCCCGGCCCTCGCGGCCATCCAGGCAAAGACCGAGCCGCCAGGTGGACGTCGTCTTTCCGGGCTGGATCTCAGCAACCTCGCCATCACCGACCAGTGCCTCGCCCTGGTGGCAACCGACCAGAAGGCCTTTGGTGACCTGAAGTCGCTGAATCTCTTCCGCACCTTCGTCACTGACAGAGGTCTCACGACCGTCACCGGCTTCTCGAAACTCAGGCAGCTCGACCTGACCAACACACAGGTCACCGAGCGAGGTATCGCGAAACTGGCCAGCCTGTCCGAGCTCCGGGAACTGTCGTTGTGGGACACTCCGATCAACGACATGGCCCTGCCACCGCTGGCCAAACTCGAACACCTCGAAACCCTCAATCTCCAGATCACACCGATCACCGACCGTGGAGCCGTTGCCCTGGCCACGTTCCCCGCTCTCAAGCGACTGAGCCTCGTGGCCACCCTGATCACCGACGACGGCGTCAAGACCCTGTCCACACTCGAGAACCTCGAACTGCTCGACCTCCGCCGCACTTCAGTCAGCGACGACGCTCTCGAATCCCTGGCCCGTCTCAAAAATCTCAAGGTGCTGCGGCTGGCCGACACGAAAACGACCACCATCGGTCGCCTGAAGCTCGGAAACCGGTTGCCCGGCTGCCGGATCACGGATTCTCGGACGGCGCCGCCTCCGAGACAACCTCCTCGTCGGCCCTGATCACACCCCAGAAGGTGCGGTCCTTCTCGGGTTCAGCCGTCCAGGTCAATCCGGGCACGAAGCTGAACAGCAGCGAGAAGACGACCGAACTGACGAAGCCGACGACGAAGACCCACATCGAGAACCAGTCCGAGAAGGTCTCGGAAAAAGTGAACCACAGGGTGACCACCGCCCCGGCGAATGTCCCCAGCAGGACCCCCGCTGCCGTCGCCCGGCGGACGAACAGCCCCAGCACGAAGACCGCCAGCAAAGGCGCCGCAAACGCCCCGACGGTCTTCTTGGCCACCGCAAACACGTCACCCAGTTGGCCCACGAAACACGCCAGCACGATTGCGATCGCGCCGATCACGACGACCATCACCCGCGCCACCAGCATCTCGCCCGCCTCGGTCTTTGGCCGCCACGCGGGTACCAGCCGATCTCGGAAGTCGACGATCAGCGCCGTGGTGATCGAGTGGATCCCCGAGTCGACACTCGACATCGTCGCCGCCATCAGCGCCGCCACCAGCAGGCCCACCACCCCGGCGGGGAATTTCAGCCGAACGAACCGGGGCAACGCCTGGTCATTGAGCCCCAGTTCCACGACGTCGGCGTGGAGCTCCCGGGGATGCGACTTGTAGTACTCGGCAATCGCCTCATTGCTGCTGCCGGCCCCCGCCTCGGACAGTCGCTCGCGCACGACCTCCACCTTGGCGTTCTCGGCATTCGAAAACTCGTCGATGGCCACGTCCGAGAGCATGTCCGGGTTGTGATGGAAGTAACTGAACAGACCCATGCCGATCACCAACAAGCCCGGCATCACGATCAACGAGGCGGCCTGGGAAATAAGGAAACCGGTCTGAGACGTGCGGGCGTCACGGGCGGAAATGTAGCGTTGGACAGCCACCTGGTCGGCACCATAGGCCGACAACCCTTCCAGGAAACTGCCGATCAGGATGGCGAAGGTGCCAAAACGGATGGTCGGATCCAGCCGGAAATCGAACACCATCCGCTCCCGGTCGCTGAAATAGGTGTCGACGATCTGAGACGCGCCTCCCTCGGTCCCGGACACCAGCAGGACAGCAGCGAACAGGATGGTGCCGACAAAGACGAAGAACTGGATCACGTCGGTCCACATCACCGCCCGCAGGCC
>DLVV01000106.1 GCA_003445035.1 Planctomycetaceae bacterium | reverse complement strand
AACTCCACCCTCGATATCACGTTGTTCGGCAGAATTTACGGGGTTCAACATGTCCAGAAATCGCCCGTTTTGCCAGATCCAAAAGGCGATTGTGGTTTTACCTGCTTGTCGGTGGCAGGTGGCTCGGTGGAAGTGGTCCGTGACAGAGTCGTCTGAGTCGAGGTAGAATGCCGGTCTAAATTGCGAGTCAACGGTCAACTCTATGTTGGGAGACGGTGATGACAGAGCGGGTAGGATTTGGCAAGCGGTTTGGAGCGTCGATGATCGATGGCATCCTGGGGTCGATTGGGGGGATGATCCTTGGTGCCGTCTTCGGTGGTCTTCTCGGCGGTGCTGTGGCTGCCGAAGCGGGGGCCGCTTCGGGTGAAGCCGGAGCGGCTGAAGTCGCGGGTGCCCTGGGAGGGATTTTTGGGGCGTTCGCCGGAGCGATGGTGGGAATAGCTTTCGCAGGAGTCATCATCGCCGTGTGGGAGGCCTGCACCGGCGCCGCAATCGGGAAAATGGCCCTGGGAATCAAAATCAAGTCGGCTGATGGCAGTCCGGCGTCTTTCGGAAAACTGCTTCTGCGTTCGCTGTTTAAATACAACGCTCAGGTGCTGGGGGTGATCACGGTCCTGACCGGGATTGAAGCGATCGAGTCCGTCGGCAACATCGGGATGTTCGTGGTAGCCATTGGTTGCCTGTTGGTGCTCGGCGGAGAAAAGCAGGCCCTGCACGACAAATTGGCCGGCACCGCTGTGTATCCAAAGGACGCGACAACCGCGGCAGATCAGATACAGGAGAACCTGGAAGGCTGAAGCCGTCGCACGACCCGGTAGTGTTTTTCCAGGTTGGCGATCGTCGCCGTCGCGAGGTGGATTCCCGGAAAGAGATAAGTCGAGATCGATGGGGACGTCTGGCTGTTCCGGGTAAGGGGTGTTACCCCGTGATAGACGGTCGCGTCGGCTCGGTGTGTGGTTGTTCTGGAGCGTCGCGCCGGTGGCAGGTGTGGCCGGTGTCGGTTATCCCGATCGTTGGTTGGTTTTGCCCGCTGATGGAGCGAGAGATCGCCAACTGGCCGTGCCGTCGGGGAACCGGCCGAAGGACACCTCCGAGTCTTGCGGGCCAAAATCGACCTGGTCGAGCAGCCCCTTCTTGTCCGACAGGTAGACCCCCTCACCACCCTGAGACAATTTGAATCCGGCGTGGAGGCCGCGGCCGGCGCGAGGGTTCTTGTCGGCCCAGATCACCAGGTGACCACCGGCCGGGATAACCGTCCCGGCTGGGAACGACCACTTGCGAGGCGACTCCCTGGAGTCGCTGAGGAAGAATCCCGAGACATCGACCGGGCGATTGCCACGGTTGAACAGTTCGATCCAGTCTTCGAACTTCCCGTCCGGAGTCGCCACGGTCTTCTCATTGGCCGCCATCAACTCGTTGATGACCACGGTGGAACGGTTGGTCAATGGGGGCTGTTTGCCCGGGACGGATTTTTTGCCGCCGTTCTTCGCGGACCGTGGCGGTTCCGGGTCGCGAGGCAGCCTGGCGAGATCGGCATGTTCCAGCAGGAAGCGGCGTCGTTGCTCGACAAAGCTCCGGAGCGAAGAGCCACCCGGCCGATCGTCTGCGGCCGTGGCGTTGGACGTGGCGGCCTGGAAGGCCTCGAACGTTTCGAGCTTTCGCGTGTCCGCCTCGACTTCCTTTTCGATCAACAGGCGGCACTGGGCCACGATCGGCCCCAGTGTCTTCCAGTCCAGCGATCGCTCGGCGATGGCTCTGACGCGTTGCAGGTAACGTTGCCTGAGGGCTGGCACCGCCAGCACCTTGCTGCGGAGCGGCATGCGCGGATTGTCGACCGAGACCAGTGGTTCGAGATCCACCCCGCCGTGTCCGCCTCCCGGACCACCGGGGCCACCCGGACCGGGAAATCTACCGGGGAAGCCTCGTCCCCGCCGACCACGAAAACCTCGCGGCGGAAAATCTCGCTGGGGCAAATTGGCTCGATCGGGTTCTCTGTCCGGACGGTCATTTCGAGGGGCAGCGGGACCGGCGGCAGGTCGTGCCCGGTCGGGAGGAAATTCGTCGGGTCGTCCGCCAGGGAATCCACCAGGGCGGCCCCTGCGGCCACCGCCGGGAGGACCATGTCCTCCTCTCATGGCCTCGTTCATGTCGTGAGGCAGGATGTGGAACTTGCCCCCGCGGTCCCGGTAGATGCTGTAATCACTGGCACGGGTCCAGTACCCGTCGTTGTTGACCAGCGCCACATCGAAGGCCAGGAACCAGAGCAGGCCGTCGATGTCGAGAATTGGTTCCAGGGCCTGTTCGAGTTTTTCGGGCGGTGTCTGTTCGATCGTACGGCACAGCGAGATCAGGGCCTTCCAGGACTCGGGATGGTCCTTCGACTTGATTTCGAATCGCTGGCGATAACCGGACACGTCTTCGCCGAGGTATCGGAGTCCGCCGTCCGCCTGCGGGTTTCCGTTGACCTTCCAGCGGGCTCCCTTGCTGGAGCCGTAGTGCTCGGCGACGAACTCCTTGTTGAACTGCTG
>DLVV01000049.1:12125-12250 GCA_003445035.1 Planctomycetaceae bacterium | reverse complement strand
CCGCCAAATCCCGAGGCGTCAAACGAATTCGACGACTCGCCGCCGGTCAGTGCGGCCTGTTCGATTCCCGAAAGCGTGTCGGTGTCTGTGCCGCCACCGGCCACCAGTGTCGTAACCAACTGCGT
>DLVV01000049.1:537-11764 GCA_003445035.1 Planctomycetaceae bacterium | reverse complement strand
AATATCGTTCCCCGCCCCGCCATTCAGCACGTCGTCACCCTGCCCACCACCGGGCGAGTCGTTGCCTTCACCGCCATTGACCGTGTCGTCGCCAACACCGCCACCGAGAAGATCATTTCCGCCGTCGCCATTTATCGTCAACGACGTGGGATAGGTCGCCGCATCAACAATGTCATCACCAGTGCCGGCATTGACCGTCACATTTGCGGTGAGCGTCGGGTCCATTGGCGTCAGCGTGAAGGTGTTGTTGCCAGGCCCGGAATTGAAGGCCAGGTTGCCGGCCGGGTTCTCGAACGAAAAGACACCGAAGGTCGATGTGCCGGCACTCTCGAACAGCGAGTTGCCGACGCCCGAAGCGTTTCGGGTCCGCATCGCGTGGTCGCCGACAAACAGGCTATCCAGGGTGAAGTTTCGGGCGGCAGACGGCGTGTAGTCGATGACGGCCTCAACGCCGACATAACTCACCGCCGATCCGTCGAGGCTGATGGTCGCTTCGGCGTTGCCGGTGATCGAGTAATCAACCGACGCGTAACCGACCGACTGGTTCTTGAGTTGCACAACATCGGCGCCACTCTGATCCAAGCCATCCAGTTGCAGGCCCGCCGTCGGGATGGGAGTCCCCCCGGCAAAATCGACAACGAACAGGTCATCAATCACGCCCGACTGGTCACCGGTCAACGACAGCGCGGTAGTGAGGTCCGTGGTGGAGGTGAACAACACGTCGTTGAGGACAACCTCGATCGTCGGCGTCCCCGCGTTGTCGACCAGCGAAATCTCCCAGACATCCGGGGGATCTTCGTCATCCTCGATCGTTCCGACAGCCGGGACTCCACCGTTGAGATCAGCAAGTGCATCGGCCGCCCCATCGTTGGTCGCGTTGGACAGCGTGAACAGGAGTTCCTCGTCGGGCTCAAGCAGAACATCACCGTTGACCGTGACGCTGACAGTCTGGTCCGTTTCGCCGGGCTGGAACGTCACGGTCCCCGAAGCCGCCTCGTAATCCTCCCCGGCAACTGCCGAGCCGTTGGTCGTGGTGATGTCCACTTCCGGACTTATTCCGCCCAGCAGGCCGTTGGTTCCCAGTTGAAGTTGCGTGACATCCGTTCCAGCCAGTGCTCCGGTGAATTCAACCAGAACACCGGCGCCGGGCAAGGCACCGCCAGTGACCGCCACGGCACCGGCCCCGATGTTGGACAGGTTCTCCAGGGCGGCCTGCACGGCTCCCGCATCCGCGTCGAACGCAATCGGATCGGTTGTCTGTGCATCGTAGATCAGAGTGAAGTTGCCGTCGTTGGGAGAACCGCTCAACGCCACCTGCTGAACTTCGTTGCCGTTGCTCGTCGAATAGTCAACCGTGACCAAGGCAGTGCTGGCTTCGACCAGCGACACGACGAAGTCCATGTTCACGGTCCCGAAGTTGCCTTCGACAACCGTCGGATCCGTAACGGTGAAGGCGGAGTCGTCGTTGAAAATCGTGCCCTCACCCTGGCCGTCGGTGATATTGATGCTCGCCGTTGGGATTGTCAGCAGCACGGTCTCATCGGGCTCCACAGACGTGTCGCCGTTGATCGTCACGACCACCGTCTGGGACAGTTGCGTCGGATCGGTCGGATCGTCAAACGTCAACTGGCCGGAAATCGCCACGTAATCGGGATTAGCTCCCGTACTCGTGGCCGTACCGTCGGCGGTCGCGTAATCCACGGTGATCGTCGTGGCCGCGTCGATGGTCTGCACCAGGCTGACCGTAAAGACCATGTCCACAGTTCCCGAATCCGTCTCGATCACCGACACATCACCGACGCTGACCGCCGTATCATCGTTGACGATCGTGACCACAGCCTGGGAATTGAGTAAGTCGGCCTGACCGGTATCGGAAAGCTCGACGAAAAATGTCTCGGTGGACTCGACCGAAAGATCCCCATTGACCATCACGATGATGTTCTGTGTCAGTTCTCCCGGTGCGAACGTCAACGTTCCGGACGCCGACTGATAGTCGCTGCCTTGGAACGCCGTCCCGTCGACGGTGTTGTAGTCCACCGAAATCGGCTCGACACTTGGATCCGACAGGATCACGCTCACGTTGACCGCCTGGGCCCCCGTCGCGCCTTCGACCACCGATGCGTCATTGGCCAGCAACGACAACACCGTCCTTTCGAAGGACCCGATGTCGGCATCCTGGTTAGTCGGCCGCACCGCACCTCGCTGGTCCGTCGTCTCATCACTGCCGGTATTGTCAGCGGAATCGATTGCCGGGCTGCTGGGCAACAGTCGGTGAGTACGAGTCGGCCCACCGTTGTCCGCCAACACGAGGTCCATAACCGGATCGTACGGACTGCCCGAAGACCCGACCTGGTCGGAATTGACCCCGTGCACCAGCCCGACCGACACACCAGCGTCACCGATCAGGTTGTAGCCGGTGCTGATGAACCGCCCCCGCACGTCGGCGGCTTCTCCAGTGGCGATGTTGGCGGCGACAATGGTGTTTCTGAGTTCGAACCGTCCGCCATCTGCTGCCACCCCCCCCGCGTTGACCGCGATGTTGGCTGCCACGGTCGAATTGATGACCGTCACCGAGCCATTGCTCGCCACGCCGCCGCCGGCACCTGCGACGTTCGACGACACCGTGCTGGTCGTGATAGCCAGGTTGGCTTCGCTGAAGATGCCGCCACCGGCCGACCCGGCCTCATTCTCGGCGATCGTGCTGCGATCGATGCTGGTGAACGCCTTTCCGACCAGCCGCACCTCGGCGCCAGCACCGTGGGGGACAGGGATCGTACCACTCACACCACGGACCACCGTCAACTGGTTGCCGTTGACCGCCGTCACGGCCATGCCCTCACTGTCGACCAAGACGTCGAACGGGGCCGCTGCCGGAATGCTGGCCGCATCGACCAAATCGATCGTGGTGCTGGTAGCCAACACCGCGTCAGCCAACTCGGCCGTCAGTGTCGCGTTGTAGATGCCGCCCCCACGAGAATCCGACACGTTCTGGACGATCTCGCTGAATCCGATCGCCAAAGATGCCTCGTTGTAGATTCCCGCGCCCTGGGCATTGGCCCTGTTACCGCTCAACGTACTGCGGTCAACCGTCACGACCCCGCCACCGATCAGTTCGACCGTGGCGCCATCAGGATGCGCGGCGGACGTCGTCCCATTGACACCGCGTGTCACGCTAAAGACGTCTCCGACGACTTCCGTCACCGTCAACTCTTCTGCGTCGATCTTCACATTGAACGACCCGTTCGTGGGGAACGATGTCCCGTCGCCGATCCGCAATGTGACATCCGCGGCCCCGATCGCCCCATCGATTTCGCCGGTCAGGAAGTTATAGATGGCCCCGCCCTGCAAGCCGGCCTGGTTGTCCTCAATGGTGCTTTCCGTCACGGTCAATTCGCCCGAGGTGAACACCCCGCCACCTCGATTGGCCGTGTTGCCCGTCACCAACGATTCGTTGACGGACACCGTACCGTGACTCAACAGGCCGCCGCCGTTACCGGTGGTCCCGGCATCGCCACCGGTAATCGTCACGCCGAACACGTTCAGTGTGACGCCATTGAGTACATGGAAGACGCGGTCAATCCCGTCGGCATCGATCGTCGTCTGGCCCGACCCCGCGCCGAGAATATCGAGATCTCCACTGATATCCAGATCGCCAACCAACCCGTTGTCTTCATCACGGCCGGTCAGGCTCAGGAGAAACGTCCCCGCTGGCAGGATGATGGTATCACCACCAGGCGATGCGTTGGCCTCGTTGATGGCCGCCCTCAAACTGCTGTTTCCGTCGCTGTCGGCACTGATGCCATCGTCGGGGCTCACGTCAATCGTGTCTTCAAAGCTGTTGACGACGAAGCCGCTCTCCAGCGCCCCGATGTCGATCGTGGAGGTCCCGTCACCGTCACCGTCGAAGATCCTCGCGAATCCGCGCTGGTCGGTCACCGGCGAATCTGAGTTGTCTCCGGCGTCACGAGCCGGACTGCCGAATTGCAGGCCATGTGTCTGGGTGGGTCCGCCGTTGAACTTCAGGTCGAACAGAGACGGGTCCAGGGGAGCCGCGCTGTTGCCGACCTGATCTCCAACTCCGCTGAACACCACTGCGCCTGCGTCACCGATCAGGTTGTGTCCATCGGACTGGAACAGCGGCCCCACCACGTCTGAGGCGAGGCTGCTGGTGTTGCGGGCGACGATCGTATTCCTGATCGCCAACTGGTCTGGAACGATGGGAGAGTTGAAGATCCCGCCGCCATCCGTTTCGGCCTCGTTCTCGTAGATGGTGCTGTGCGTCAGTTCCAGGTTGCCGGCGTTTGCCAGTCCACCCCCATTGGCAGCAACGTTCTGGCCGAACGTGGCGTTGGTCACCCTGGCATCACCAACGTTGCTGTTGTAGAAACCGCCGCCGGCGCCTTCGGCCACGTTGCCCAGCAGCAGCATCTCGCTGGCCGCAAAGGACGTTTCCGTGGCATTGAACACACCGCCACCATCTCCGGTGGCCCGGTTGTTCTCAATGGTCAAAAAACTGAAGGTGACATCACTGTTGTCGGTGACGTAAAGGCCACCGCCGTCACCGCCGGACGTGTTATCGACAATCCGCGTGGAGGTGACGTTCGCCACCCCGACATCATCATTGAGCAGCCCGCCCCCGCGTGACGCCGCGACATTGCCAGTCAAGACCGCACCGGTGACATCCAGTTGCCTGGCGCTGGCGATCGCTCCGCCGTCGACAGCCGTGTTGCTGATCAACGTCGTCCCGTCCAGCAAGAGTGTTCCGAAGTTGTCGGCAACGCCGCCTCGACCGCCGGCCACGTTCAATGCCATCGAACCGCCGTCGAACGTCACGTCGCCGTTTGAGGCGTTGAACAACACGCCACCACCATCACCAGCGATGTTCCCGGAGAAGATATTTCGAGTGCTTACGACCACCCCATCATCGTTGTAGATCGCACCACCGTCGTCACTGGCCTGGTTGGCCGAGAAGGACGTGTTGCCGATCGTCAGCACGCTGACTAGTTCGTTGAAAATCGCACCACCGTCCTCGGCCGTATTCACCGAGAAACGACTGTTGCTGACATCCAGGCTGGCCGCGTCGTTGTTGTAGACACCCCCACCTTGTCCGACAGCCACATTGCCGATCAGGTCGCTGTTGATCAGGTCGAGGTCGCCATCGAGATCGTTGTAGACACCTCCACCGTCATTACTCGCGACATTGTCATGGACCGACGAGTTGCGGATCGCCAGGGTCCCCTCGTCGTTGTTGTAAATGCCACCGCCGTCGAAGGCGGTGTTGGCCGACACGTCACTTTCATCGACCGTCAGCGTTCCGCCCAGCGTGTTGTAGAGCCCGCCGCCGACGGCCTGGCTGACGTTTCCGGAAATGGTCACGGCCGAGAGAAACAGTGAGCCACTGTTGTATGCCGCTCCACCCTCGGAACTGCCCGTGACCGCGCCCCCGGTCACCGTCAAATTCTGCAGCCTGGCCGTGACGTTCTCCAGCACCTGGAATGCCCGATCGATCCCGTTGGCATCGATGAAGGTCGTGCCACTGCCGGTCCCGACCACTGTCAGGCTCCCAGTGGTGTCGGTAATGTCCAGGTCGCCGGCTCCGTCAGATGCCTCGCCTCGCGTCCAGGTGTCAACGGCGTCGGTGACCATCAGGTTGGTCGCAAGGTCCTGGATCCCAGACCCCGCGGCGACCAGTGTCAACACGTAGTCGCCATCGAACCCCGTCACCGAGTTCATGTTCAACGTGTACTGCGTCGGCGAGAGTGCCGTCAGCACGACAGTCGCCAACGAGACATTGACCGCACCACTGCCCGCATCCCTGGTCAGGGAAAAATCAGCGATGTCGACCCCGGTGACGGCTTCCAGGAAATCAACCGTCACCAGCCCGACATTGGTGATCCGCGGATCGGGGGCGACGTCGATGATGTCCGCGGTGGGAGCAATCGAATCCACTCCCCGCTCCCAGGAGTCGGTTGCATCGGTGACAAGGTCGTTGGACGCAAAGTCCTGGATTCCGGACCCGTTCGCCGACAGGGTCACCGTGTAGATTCCCAGCGGAGTGGTCATCTGCGCTTCAAACGTCAACACGTACTGGGACGTCGTCAGTTGCTGCAGGGTCGAATTGCCCAGCGGAATGATCTGCGGTCCCAACCCGCCGCCCAGATCGAGTTCGAGCTGGAAGTCGGCCAGGTCGACACCCACGACCGGCTCGGAGAAGTTGATCGTGATCGGATCGGCGTCGGTCGAACGAGGATCGGGCGTAACATCCACGATGTCGGCTGTCGGTGGGTAGATATCGGGGCCGATTCGCCAGTCATCAACAGCATCATCAACCAGCAGGTTCCCCGCCAGATCAACGATCGACGATGCCCCTGCGTCGAGCGTCAGTGAGTAGATCCCGTCCAGGTCGGTCACGGTGCTCAGGTCCAGCGTGTATTCCGAGTTGCTAATTTCGGACAAGGCGAGCCCGGCCAGCGACACGACCTGCTGCCCGGAAAGATCGGTACGGGTGAGCACGAAATCGGGGACGCCGTCACTGAGATCCACGTTGAGCACATCTTCATCGAAGTTGATCGTGACGACTCCCACGGGAGTGTCGCGGGGGTCGGGATCGACATCGACGATGTCGGCCGTCGGATTGACGGTGTCCGGCTCGGTCACTGTCAGCGTGTAGACAGCGGAACCAAGCTGGATCGTGTTCTCTCCAGCCAAGGCATTGGCTTCCTGCAATGCCGCACGCAAGGAGATCTGCCTACCCAGGGTCAACAGGTCACCATCCACCTGCCCGTCGCCCAGGGGGGTCGTGTCGGTCAGGTCCTGCAGGCTGTTGACGTAGAAATTGCCGAATTCCACCGCTCCGATATCAACCGTCGACGTCAGGTCCTCGTCGGGTCCGTCGAGCACGCGAATGGCTCCTCGCTGCTCGGTACTGACATTGGCATCCAGCCCAGCATTGTTGCCGGCATCGATGGCCGGGCTGCCAAACAGCAGCGGGTGTGTCCTGGTGGCCCCACCGTTGTCACCCAAAGTGTCCTCGATCAACGGATCGACCAGTGAGGTCGGATCGCCCACCAGGTCTCCGTTCACATTGGGCAATCCAACCGGGAAGGACGCATCGCCGCCGGAGTTGTTTCCGATCAGGTTGTTGCCCAGCGTCGTGAAGACGCCGCCGACATCGGGGAAATCCAACGTCGCGGTGTTCTTCGCCACCATCGCGTTCTGCAACGATGTCTGACTGCCGTTGCCACTGGACACCCCGCCGGAAACCTGTTCCGCGTTGTTGTGGACGATTGTCGAACTGTTCAACAACAGCACCGCCTCGTTGTGGACGGCTCCGCCGTCACGGCCGGCAGTGTTACCCGAGAACGTCGTGTTGTTGAAGACGGCGTCACCCAGGGCGATGTTCACCACCGCTCCACCATCCACGCCGCTGCTGTTCTCGGAGATCTCGGAATTCAGCACGTTCAGCGTGCCGGTATTTCGGATTCCACCGCCGTCGGCCGCTGCGGAATTGTTGATGACCGCTGACCCGATCAACGAAAGGCTGCCGCTGGAATTGATTCCGCCACCACTGTCCAGCGTCGAGTTGCCGGTCACCAGGACGTCTTCAAGCGTCAGGTTCCCGCCGCTGCGAATTCCACCACCGTCCTGGCTGCCCACGACGGCTCCACCGGTGATCGTCACGTCACTGATGTGCACCGTCACACCGCCGAAGATCTGGAACACTCGCTCCAGGCCATCCGCATTGATGATCGTCTGCCCGACTCCCTGGCCGGAAATTCGCAGATCCTGACGGATATCCAGATCACCGCTAGCCGCCAGGTCTTCGTCCACCCCCGGCAGCGCCAGAGTGAACGTCCCCGCCGGCAACGAGACCGCGCCCGCCCCCGTCAACTGGTTGGATTCCTGGATCGCCGCCCGCAACGTGATCTGCGTCCCCGGCTGGCTGAGATCCACGTCGACAATACCGTCCCCCAGCGGTGTCGCATCCACAAAGTCATCGGTGCTGTTGACGTGGATCACGGTATCGGTCACCCAGCTCTCGACGGCATCCAGCACGAACGGCTCGTTGTCGGAGACCCGCTCGATGCCTGACCCCTCGGCCCGCAACGTCAGATCGTAGGTTCCGTCCACAGCGGTCACGCCGGCCAGCACGAGATCATACTGGCTGCCCGAAAAGACCGTCAGCGTGACTTCGCTGAGATCCAGCAGCAGTCCATCACGGCGCAGCTGGAAATCACCAACGTCCAACCCCGTCACGTCGGAAGGGGCACCGGAGACCGGGTCGGTGAAATTGACCGCCACCGAGGAGACCGGACTGATTCGCGGATCGGGCGTCACGTCAACAATGTCTGCCGTCGGCCCGGTATTCCCCTTGACCCAGCCATCGGTCGCGTCGACAGCCAGGACATTCCCCACACCGTCAACGATGTTCGACCCGGACGCGGTGAGGGTCAGCAGGTAGCTCCCGTCCACACCACTGGCACCCGACAGATCGATCGCATACCGACGCGGAGTGATCTCGATCACGGTCAGCGAACTGATGTCCACGCCCACCGAGTCGCGGGTCAACGAGAAATCTCCGATGTCCACCCCGGTCACATCCTCGGTGAACGAGGTGGTGACAAACGAGACGCCTGTGATCCGCGGATCCGGATCGACATCCACGATATCCGCCACCGGCGGCGTGGCGTCACTGGCGGTCTTCTGCCAATCGTCGGCGGCGTCGGCCACGAGGCTGCCGCCGGCTTCGTCGACGATGCCCGAACCCGAAGCCGTCAGTAGCAGAACATAGTTACCGTTGACGTCAGTGACATTCCGAAGGTCAATGGTAAATCGCTCGAGAAATGCCTCGGGCCCCTCCGGCAGCACGACAACCCCACTTGTTGCCAGGTCGATCGGGGTTCCGTCGAGCGTCAACGTGAAGTCGGAGATGTCCACCGTCGTACGATCGACCGGCTCATCGAAAATCACGTTGATGATGTCCGCGTCGGTCGTCCGCGGATCAGGCGTCACGTCGAGAATATCTGCCGTGGGAGCGGTCGTATCCATCCGCCATTCCACGGACTCGTCGTTCGGTAGGGGGTTTCCGGCCAAGTCGACAATCCCGCTGCCCAACGCCTGCAATGTCAACTCGTAGTTGCCTTCCGGATCGGCCGTCCCGTTGACCCCCAGGTCCACGGTGTACTGGGAACCGGAGACAGTCACCACACTCAGGCTGCCCAGGGACACAGGAGACCCGTCACGCGAGAGCGACAGATCGAAGATGTCCACGCCGGTCACATCCTCGCTGAAGTTGATCGTCACCACGCCGGCATTCAGGTTCCGGGGCGTGCTGATGGCCGCGAAGGAGACGGTCGGCGCCGTGATGTTCGTCGTCCAACTGACCGCCTGTTCGGCAGCGACGTTTCCAGCCCCGTCCTTGATTGGCGTACCCGGATCGGTAGCAAGCAACGTCAACTCGTAGGCACCGGCCGCACCGGTCTTGAGGTTCAGATCCAGCGTGTACTGCTTCGGCGAAACAGTCACCACGGCCAAGTCCCCCAACCCCACCGCGACGGAGTCACGGGTTAACTCGAAGTCCGCTATGTCCACGCCGGTTACGGGCTCATCGAAATCCAAGGTGATGACACCCACGGCAGTGTGTTGGATCGCCGGAGTGACCGGCACGAAGGACCCCACCGCGCCCTGTGCGTCGCGGGTCCACCGGTTCTGTGCCCCGATATTCAAAGTGTTGCCCGCACCGTCGACCATCTGTGTCAGGCGGTTCTGCAACAGATCCTCCGTCGCAGGGCCTTCATCGTCGGTCAACACCGACAGCGTGTAATCCCCGTCGGCCAAAGTGACGTTTCGCCCTTCGGCACGGACTGTTACCGAGCCGCTGGCTCCGATCAACGGATCTGCTCCCAGACCGCCCGGGTCCGGCTCGATCGTCAGGGGAATCACCGATTTCTTACCGTATGTGAGGCCGATGAATTCGATGTCGACCGGGAAATTGGGCAAGTTTCCACCGGTGACGGTCACGTCACCGGGGTTGATCGTGGCAAGCCCCTCGAGCGCTGCCTGCACGGTCGCGGCATTCGCGTCAAAAGGAATCGCCGCTGTCGGAAGATTGCCGCCACCGTTGTCGAACAAGAGCGCAAACGTACCGCCGGTCGCACCGTTGAGAGCCACTCGCTGTTCGGCGTTGTCGTCAAACCCGATCGTGTACAGCTTGCCGGTTCCCTCCTGGATGGTGGAAATGGCTCCGGCGGGACTGGTGATTCCTCCCAGCGCCGAACCGTTCAATATCAGTTCCGGCTGGTTGATGCGTTGCAGGGAATTGACGAATTCGACCTGTACCGGCACGGCCGGCAATGGCCCGCCGGTGACGTTCACGTTGCCTATGCCAATCGGACTGACGGTGATCTCGTCGGTGAGTGCCGCCTCGATGTCGGCTGCTGTTGCGTCGAACTGGAGTGATTCCGTGGTCGCCCCCTTGAACGTCAGCGTGAAGCTGCCAAGGGTCGGCAGGTTGTTCGCAGAAAAACTCACTTCCTGGATGTCGTTCGTCCCGTTGACAGTCAGGTTCTTGCCGGCCGGACCCAGTATCAGGTTCTTGACCCAGGTTCCGCCGCCGATGTAGTCGCCACCTGCGGTGATCCCCTGCCCCTGTGTCTGCGTCGTGATCTGTGCATCCGGATTGGTGCCACCGGTCAGCCCGCCGCCATCGGCAACCAGGTCGCCAACATCGATGTGAGTCAGATCACCGGTAAACGTGATGACCATACCGGAATCCGGAAGATCAGGGTTCGGATCAGAGTTATCAGAGGTGACCACGACGGTCCCCGTCTTCAACCACCGACCGCCGCCGGCATATTCTCCGTCGCCCACGCGGTCAGATCCGTCCAAAGCGTTGCGCAACGTGAACTCGTCGTCACCGATGACGACCACCGAGTGTTCGCCGTTGAGTGTCGTGTTGGTGATCTCCAGGACCCGCTGCCCGGAAAGGTGCGTCGTCGCCGCCGAGCCATTGGCACCGCGGACAACTGTCAGCGTGTTGCCGACCTTGTCGGTAACGGTCATGTCTTCGGCGTCGATCCGGATCTGGAACGTCGAGTTCCCCGAGCCACCGACAGCGGCAGTGAACGCGTCACCATCTTCGACCACGATCGTGGTGGTGGTCAGGTTGTTCAGGGCGTTGACCAGTCGCGACCGTTCGCCGTCGACCGAAGCCGCCTCGACGAAGATC
>DLVV01000049.1:0-135 GCA_003445035.1 Planctomycetaceae bacterium | reverse complement strand
TCACCGCAATCGACCCCGCACGATCCAGGGCTTCCTGGATTTCCACGTTGCTGGCGTCATAAGGCAACGTCAAGACGTTGAATCCGCCCTGGACAATCTCGACCGAATTGACGCCCCTTCCGGGTTCCTCGCCTG
>DLVV01000199.1:8287-8769 GCA_003445035.1 Planctomycetaceae bacterium | reverse complement strand
CCGCACCACACCGACCCGGGTCACGACGGCACCCACTACATGTCGCAGCTGATTGACGGACACCACTTCGCCTGGCTCGACCAGGACACCGGCACGCCCGACACCGTCGACATCTTCTACGACTTCCGCGCCCTCGGCGGGTTCTCCAACGAGATCACCACCGACCAGATCACCATGGCCGAACTGGCACTGGAGAAGTGGGAAGACGCGACCAACGGACGACTTCAGTTCACCCGGAACACGACCGCCAGTGCCGCGGACATCATCACCATCGGAACCGGGGACCTGGCAGCCGTCGGAGAAACCAGTGAAGAGGGTGGTGTCGTCGGGCTGGGCGGCGGCGTCTTCGCGCACAGCCCCGACCACCCGATCAGCAACGGGTTCGCCTGGCAGGATTCTGCCGAGAACTGGGACACCGAGTTTGACAATGGCGACCCGGCAGGAACGACCGACTACTTCTCGATCGCCGCCCACGAGATCGG
>DLVV01000199.1:5514-7897 GCA_003445035.1 Planctomycetaceae bacterium | reverse complement strand
ACCAGTTTCTCGGCTGTCGACGTCGAGCACATCCAGACGCTCTACGGCGAGGGCGCCAATGCTCCCCCGGCGACGACGACGGCGGGACTGGCGGTGAACTTCGGCACGACCACGATCGAACGGACCCAGACCGCCGTGCCGGCTGCCGATGCGATCAACGCCACGACCAACAACGCCGGAAACGCGTTGCTGATCTTCAGCAACCTCACGATCACAAACGACAATGGCAACGGCCTGGTCGCCGACAACACCGGCACGATCAACGTCAACACGCTGTCGGTGGCCGGCAGTGCAATCTCGGTCACAGACGGGGCCGCCCTGGACATCACCGACACCACCGTCGACATCACTCTCGACGCAATCACCGCCGACGGCGGCACCTCGGCGATCCTGCTCGACAACGTCGACGGCAGCCTCACTGTCACCGGTGTCGGCCCCAGCACCGGTGGGGACACCTCCGCTCCGTCAACGATCAGCGACATGACCGGAACCGGAATCATGATCAGCGACTCGACGGCCTCGGTCTCGTTGAATCTCCTCACCATCACCAACGACGCGGGAGTCGCCACGGGCCTGCTGCTGGACGACAGCGGCAGCCCGGGAACGTCCGACCCCAGCCTGACACTGACCAACAGCACTTTGACCGGAACGGCCGACAACTGGACCGGGATCAGTGTCAACCTGACCAACGACGGGACCATCGGCATCAGCGACACGCTGTTCACGGGAACCACCGGATCCGACCAGGTCGGCATCGCGCTGGTTGTCGACGGCGGTGGCACCGACACACCGACGGCCGCCCTGGCACTCGACGACAACACGATCTCCCTGGGCGGCGTGACCCCCCTGGCCATCAGCCTCTCGGCCAGCAACGGGGGACTCGTCAACCCGCTCTCCGGGCTCGGCAACCTCGCCACCGACGGCACCATCGACCTGACCGGCAGCGAACTGTTCGACGCCAACGGCACCGACGCCTCGATCAGCGGGTCCCTGGAGGTCAATTCGGAGACGGTCTTCCCCTGACCGGCTACGAGGTGACGACCGGCTTGAGAACCCGGCAGCCGATCGCGCCGAGTTCGTCGACGAGCCGCTGGTACATTTTCTCGTCTCGGAAGGTGCCGATGATGGCACCACCCGAGCCGGCGAACTTCGCGCTGGCCCCGGTGGACCGCGCCGCCGAGACCATGTCCGCGTGCTCGGTCGGCAGATTGCAGATCGCCGAACGCGTGTCGTAGTTCTCGTCCAGGATGCGGTGTAACGTCCCGGTCTCTCCAGACTGCAGGACCTCGAATGCCTCCAGGGCCAGGTCCGCAAACCGGGTCATCGCCTGCACCACGTCCTGGTCGCCATCGTCGAATCGCTCGCGGAGACGATTGTGGAAGACCTCGGTCGGCTCACCGGCGTCAGTGGAATAGGCCACGTAAAGCGGCGGAAGGCCGGCGGCCTCCAGCGACTCGTAGTGCCCGCACTCGTATCCCTGGACACAACGGGTCCGTTCTCGCGAGAAGTCCATCATCACGACGCCGCCGTAGACCTGGATCACGCGATCCTGCAGTCCGGCGGTGATCCCCAGTTCGCCGGTTTCCACCGAGAGCACCATCGAGGGCTGCACCTCACGGGGGATCTCGACCCCGTAGAACTCCATCAGTGCTCTCAGGGTGGCCACGATGATCGCACTCGACCCGGCCAGGCCGACCTGACGGGGGATATTCGAGGTGTAACGGATCGCGAAGTTGCGGTCGTGCAGCGGCAGTCCTTCGCGGCGGCAGTACTCGACAAACACCTTGATCGTCGCCTTGACCAGTCGAACCCCGCCGTAATAGCCGTGAAGCCGCACGTCGTCGGCCAGTTCGTAGATCGAGTCGAAGCGACTCTGGTCCTCCTGGCTCAGCAGCACTTCGACGCGGTCCCATTCGTAGAGGATCGTCTCGGCCTGGAAGTTCTCCAGCGCAACCGAAATCGTCCGGCCGTGGTAACCGTCGGAGGGATTGCCGACCAGGCCGGCACGAGCACAGGCGCGATGACGAATCAGCTGCATCCGGCATCCCCGTCACCGGCCGAATCGATCCGCTCGCGAACGAACGCTCTCAGTTCGTCCCCGTAACGGGGATCGGCCAGGGCAAACTCGGTGAAGGCGCGGAAATAGCTCCCGAAGTTGCCGATATCGAATCGTCGCTCGGAAGACTGCAGGCGGATGCCGATACCTCGTCCCCCATCGGCCAGCACCCGGCGGATCGCGTCGGTCAACTGGATCTCTCCGCCCTTGCCGGGTTCGGTCGACGCCAGGGCATCGAAGATCCTCGGCGAAAGCACGTAACGGGCGGCGACGGCCAACTGGCTGGGAGCCTCGTCGACCGACGGCTTCTCGACCAGGTCGGCCAGT
>DLVV01000199.1:0-5373 GCA_003445035.1 Planctomycetaceae bacterium | reverse complement strand
CCGGTTCAGTTGCCCGCGACAACCTACTACCCGGGTGCCCGTGCTTCGGTTCGTCGGGCTCCAGGAGGAGTTCACGAAGTGCACGTGGCGAAGATCCTCGGCGAAAGCACGTAACGGGCGGCGACGGCCAACTGGCTGGGAGCCTCGTCGACCGACGGCTTCTCGACCAGGTCGGCCAGTTCGAACACGTCCCCCGGCTCGCCGTCGGCTGGACGCGCGATCCCGTAGCGGACCACCTCCTCGCGGGGCACTTCCTCGAACGCGACCACCACGTCCGCCCCGTCGGCCTCGAACCGCTCGACCATCCTCGCCACGATGTTCGACTGCGCATTGACGCCGATGATCGAATCCCCCAGTGCCACGACGAAAGGCTGGTCACCAACCAGCGACCGGGCGCACAGGACCGCGTGGCCCAGTCCCAGTTGCCGACGCTGCCGGGTGTAGAAGTACTCCAGCGACTGCCGCTCGAAATCGAGCTCCTCCAGCAACTCCTCCCGGCCGGTTTCCCGGAGAAACGTGATCAGTTCCCAGTTCGTATCGAAGTGATTCTCGATCGACGCCTTTCCCGGACCGGTGATGAACATCAACCGGCCGATGCCCGAGTTGGCAAGTTCCTCGACAACGTACTGCACGACGGGCTTCCGCCCCACCGGCAACATCTCCTTGGGCTGGCTCTTGGTTGAAGGCAGCAGCCGGGTGCCCTGTCCTGCTACGGGGACGACGGCCAGGTCGATCGCCATGATGAAATTTTCCGGAAAGATATCTGTGAGGCCACGCGAAAACGGGCCGCTAATTGGAAGTTGGCCGTGGTTCCGACAGCGATGAGACGGCCCGGATAACGAACCGCGTCCCCCCGCTGTCCGACTGGTCCTGCACCACACGCCAGGTACTGGCGATCTCGACAATCCGGACCGGTGGGGTGGCCAGCCCGGCCAGCCAGTCGAACCAGTCGATCCGGCCGACAACCGCATTCTCAAACCGTGCGTCGCCCAGGTCGGCACCGCTGAAGTCGGCCGCCGTCAGCGTGGCCCCTCGAAGATCGGCATCGCGGAGGATGCTGCCGTTGAGTTGAGCCCGGGTGAGATCGGCGTTCTTGAGGCGGGCGTTGGAGAAATCGGCACGTCGCAACTGGGCTCCGCGGAGTCGGGCTCCATCGAGGTTGGCGAGAGTGAAGATGTTTCCTTCCAGCACGGCACCCGAAAGGTCGGTGCCGGACATCTCGGCACTCGTGAAATCGGCAAGTCGCAGATCGGGGCCGAGGATCACCGCGGCCGACATTTCGGTGCCGCGATAACCGATCCCCGAGGCCGGCGTCATGCCGAGTCTCAGCCCGGTGAGCGTGGCGCCGTGGAAATCGGCCATGTAGAGATGCGTTCCTGTGAGCTTGGCATCACGGAGATCGGCACCGCTGAAATCGGCCTCGCGGCAGTCGCACCGCGAGAGATCCACACGACGAAGATCGGCCCCGCGGGCCCGGCCACCCGTCAGGCGGGCCTCGGCGAGGTTGGCCGAATTGAGATCGGCTCCATCGAAGTTCACCGCGGTGAGATCGGCCCCGTGCAGGTCCGCTCCGACCAGCTTCGTGCCGGTGAAGTCGACCCCCGCCAGCTTGGCGCCGGGCACTCGGAGTCCCGAGAGGTTCTTGTCGCGGAGCTGGAGTCCGGCCAGGGAAATCGAGCCACGTTGGTGAAAGTCCTCGAGAATGCCCTTCACGGCAACACCACCGCCGGGTCGACTTCCGGCGTCGACCAGCACCAGCCACCTCAGGTGTTCGCGAGCCTGCTGCCGCTCGGGCCCCTCGATGACATAGATCACCGGAACCGCCGACAGAGCCAGTACCCCGAGACCGCAAACAACCCGGAAGGTCGCCGAACCTGCGAGCACCGACACGACCCACTGCATCGCGAACTCGATCCACGCGAACGGCGCACGCCAGCCGCCGCCGGGAACAGGTCGATTCGGACGCTGTGGGTCGGCCACGAAACCGCTCCGAAGAAGGCCATTGCCAGCGGGTGTCACGAAACGAACTCCCGCGTCACCTCTCATCATCTCCGGCCCGGCCGAATCGATCAATGGACCATTCGGCCGGCCGGCGTGCGACGGCCGTGGCTTGTCACCGATCGGGACGGTGACTCATATTATGAGGGTTGTCCGGTCCGGTGGGGCCTTCGGCGACCTTCGGTCCCCACGTGTCCCACCGCCCCGTTCCTGTTTGCGAGTGACCCGAAAGCGGTGGAGAGGGTGCTGATGGTGGAAATGGCCCGAGGACGCATGGCCCTGGCAAGAAACATCACGGTGGGGATCGCCGTGCTTGCGGGCGGCAGCCTGCAGGCGGCCGATCCGGAAGTGAAGGTCGACTTCAACCGCGACATCCGCCCGATTCTCTCGACTCACTGCTTCCAGTGTCACGGACCCGACGCCGGAAAACGGCAGGGCGAGTTGAGGCTGGACACCCGCGACGGCGCGATGGCTCCCCGCAAGGGCCACAAGACGATCGCGGCGGGCCAGCCCGGCAACAGCGAACTGTTCCGCCGAATCACCGCCAAGTCGGCCGACGACCGCATGCCACCGGTGGAAGCCAAGAAACCACTGAACAAGTCCCAGGTCGAACTGATCGGCCGCTGGATCAGCCAGGGCGCCAAGTGGAAGGAACACTGGGCCTGGATCACCCCGTCGCGGCCCGCCCTCCCCTCGCCTCCGGATTACCTCGACTTCGTTCGCACACCCGTCGACCGGTTCCTGCTGGAACGTCATTACGCCGAGGGGCTGATCCCCTCCTCGCCGGCCAACCGCGTGACACTGGTCCGCCGGGCATTCCTCGACCTGCTCGGACTGCCGCCGACACCCGAACAGGTCGACGCCTTCGTCAACGACGCCCGTCCCGGGGCCTGGAAACGGCTCATCGACCGACTGCTCGCCTCGCCGCATTACGGCGAACGGATGGCGATCTACTGGTTGGATGTCGTCCGTTACGCCGACAGCAACGGGTACCACTCCGACGAGGCCCGCCAGATCGCTCCCTACCGGGACTACGTGATCGAGTCGTTCAACAACAACGTCCGGTTCGACCGATTCGTGACCGAGCAGTTGGCCGGGGACCTGCTGCCGGAGGCCAACGCAACCCAGAAGGTCGCCTCGGGCTTCAACATGCTGCTGCAGACGACCAGCGAGGGTGGGGCCCAGGCCAAGGAGTACCTGGCGAAATACTCGGCCGACCGCGTCCGCAACACCAGTTCCATCTTCCTGGGAGTCACGCTCGGGTGTGCGCAGTGTCACGATCACAAGTACGACCCTTTCACCACGAGTGACTTCTATCGCTTCGGTTCGTTCTTCGCCGACATCAAGGAGCGGGGCGTGGGAAACCCACCGTCCTATCCCGTGCGGGTTGGAGCCATCGACAAGTCATTGAAGGCGGTCGAGTCACGTATCGCCGATTTGCAGAAGGCCCTGGTCACCACGACTCCCGAGTTGACCGCGGCACAAGCCAAGTGGGAGACAACCGCCGCAGCCGAGGCCAGGCAAAGCGTCTCGCTTTCGGCATGGTCGGTGATCG
The DNA here is from genome assembly GCA_003445035.1 of Planctomycetaceae bacterium. Classification (GTDB taxonomy): domain Bacteria; phylum Planctomycetota; class Planctomycetia; order Planctomycetales; family Planctomycetaceae; genus UBA8437. The sequence continues at coordinate 1,820 of DLVV01000199.1, read as the reverse complement.
GCCCCTTCCCCGCGGCGAACTTCGAAGAGGCCCACGCCAAGGCATTTCCCCCCGAGAAGGAAGTTGACCTGAAGAAGGCCTACGACGGCCTGAAGTGGGTCACCGCCGCCAAGTTCGTCGACGGCAAGCCCCACACGCTGCCCGGTCAGAACTGCGCCACTTACCTGTTCCGAACGATCACGACCAAGCAGCCCCGGAAACTGGTTGTCTCACTCGGCAGTGACGACAGCATCAAGCTGTGGCTCAACGGCTCGGTCTCGTTCGAGAAAAAGGTCCTGCGGGGCGTCGCTCCCGACCAGGACAAGGCCACGCTGGACCTCGTCGCCGGCGAAAACCGCCTGCTGATGAAGGTGGCCAACGGCGGAGGCGGATACGGGTTCTTCTTCCGCACCTTGCAGAGTTCCCTGCCGGCCCCGGTGCTGGCGGCGTTGAAGCTGCCCGCGGCCAAGCGGAACGCCGCCCAGAAGAAAACGATTGCCGACTACTACCGCCTGATCGCACCGGCTCTGAAGCCGGTTCGTGACAAGTTGGCGGCGGCCGGCAAGCAGAAGGCCGAACTTGAAAAGCAGCTGCCCAGGACGCTGATGACCGTCTCGGTCAAGCCGAGGCCGATCCGCATCCTGCCGCGGGGCAACTGGATGGATGACTCGGGACCGGTGGTCACCCCCGGCGTTCCCGGATTCCTGCCGGCCCTGGACGTCGGTGACCGACGCGCCAATCGCCTCGACCTGGCGCGGTGGATCGTTCGCAAGGACAACCCGCTGACCGCCCGGGCCTTCGTCAACCGGCTGTGGAAGCTGTATTTCGGTCGCGGCCTCACCTCTCCTCTGGACGACCTCGGAGCCCAGGGCACCCGTCCGATCCACCCGAAACTGCTCGACTGGCTGGCCGTCGAGTTCATCGAGAGCGACTGGAACGTCAAGCACATGGTCCGGCTGATCGTCAACTCGGGAGCCTACCGCCAGAAATCCCTGGTCGGACCGTCCCTGCGAGAACGGGATCCTTACAACCAGCTGCTGGCTCGCCAGTCGCGGTTCCGCCTCGACGCCGAGATCGTCCGCGACAACGCCCTGGCCGTCAGTGGCCTGCTGGTGACCCGGGTCGGCGGCCCCAGCGTCAAGCCGTACCAGCCGGCCGGGTACTGGCGTCACATGAACTTCCCGGCCCGAACCTGGAAGTCCTCGGCCGGCAAGTCGGTCTACCGCCGGGGACTCTACACCTGGTGGCAGCGGATGTTCCTGCATCCCAGCCTGCTGGCCTTCGACGCCCCCAGTCGTGAAGAGTGCACCGTCGAGCGACCACGTTCCAACACCCCTCAGCAGGCCCTGGTACTGCTCAACGACCCGACCTACGTCGAAGCGGCGGCGGCGTTGGCCGAACGGATCATCGACTCGAAGTCCGACGGGTTCTCCGGACGACTGGCCTGGGCATTCCGACGGGTGCTCTCCAGGCAACCCCGCCCCGAAGAGGCCCGTGTCCTGAAGTCGGTCTTCGACCGGCACCTGGCCGACTACAAGGCCGATCCGGCATCAGCCGGGCGTGCGCTCTCGGCCGGTCGACTCAAGCCGCCTCAGAAAGCCACGGCCGAAGCTGTGGCCGAAAGAGCGGCCTGGATGTCGCTGGCTCGAATCCTGTTGAACCTCCACGAGACGATCAACCGGTCCTGAATTCCGACACGACTCTCCGTTTCCCACCATCACGGTGACATGACAAGCATGACCAGTTCCACGAACCGACCCGTGACGACTCCCGACCCGCTGCTCCCCGGCGACGCCGTGCCGCTGGCCCGCCGCTGTTTCCTGGGTCGCTCGGCCCAGGGC
>DLVV01000002.1:7349-8175 GCA_003445035.1 Planctomycetaceae bacterium | reverse complement strand
TCGCCCGGATGGAACGAGCCACATCGTTGATTGTTCTTCAATCAACTGACACCGCCAAACGGAACCGTCACACCGCCAGGCGGGTTCGTTCCGGCGGCTCGCCGGTCGACAGCCATGTGATGATGTCGTCGGTCGTCATCACGTAGCCCCACACTCGGCCAAAGAGTACCTGTGTCGCTTCGGCACTTCCCGGATCGACATTCTCGCACGCATCGGTGGCCATGATCACGTGGAATCCCCGATCGGCGGCATCGATCGCCGTGGCCAGGACACACTGGTCGGCAGCCACGCCGGTCATCACCAGCGTTTCGATCTGCATGTTGCGGAGGTACAGGTCGAACGGCGACGAATGGAACGCACTGCTGGTGTTCTTGTCGAGAATCAATTCGCCGTCGAGGGGTTCGACGCGAGGATCGATCTCGTAAGCCGGCTCGCCGTTGACGGCCATGTGACTACCAACATCATCAGTCGCGCTGCGAGCCACCGTCTCACGGCCCCGTCGCCGCAGCACCATGTCGGAACCATCGGCCAACTGCGCCCCGTGCCGGGTGAAGACCACCCGACCGCCCTGCTCGCGAAAAGCAGTCTGCATCCGCTGGATGTTGCCGATCATCGTCTCGGCCCGTTCCAGGAACCCCTGTTGCAGTTCGGGACTGTGCCGGTTGACCATGTGCGCCAGGTGACCGTCGGCATTCAGGACATAACCCTGCACGTCGACCACAACCAGTGCGGCCGATTCGGGCCGGATGGGCAATGTGAACCCAAACCCGTCGGTGGGCCACTCCCGATCGTCCAAAAGCGATATCTGTTTGATGACTGTTCTCCC
>DLVV01000002.1:0-6973 GCA_003445035.1 Planctomycetaceae bacterium | reverse complement strand
CTATGGAGTGCTCTTCGGCATGAATGGAAAAGAGTAGAGATCGGTATCCTTGAGAACGCACCTCAGACGAACCAGCCTGTCCGACAGGCTGCTGCCATCGCCGCCGGTCCTGAACTCCACGACTCGTTCGATCGGGTCACCGAAGATCTCGGGGCAATCCGCCATGGCGCGACTCGACGAGACATGGTACGTGTTCGGTTGGTTGGTGCGTTCTTGATCCGCATACAGGGTACCGTTGGCCGGACGCGGCGACGAAGCCGGTACGAGGCCGAAGTCCGGCTCTCACCACTGGTAGAGATGAACCGACCAGGGACCGAACACGTCGCCGACCGAATCAGCCGGTCGGGCCATCCGGCGATCCTCGAACAGCACCGTCGCCTGCACCGGTTTCTCGAAACGCCAGGTCACCGGCAGCGTTCCGGCCGACATGTTGACGGCGATCAACGTGTGACGGTCACCGTGTCGGAGTTCGCGGTAGAAAACGGATCCGGTGAAGGGACCGGGGGCCAGTCGCACGGTGCCGACATCGCGGCCGGCGGTCAGCGGGCCGGTGATGTGGCGGACCCGCCGTGCGACATCCAGGGCGGTCGACCAGTGGTCGGGGAAGTCCCTGGCGTTGAGGAAATTGGCGTAGAGCGCATAGCCGTGAACACCGCAGGCCAGGCTGTAGAAGGCCATCGCCCGCACCTCGTCGGGTGTCGGTCGCATCGGCCGTGACAACCCGAACCGGGCTCCGTAGCCGAGATCGACCGCCTGGGAGAGAAACCACAGCGGTTTGTCGGGCACCAACCTGCGGCATGTTCCGATCGTGAAGCTGTTGATCGTCATCGGATGATACTGCGGCACCGGGTACCGGTAGCTGAGCAGGATGTCGCCGTAGGGCATCGCGGGTTTCAGTCGGGGGAGATTGGAGATGGCAAACACCGAGGGGATCCGCGGAAACCCCTTCTTCAGGGCCAACCGGGCGTTGCGCATCTTGGCGATCGCCGTTGCCGAGATCGGCGTCCCCTTCGAGTCCTCGACGTTCTCCGGATCGTCGGCCCAGAAGGCGACCACGCTGGGATGATCGGCCAACCGGCCCTGCCCCTTCTTGAGCAACGCCGCCTCGGCCGCCGCAGGATCGGTGCAGTGTTTCAGCCCCGAACTGATGTTCAGCGTGCCCATGATGCCGTGGGCCAGTTCGGTGTCGAGCCCCTGCCGGGTCTCGATGGTGTTGAACACGATGTTGAAACCGGCGTCGGCAGCCTGCCGCAGATGGTCGACACGAAACCGGCCATCGCCGGGATGACACGAGTAGGCATAGATGCCGATCGGGAAAAACGGCTCGCCGTTGAGCCGCGTGGATCCGATTTTTGCAACCAGCACGTTCCGCAACGTTCGCCCCACGCCGAATTGCCAGCCGAGCGTGTTGCTGCGGAGGCCGCTGCGATCGGCAATCGAGACCGAAACACGATGAGGCCCATCGGCAAGAGGACGATCCGGCAAAAGGCGAAGACCGGTGGCGTTGATCACCGCTCGCGAGGTGACGTCTTTTCCGTCGAGCAGGACCCGAGCGGTGGTCGGATCGACCCCGGTCCCGTCTTCGGCGAAGACGACCTGGATGGCGGCGTCACGGGCGGCCTTCGTGTTCGGAAGCGGCAACGGACGGAACACCGACGGTGGCGTGGAGTCGCCGGTGACCCACAGAGGATCGGCAGCGATCGTGGAAGCCGGCAACTCGCCCTCGACGACCGACAGGTTGTCGAACCAGACCTGCTGGGCGTAGTGACAAAGCCGCAGCTTGACGACCAGACGGGTCTGACCGGCCCGAGTCCTGAACGAGTGCCCGAAGCGGGACCACCTGGTCGCCAACGGAAGATAGATGCCGCCCACCGGATCCAGGGCGATTCCGATGTCCGACCAGGCCGTCGGTCGCCCGGCTTTGGTGGGATCGGCCGTCAGCATGCCCAGTTCGAGATTCGGACCGCCCGGACGACTGCGCTGGAAAAGCGGGATGTCCGACTTCGCTCTCCGGTCTGCAGCCCGGGCGCGGTAATCCAGCGAGATGGTGTAGATGGTCCGGGGCTTGACCGTCACCACGGTCTGCCAGTACCCCAGCCCCGACGAGTCCTTCGTCCTCACCGAGACACACCGCCTGCTGTCGTGGCCCGGCGATGTCCATGTCATCTCGGAGAACGACTTGCCGATCCGTCCCGGCCGGAACCCGCGTGGGCGGTCGGTGTGTTTCGGATCGACGGTTTCCAGCCCACCGTTGGCCACGAGATTGGGCGAACCGGCCGCCAGGATCGGGCACATCCCGGACAGAGCCACGACGGCCCCCAACGCGGACAACATGCACCGGACAATCCGCGGCGATCGACGAACGTTCCGCATGAGAGTGACCTTCGGGCCCGCTTCCATCTCGCACCGTTCGCACACGGACACGGCCGCGATCGAGCAGCGGACACTCAAACCGGATTCTTCAACAGGCCGTTGACAATCTTGCCGGGTTGGCCGGCCATCAGATTGGTGACCGCATTGGGACGTGCGTAGTTGACGTCCTTGAGATCGAGGCCGAACAGGTGAAACAGCGTGGCGTGGTAATCGTAGTGGTTGACCACGTCGGTGACCGCCTTGTGGCCCACCTCGTCGGTCTCACCGTGCACGTGCCCCTGCTTCACACCTCCGCCGGCTAGCCAGATGCTGAAACCTCGCCCGTTGTGATCGCGGCCGATGTTGGCTTCGTTCTGAATCACCGGCAGGCGACCGATCTCGCCTCCCCAGTGCACCAGCGTGGAGTCGAGCAGGCCCAACCGCTTGAGATCGGCGACCAGGGCCGCGGACGGCTTGTCGATGCGGCGGCAGACCTTGGGCAACGCACCGACGATGCCGCCGTGGTGGTCCCAGTGCTGGTCGCCGGTCATGACCTGGACGAAACGCACTCCCCGTTCGATCAGCCGTCGGGCGATCAGGCAGCGGGTGCCGAAGTCCTTGGTGGCCGCGTCGTTGATCCCGTACAGCGCCTGCGTCTCGGCCGTTTCCCCCGAGATGTCCAGCGCCTCGCGGGCCTCCACCTGCATGCCGGCCGCCAGCGAATAACTCTTCAACCGCGCCGCGAGGTCAGCTTCGCCGGGATGCCGCTCGAGATGCTTGCGGTTGATCTGGTCGAGGAACGAGAGGATCCGCTTCTGGGTCGCGCCGCGCAGCGAGCCGGGTGGCTGCAGGTTCGCCATCCGGGGTTCATGGGCGTGGACCACGGTGCCGCCGCAGGCCGACGGCAGCCAGGTGTTCTGCCAGTTCTCGGCCCCCAGCACTGGCAGGCTGGCCGGATCGCGAAGCACCAGGTAAGCCGGCAGGTTCTCGTTCTCGGAACCCAGGCCATACACCAGCCACGATCCCATCGCGGGACGTCCACGACGGCCGTCGCCGCCGGTGTTCATGGCACTGATGCCGGTTTCGTGGCCGCTGATGCCGGTGTGCATCGAGCGGACCAGGCAGATGTCGTCGGCGACTCCGCCGAGGTTCGGCAGCAGTTCGCTGAGTTCCATGCCGCACTCGCCGTGCGATTTGAACTTCCACGGACCGGAAAACAGCTTCGTGCTGGCCTGGCCGACGTTGTCGTAGTGAATGTCGCCGGTGTAGCTCTTGAGATGATGCTTGACCAGTTCCGGTTTCGGATCACACAGGTCCATGTGGCTGGGACCACCCTGCATGAACAGCGAGATCATCGCCGTCGCCTGGGGGCGATGAACCGGGGGACGCTGCTGAGGGTCAAAGACTCGGCGCTGCAGCAGCGGCTTGACAGGCGCGGCTCGCAATTCGTCCTGCCTGATCAACGAGGCCAGAGCCAGGCCGCCAAGCCCGAACGCCTGCTGGGACAGGAAGTGACGTCTAGTCGACGTAAAGGAATCCATTGGAACTCACCAGGGCATGACACAGGTGGGAAAGAGCCGTCAGGGCCGGATCGGTGTCCTTGGGAGACGCGGCCCGAACCGCCGCCGTTTCGTCTTGCAGGAATTTCAATCCGGTACGTTGTTCGAAGTCACTCGGACCACGGCCGAACACCAGCCACCAGGCCAGGTCGAACTCGGCCGCCGGACCATCGGACGCTTCGGTTCGGACGCGTCTCGCCAGTTCGCCGACATGGCGGACCACGAACGGGTCATTCATCATCATCAATGACTGCGGGGCAGTCGTCGAAGCGGTCCGCACCTCGCAGTTGGGCTTCATCGTCGGAGGGTCGAAGGGAGTCAACACCCCCAGCGGCATCGACCGGCGGACCTGGATGTAGATCGTGCGACGAAACTCCTCGGAGCCGATCGACGCGATCTTCGTCAGCAGCCGGCCCGTCGGGTCGTACCGATTGTTGCTGACGATGATCCGGTGCCCGACCGAATCGAGACTGACCGGCACGGGCGGTCCGAACATCCTGTCGGAAAACCGTCCGCCCAAATGAATCAGCGAATCCCGCAGCGTCTCGGCCTCGAGCCGCCGCACCGACATCCGCCCCAGCAACTGGTTGTCGGGATCGATCTGGTCCAGCTTCTCTCGCCGCGTGGCCGACTGCCGGTAGGCCGTCGAGGTCAGGATCACACGGTGCAGGTGCTTCAGGCTCCACCCGCTCTGCATGAACTCCGACGCCAGCCAGTCCAGCAGCTTCGGGTGTGTGGGCCGAGTCCCCATGGCACCGAAGTTCCCCGGCGTGGAGACAAGCCCCCGGCCGAAGTGGTGCATCCAGAACCGGTTGACCAGCACACGGGCCAGCAGTGGATGCCGCCCATTGGTCAGGTACCTGGCGTAAGCCAGGCGTCGACCGGTCGTCGGCAGTTTCGAGTCGTTGGCCGGAATCGAGAAGCCGACCGGGCTCAGCACGCTCAGTTCACCCGGCTTGATCTCCTCGCGGGGCTGCTTGAAGTCGCCACGGGAAAACAACCGCGTCGGCGGCACCTGTCCGGGAACTTCACTCAGGCACATCAGGTTGTCGGCCGCCGGCCGCTGTTTTCCGACCGCGGCGGACTGGTCATCCCACTTCTTGCGGATCGCGGCGGCGATCGACCGCTCGAACTGCTGGATCGTGCCGCGGCTGATGCTCAGGAACGGGTAATCCTCGATCAACTGCTTCTGCTTCGCGTTGCGTTTCGCCGCGGCGGTCTCACGGGCCGCCTTCGCTTCGGCACGGATCTCGGCCGGCAGCTTGGCCAGTCTGGTCTCGAAGGCCTTCTTCACCGCCGCTTCCAGTTCCGCGTTCTTGCCGCTGGTGATCTCGGCCAGTTTCTTGTCGATCACGGCCACCGTCTCCCGAACGTTCTTGTCCCACTGAGAGACCAGGCGTCCCGAGGGCGATCGCCAGTGCTTCGGGTCGTAGGCGGGTTCGAACAGTGCCCGAAGCCGGTAGTAGTCGGCGTGAGTGATCGGATCGTAACGATGCTGGTGACACTGAGCACAGCCGACGGTCAGTCCGAGCAGAGACGTCGAGACCACCTTGATGACTTCTGCGACGACCTGGTTGGACGCCAGTTCCTGGTTGGCCCCGGATCCACTGGTGCCGTCGGGCGCCATTCTCAGGAATCCTGTCGCAATCAACCGGGCGGCCTGCTCGGCGGACAGGTCCTGGTGGGGCGGCGTCACCAGTTCATCGCCGGCAAGTTGTTCGACGACGAATTCGTTCCACGGCTTGTCCGCATTCAATGCCCGAATCGTGTAGTCACGGTACTTGAAGGACCAGTTCCGGGGCCGATCCCTCTGGGTCACCCCGTCGCTGTCGGCGTAACCGACGACGTCCAGCCAGTGCCGTGCCCAGCGTTCCCCGTAGGCCGGTGAGGCCAACAGGCGATCCACCAGCCGGGACCAGGCGCCGGGCGCCCGGTCGGAAACAAATCTCTCGACCACTCCCGGTCCCGGTGGCAGTCCATGCAGATCGAACGCCAGCCGGCGGACCAACGTCGGCCGGTCGGCCTCGGGGCCGAAACCCTGGCCCCGGGATTCCAGTTTGGCCAGCAAAAACGCGTCGATCGGCGACTGCAACAGTTGGCCGTGTTGGACAGCAGGCGATGGCGGACGTCGGATCGGCCGGAAGGACCAGTGCTGTCGCTCCTCAACCGTGAAACTGCCATCGGCCAAAGATGCCGGTTCCGGCCGGACGGTCCGGGCCCCGGCATCGATCCAGCGAGCCAGCACCTCGACGTCTCGGGCAGAGAGCCGTTTCGCACCCGGGGGCATTTCGCCCGATGCCACCCGCTTGAACAAACGGCTGTCGGTGTGCTTGCCGGGCACAATGGCCGGACCCGATTCTCCACCCTTGATCAGGAAGCGGGCCAGCCGGGTGTCGAGCCCCCCCTTTTTCTCGTCCGCCTCGCCGTGGCACTGCCAGCAATGGGCCTTGAGAATCAACCGCACTTCGGTCTCGAACCGGGGTCCGGACTTCTCGGCGGCCGCTGAAGATTGCCCCAACAACAAGGGTGCTGAGAACACACAGAGATACAACGCCAAGTGTTTCATGCCGTGATTCGGACGTTTGGTGGGAGGTGGCACTCGAACCGGAACAATAAGAGGACTGTGCAGCGAGATCAACGTGACATCCACCTATCAAATTACTCCGATGTCATCCGACCGGCAACGACACATCTCGAACGTTTCTCTGCCAGTCACCGAACCACGCCTGACCGTCACAATCGTCAAAGTCAATACAACCGGTATGACGATAACTTCCAAGGGGAAGCGTCCCGAGACGTCGGGGTGCGCGCAACAACCACTGAGTTACCTGAAGAACCCGGGACATGGCCACGAGATCCCGGAATGCCACGTTCAAGCGATCGCAAACCGGTGGAAATTCACTGATGGAGTGGTTTAGCGGTCGCCACCGTCTCCGGTTCATACTGCTGGTCCTCGCCGTCTGTACGTCCTGGACGTTCTGCGGATGCTCTCGGAGCCAGTACCGACTGCAGGCCGACCGGGAAGCCTACGACGTGATCGCCGAACGCAACGCTGACCCTCG
>DLVV01000327.1:5569-6992 GCA_003445035.1 Planctomycetaceae bacterium | reverse complement strand
GTACCAGGCGATCTTGTCGTCAAACCGCGACGCGCTGAGCACGTCGATGTCTCCGTCGCTGTCCACGTCTGCCGCGAACACTGACTTGGTTGAATCGGCGTCCGTGGTGATCGTGTGTGGTGTGAAGGCCTCGCTGCCGTCGTTCTCATACCAAGCGATCTTGTCGTCAGAAAAAGACGCGCTGAGCACGTCGATGTCCCCGTCTCCGTCCATGTCGGCCGCAAACACCGACTTGGCCCCATCGGCGTCCGTGGTGATCGTGTGTGACGTGAAGGTCCGGCTGCCGTTGTTCTCGTGCCAGGCGATCTTGTCGTCATTGCGCGACGCGGTGAGAACATCCATGTCTCCGTCACCGTCCAGGTCGACCGCGAACACCGATTCGGCTCCCGCAGTATTGCTGCTGATGATCGTTTCATCACCGATCACGGCCGCGAGCAGCGTCCGGTCTTCCAGCACCTCCGCAGCAATTGACGGGTTGTGCTTCTTCCGGAGGTGCCGTCGGAAGTTTGGCCCGGGGCGAAGGGCCGAGCGCATCGGGTCTAACCAGTCACCCACACGCACCGCTGTTTCCTTGTTCAGGGAGTCAGGCAACGAATTCAGCGCAGTGCGGGAGCGTCGAAAATCTCTTTCGATCAGGCTGGCCGACGATGATCAGAGAATTCCCCGATTGCCACAAGATGAGTCGTGGGTGTGCTGAGAATTACGGCGGCTGAGAGCAGCAGCAAGCACAAGGGGCGGCTCTTCCTCGAGTCGGGCACACTTCCTGAATCCGCCGCTCTGAGCATCGCACCACGCGAGGAGAACCACGAGGCTTTCAGCGACGCGACGAGAAGTTCTGGAGTTCAAGACCCACCTCCGGAGCCGGGTAACGGGACAAACTTGTCACGAACCCGGCAGCTAAGAACCCACTGCGATGAACCTCAACGACGCAAAGACGTCGGAGATTTTTCCTGCGGTGTCGGCCGGTCCGCTGGCCACCCTGTGAGTGACCTTGCCGATTAGCCGAACAGGTCCAGGACCGGTTTGCCGGTCGTCAGCGAACGAGAAATGCCGCTGGCGTCCTGCGGGTCGTTGATCGGGATGTCCAGGGCGTGATAGACCGTTGCGGCCAGTTCCTCGGGGCGGATGCGATCCCTTATCGGGTATTCGCCCTTGCGGTTGGACTTGCCGTAGACGTTCCCTCCGGCAATGCCTCCGCCGGCCAGGATCGACGAGAAACACTTCGGCCAGTGCTGTCGGCCGGGTGGGTTCTGCTTCAGCACGAACGGCGTGCGGCCGAATTCGCCGGTCACGACCACCAGCGTCTTCTCGAGCATCCCTCGTTCACTGAGATCCGAGAGCAGGCCGGCGAGTGCCTGGTCGAGTCGGGGCAGGCAAAAGCCCATGCCGTAGGAGCCGGTTCCGAACGCGTTGCCCATGCCCA
>DLVV01000327.1:639-5237 GCA_003445035.1 Planctomycetaceae bacterium | reverse complement strand
GCCGTGCATGTCCCAGCTGCTGCTCGGAGGGCCTTTCTTGTCGTGATCGGCCTGTCCGGTCCAACCGTTGACCGTCACGAAACGGACGCCCGATTCGACCATCCGACGTGCCAGCAACAGGTTCTGTCCGATCGGATGCATGCCGTAGCGATCACGAACGCTTTGCGGTTCACGGTCCAGGTCAAACGCCTCCCGACCCTCCTGGCGGGTCAGGGCGTCGTAGGTCTTTTCTCGCAGGTCCGACCAGTCTCTCACCTGCTGGTCCTTGTCCAGGATGGGCGATTCCAGGCTCGCCAGCAGCGACTTGCGCTCTTCGAACCGGGCCTCGTCGTACGGGTTGTAGATCCGCGGCGGTTCGAAGTTCTCCATCGCCGGGTGGTTCTTGGCCGAACCGACAAACACCGGTGCGTAGGCCGAGCCCAGGTAGCCGCCGATGCCAATGTTGGGTGCACAGAAGACCGGCGGTCCCACGCACTTGATCAACCAGGCGTTGGAGACAAAATTCCGGGTGCTGGGCTTGTGCTTGGCAACGAAGGACCCCATGTAGGGCTGGTCGTTCGGCCGGCCATTCTGCACGCGCCGCTCTGACTGGCCGCTGAGCAGGTTGTGCATCGCGTCGAAGTGATTGCTGATCGCTCCGGGATGCGACATCGAATTGATGAGCGTGAAGTGGTCGGTCAACTGGGCCAACCGGGTGTGCATCTCGTTGATTCGCATTCCCGGGACCCGGGTCGCGATCGGCTCGTAGGGCCCGCGAAAGTCCACCGGGGCCTCGGGTTTCATGTCCCAGGTGTCAACGTGACTCGGACCACCGCACAGCAGGACGAAGATGCAGCACTTGTCCGATGCCACGGCCTTGCCCGAGGCGTCGACCTTGTCACTGCCCATGACCATGCCGGGCATGCCCAGGCTCAACGTGCCCAGTCCGCTGGCGATGAGCGCCTGTCGACGGTTCAACTGGAAGTCGTTCATGTGACCAGCTTCAAAATGTGATGTGGAGGAGATGCCGTTCCAGTCGTTACTAAACGGCGTTCAGTGTTCCGGTACTGTCGGAGAACCTGTCGGCCTTGACGCCCAGCCGCTGCAGCATGGTGACAAAGAGATTTGACAGCGGGATGTCCTCGTGAGTGATCTCCTTCTGCCATGGTTCTCTGCCGCCGTTCCAGGGGCCACCCGCCGGGTTGTCGCCCGCGTAGTTGAGATACTGGCCGTGCTTGAACCCCATGTTCTTTCCACCGGCCAGGATCAACGGGTAGTTGCGAGAGAGATGGAAGGCACTCGAGGCGGAACCGAACAGGACAAGCGTGTTGTCCAGCATGTTGCCCTTGCCGGCGGGCTCGGGTGTCGCTTTCAGCTTGCTAATGAAGCGACCGAGTTCTTCGCTGATGAACCGGCAGTAGACGCCGAAGTTCTTCCAGCCACCGGGGTTCTTCGTGTTGTGCGAGAGCTGGTGCGTCAGGTTGAATCCGACCGCTCGAGCCAGGTAGTCGCTGATGCCGACGCCGTTTTCCCGGCCGAGCTGGTAGGTCGCGATGCGGGTGGAATCGGTCTTGAATGCGAGATAGATCAGTTCGAACATCGTCTGCAGATAGACCTTCGGATCTTTCGGAGTGATGTCGAGCTTCAGGTGATCGACGTCGACCTTGGGGAGCGGGATGTTCATCCACCGCTTGGCTTTTTCGACCTTGATCTCGGTGTCGCGAACCGACTGGAGATACTCGTCCAGCGTTTTCTGGTCACGGCCGGAGAGCGTTCGCCGCAGGGAACGGGCATCGGCCAGCAGGTCGTCGAGCGCACTTTGACTGAGCGCGAGTCGACGCGCCGCATCGCCGTCACTCTTGACGAACAGCATGTCGAAGATCTGTTTCGGCCTGTGCTCGGCCGGAATGGCGCGGCCACCCCGGTTGAATGACACGGTGTGGGCACCTCGCGGAGTTCCCGTGCCGCCGTCGGTCGACAGGACCAGTGACGAAAAGCGGGTCTGATCTCCGACGTGGGCGGCAAATTCCTGGTCCAGCGAGATCGAGTTCCGGTATCCGCCCCGGGGTCCGGTTGCCGCTCCGGTGAGGAACTGGTCGGCATTGGAATGGCCGTGGATGCTCCGTACCGAGGGATGCGACAGGCCGGACAGCACCGTCACCTCGCCCCGCAACGGCTCCAGCGGTTCCAGGCACTTGGTGAAGGTGAATTTCTTTCCGCTCCCATGAGGAAACCAGGACCAGTCCTTGTGGGCCGGGTCCTTGGCCAGCGGCATCGGCACTCCGTCGGGCAGGTAGAAGCACGCGAATCGCGATTTTCTGGCCGGATCTTCGGCGGCATCGGCCAACCCGGAAAACGATTCGAACAACGGCAATGCCAGGGCGACTCCGGAACCATGGATGAACCTTCGACGGTCCAGGGACGCGATAGGTGTTTTCATGACGGTTGTCTTTCCGAAAGCGGGCGCCACGCCTCTTCTACCGTTTTTACTTCGACTGAAACAGTTCACTCGTGACAATCAATATGACCATTGTAGCAAGTCCGTCGCCCTGCCTGCGGAGATCGGCCGTGATCCGGTCGATGCCCGAGCGATCACCGAATGTCAGGGGGCGTCCCAGTGCGTAGGTGGTCAGTTTGTGGACCATCGCCCGGGCGAATTGATCCTGTCGATTTGCCAGCAGGTATCGCTTCAGGCCGTCCATGCCGTCGAGCTTCTGCCTGTTGAAAAGCAGGCTGGACGCATCGACCGGTTTCCCCTTGACCTGGTCGCGCCAGCTGCCGACGGCGTCGTAGTTCTCGAACGCGATTCCCCACGGATCGATCTTCGCGTGACAGGACATGCACGCCGCGTGGTTCCGATGATTTTCGATCCGCTCTTTCAGGGTGAGCTTGGCGATCTTGGGATCGGCAAGATCGATCTCTGGCACGGCCGGTGGTGGTGGTGGAGGGGGATCGTTGAGCAGGCTTTCGAGCATCCAGATGCCGCGTTTGAGCGGATGAGAGTCCTTGCCGTCGGAATTCATGGCCAGCAGGCCGGCCTGGGTCAGCAGGCCGCCCCGCCTGTGCGTGGAATCGAGCTCCACGCGGCGAAAGTCGTTTCCGTAGACGTCCTTCAATCCGTAGTGCCGGGCGAGTCGCTCGTTGGTCATCGTGTAATCGGCATGGATGAAGTCCAGCACGCTGTGATTGTGCTTCAGAACCTCATCGAAGAAGGCGATGGGTTCTTCCTGCATCGCTTCTTTCAGGGACGGGTTGAACTGGCGGAATGCCTTCCTGTCGACTTGCAGGAAATCCAGCAGCTGCATGCCCAGCCACTGGCGGACGAAGTGCCTGGAGAATCGTCGAGACCGCGGATCGGCCAGCATGCGTTTGACCTGGCTGACCAGGACATCCCGGTCGTTCAACCGTCCCCTGGCCGACAGCTCCAGCAGCTCGTCGTCGGGAGTGCTGCACCACAGAAACACCGAAAGACGGGTGGCCAGTTCCCAGGCCGCCAGCCGGTTGCCGTCCCCGCTTTTGCCGGATCGCTTCGCCCGGCCGGGCGGGACGAGATAAAGGAACTTCGGCGAGGAGAGCACTGTCGCCAGGACCTCCACCATGGCTTCCTGGAAGTCGTCGCACTTGGGACGGATCTTTGCGAACAGGGCCAGTTTCTGGTCGATTTCCGCATCGGTGGCGTGGTGTCGCCAGGCACGCGACAGGAAATTCGACAGCACCTCCCGCGCGTAGACCGGCTCGTCAGTCTTGTTCGAACTGTCGAGGAAAATGCGGGTGTGCGAGTCCGGCGGCCATTTCTCGTAGATGGGTGCGATGACCTCCACGTGGTCAATCTGGATGTCACCCTGGGAGGCCGAACTGTTGACCAGTTTCACGAACTCCGACGGACTCGGCAGGCCTCCCATCTTGGCGGTCTTCCGCATCAGGTTCCGCGGGTAGATTTCACTCAGCGGCACATCCCACTGGTAGAACTTCGGCTTCTCCGGAACGGCGTCGACGACAACATCGCGGTTGCTGATTCTCACCGAGGCGGCCGAATCGTTGCTGGCCTGCCAGCCGAATTCCAGCTGCAGGCTCGGAATCCGTTTCCTGTTCTTGTCGACCGAGACCCTCGAGGCACGGACGCGTACCCGAAGTGTTCCCCGGTCAGGGACCAGGTTTCCCAGTTCGACGATCAGCTTCTGCCTGGCGGGGATGACGACGACGTGCCGGGAAGCCGCAGGGACCTTGGGACGCGCCTTTGACGGTTTCCAGGCGTACTTGGCTCCGCCGTAACTCCAGGAGACTCTTGCGGTCGCCCCTGTACTCAGGTCCTTGTAGTGGGGGCCGTTGTGCCGAACCCGGAACCTGGCGGCCTGTCGCTCGAGTTCCCGTTTCAGCTTCTCGGGATTGTCCTTGTTCTTCTGCCGGATCTTTTCGAGTTGAGCCTCCTGCTTGGCCAACGACTCGGCCGCGGCGGCCTTCATGGAAATGTCCCAGAAGATCCGTTCGGGCTGTTTGCCTCGCACGGTGGCGTTCATCAGAGCTTTGCGACTCAACTCGCGGTACGCCCCGAACCGGATGACCGACATCTGCAGGTTCTCGGAGCTGTTCTGGAATCCGTCCTCGGAGGTCGCTTCCGG
>DLVV01000327.1:0-303 GCA_003445035.1 Planctomycetaceae bacterium | reverse complement strand
AAGTTGTAGGGCAGGCCGAGCAGATCCTGCAGCGAGTGGTTGTATTCGTAGCGGGTCATTCGCCGGAAGGACGAGTGTCCCTGCTTGGCCCGACGCACGGCCGAGGCGACCTGGATCTCCGAGGAGAGCCATTCGATCACCCTGGTGCGGTCCCGGTCACCGAGCTTGGTCGCGTCGGCAGGCGGCATTTCTCCGTTGTTCAGCACCGCGACGATTTCCAGCCACCATTCCACGTCGTCTCCGTTCAGGAGATCAGGATCGAGCTTGTCGATTCGAATGTTGCCTTCCTGCTTCTTGGGTCCG
>DLVV01000403.1:2878-3604 GCA_003445035.1 Planctomycetaceae bacterium | reverse complement strand
CTCCGAAAATGAACACCGACGTCGGCTTGTCGTTTCGCTGGAAGTGATTTCATTGTGACGAAATGTGGTGGACCTGTTCGGCGAAGAGGACCCGGTAAACAGGTGCGTTGCCCGATGGACGACAAGGGTTCAAACTGAACCGAACGAGTGGGGGTTTCGATCCGCGTAGACCGAACAGGTGAGGCAATCGATGAAAACCGCAACCGGACGAGAATCGACGTCGACAGATCGGCTTGTGAGGCAGGGGGGGCATTTTACGATTCTCGCCCTTTGGATCCTCAGCGGCGTGAGTCCGTCTCCGGTGGCAGCCGAGCCGGCTGACGGCCGGCCGCTGGACGTTCGGACGTTTGGTGCCCGGGGGGACGGCGTGGCCGATGACACGGCTGCCGTTCATGCGGGAATTGCCGCCGCAGCCAATTCCGGAAGGACGCTGTTGATTCCCAAGGGGACGTACCTGGTCGGGAAACCGATCCGAGTGACCGCACATGGGCTGAAAATAGTCGGAGCCGGAGCTCAGCACACCGTTCTGAAGGCGACTGCCGAGATGGACCGGCTGTTGTATCTGCGTGGCACTGGAATGGTCATTTCCAGGTTGACGTTGGACGCCAACAAGAAGGCCACCTACGGGATTCACGCGTTTCACCTGAACGAACAGGATTCTCGACTGGAGTTTCTTCGCGTTCATGGAGCCCGTTCGCACGGGATCTTTCTCGATCACAGCCAGGT
>DLVV01000403.1:0-2545 GCA_003445035.1 Planctomycetaceae bacterium | reverse complement strand
TGCATCGCCCAGGGAAACGGTGGTGACGGGTTCTACATCACCGACTGCAACGGGACACGGATTTCGGTTTGCCGCAGCATGGCCAACCGGGGGCGTGGATTCTGCGTGACCCACACGGACCTCTCGGGCGGCTGCTGGCTGCTCGATTGCGACGCCGAACTCAACGGCCGCGAGGGACTGGTCGTTTCGGACATGGCGGGGACCCCGGTCGTTGTCGAGCGGATGTGGATCGAGACCAACAACAAGCCCGTGTCGCTTGGCCCGAACATCTACGACGCGGTTCGCATCGCCAGTCGCAATGTGATGCTCACCAAGTCCCGCATTTCCACGCGAGGCAAGATGTCCGCGCGGCCCAAGTTTGCTATCCACCTGGCTTCGGAGACACGACTGGGAATCGAACCGAAATCGATGAACTTCCAGGTGGGTGAGACGGTCAAGGGAAGCCGGTCCGGGGCGACCGGGGTTGTCTCTCTCGCCCAGGCCGATCCGCTTTTCGGCGACGAGTTTCCGATTCCCCCGCCTTACCGCCCCTGGTTGGCCTTGCCACGGAAACTCATGCTCAGGGAGATCTCCGGTTCGTTCCAGGTTGGGGAAACCGTCAGCGGTCGGGACAGCCGGGCTGCGTCACTGATCCGGTCGGTTGCCAGGGTCAGTGCCGGGAACTGCGTTGTGGCCGACAACTGGGTTGCCCGAGAAGACGGGCGGGCACCGGTCGATCGGGTGAAACTGGATCCTGGTTGCACGGCCAATCACATCGGGCGAAACCACTACATGTCGGCCAATGGCCTGGTGGGCGTCGATTTCACCGACGACCCCGGTTCGGTTGTGAGTGATCGCAGTGTCACGACCGGCAGCGGGCCGCCGACGGGTGGTCGTTGGCCACGGGGGGCTTTCCGGTTCAACAGTCGGCCGTCGTTTCTGGAGACGATCATTCTGGGCAAGGACGTGATCCGGAACGGCGACCTGGAACAGGACGAAGGCTGGAAACGCTATGGCACGCCTCGGGCTCATCAGCGAAGCCGCGAGCAGGCACACGGTGGCAGCCACGCACTCAAGGTGACCGGCAGCGGAGGGGCAGGGGTGAGACAGTACCTCTCGGACACGTCGGCCGGCCAACGCTTCCGCCTGAACGGCTGGCTTTTTGTTCCCAAGGGCACCGTCCGTCTCTTCGTGTTTGACGGAAAGAAACTGCAGTACGGGACGACGACAACCGGCCCGACGTGGACGAGGATGACGATGTCGTTTTCGGTCGCCGAAGGGTCGACACCTTACATCGGGGCACAGACCGTGGGTGGCGAAACGGTGTTCTTTCTGGACGACGTGATTTGTCGACCGGTCGAGAAAGTCGAACGCTCGCCACGATTGGTCCTGGGATGGGTCTGCACCGCCGCCGGAAACCCCGGCACCTGGGTGCCGGTCCATGTCCATCGTCGATGAGACCGGTTCCGGATAAACTGGTCTCCGGCTTGGTCAACCCCGTCGAATACACACCAGGAGTCCTGCAGTCATGGCGCAATTCATCAACAGGTCGACAGGTTTGTCGAGCCGAGGTGTGATGTTGGTCGCGGTCGTGTCGTTGCTGGCTTGTTCGGTCTGGCCGCAACCGGTCTTTGCTGCCGACGCAATCGTGAGACATTCGTTCCTCGGTGTCGGCAAGGCCAACCGGGTGGTGATTGTCGATGAGCAGGGGGCGATTGAGTGGAAGTTTGACATGCCGGCCAGTGATGGCTGGGTGTTGCCCGACGGACACGTGTTGCTGGCCCTGTACGGGACGAAGCAGTTCCCCAACGGCGGAGTCGTTGAGGTCGACCGGAAAACAGACAAGATCCTTTTCCAGTACCAGGGGCAGCAGAAGGAAATCAGCACCGTGCAGCCATTACCGGGTGGGAAGTTCCTGGTTGCCGAACTGGGGCCTCAGCCGCGGGCGCTGGTGGTCAATCGCAAGGGAGAGGTCCTCAGGACCACACCGCTGCGGTGTCAGAAGCAGAATTTCCACATGCAGACGCGGATGCTGAGGATGTTGCCCAATGGGAATTACCTTGCTCCGCATCTTCTCGATTTCGCCGTCAAGGAATACGACCCGGCCACGGGCAAGGTCCTGCGGTCGTTTGCGACCGACGATCGGGGCCGTCCGAAGCGGGACTGGCCGTTTACCGCCATTCGACTCGAGAACGGCAACACGCTGATCGCCTGCACCAACGGGAATCGGATCATCGAGGTGAATGCCGCGGGGAAGATTGTCTGGAGCGTGACGAATGAGGATCTGGGCGAGCGTCTCTTTGACGATGCCTGCGGTGCGCAGAGACTGCCCAACGGAAACACGGTCATTTCCAGTTACCACGCCAAGGGGCGGCAGGTGAAACTGTTCGAGATCACCCGAAAGAAGAAAGTCGTCTGGCGTTACTCGGGAATGAACGCCGGGTTCCACCACTTCCAGATCCTGACGACCAACGGAAAACCGTTGAAAGACAACACCTGGAAGTAGCTGGTTCTGGGCAGTGGCGTTGACGATCAGGCGATACGCACCGGGTGGCAGGCCGCGAAA
>DLVV01000067.1:9550-9759 GCA_003445035.1 Planctomycetaceae bacterium | reverse complement strand
TGCGTCCCAAGCCGGCGAGCACCGTGTTTGCAGCGACGTCTCCCATTCCTGATCAGGCTTGATCACCGCCCCGCGTTTGACCGGCTGATGCATCGTGCGCCGCAGTCCATCCGTCCGCGCGATGATGTGATTGTCCAGAAACAACTGTCGCTGAGACCCGATCTCGAGCGGCTTGTGAGGGCCGGCGTTGCGCCACCAGCGGACTTCGT
>DLVV01000067.1:0-9143 GCA_003445035.1 Planctomycetaceae bacterium | reverse complement strand
TTGAGCGTGTGCTGCTTCCAGTTCTTCCTGGGCTCGCCCGTGTTCTCGAACCACGCCAGCTTGCCGTCTTTGCCCCACGCGGTGGCCACCACGTCCACGTCTTTGTCGCCGTCCATGTCGGCTGCGCAGGCTTCGAATGATCCGGTATATCCGTCGGCGATCAGGTGTTTCTTCCAGGCGCCCTGAGCCGGCTGGCCGTCGTTCTCATACCACACGACCTGTTCTGTCGATGGCTTTCCCGTAAACGTCATACCCAGCGACATGACCAGGTCCAAGTCACCGTCGGCATCCATGTCGACGATTTGCCCGTGTAGCGGCTGTGGCGACGTGTCGTCGATAACATGTTTTTTCCACTCGATTTGTCCATCGTTCTTGTTGTTCTCGTACCACACGACCAGTGGCGCCTGTCTCGCTGTTCCAACCAGGTCCAGGTCTTTGTCACCGTCGATGTCGGCAGCGCGAATCATGCGAGTTTCCGTGGCGAGCTGATCGATCAGCCGCATTTTCCAATGGCCATCTGCGGGGCTGCCGTCGTTCTCGAACCAGACAAAGGTTTTGCCCAGCCGCCAGGTGGACGCGGCCACGTCGAGGTCGCCATCTCCGTCGTAGTCACCCAGCGCGACATCGTAAGCGCCTGGAATCTTTTTGCTGTTGATGACGTACCGCTTCCACAATTCGCCGTCAGCTGGTTTGCCACTATTTCGGAACCACAACAGATCGCCCACGAGGTTCTTGACGATCACGACGTCGAGATGCCCGTCCTTGTCAATGTCGCCAATTGCGTGCCGTTCCAGACGTTCGGGGTCATCCTTCTGAATAAAGTGTTTCTGGAAACGGCCCTGGCCGTTGTTCTCGAACCAGTACAAATCGTTGTTCGGCAGCGCGTCGGCACTGGTAATGTCCAGGTCCCCATCACCATCGAGATCCGCTGTCGCGATTCCAAAGGAATAGCTGTATCCGTCCATGACGAGTTGTTCATCAAAGCGAAGCGGGAGTTGGGCACACGCGCGGGAACCGGAGGCCTCGATGATCACGCTCAACAAGAAGAGCACCCATAGTCGTCTCATGATCAGTTTCTTTCAGTCGGCAGACAGGAAGGTGAAACAGAACACATCCGTGCATTCTAATGTGACCGGCCTGGTGATCATAACTGAGAGCTATGGATCGTTCGGAGCGTGTCTTGATTCAGGCGGCCGGAACATCCGCCTCGGCTTTCGTGTTGTTCGCAGTTCTGTCAAGTAGGGTTCTCACCGCCTGACGCGGAGCGACCCCACTCTCCAGGCCCCGCCCTCCCCCCCCACCGGGGACTGGTTCGGATCTGGCGGGTTGTCCGCGTTTCACTGACCTGTTTCACCAGGTGTCCAACGGCGGCCATTTGTTCCAGGGCTTTCACGCACTGACCATCCAAACGTTCCTGATGCGGTGTACCAACGATGAGAACTGCGGCTAGAGTGGTCGCACAACAGGCTGATCCGGAAAGCTGGAAAACGATGTTTCACCTGAAAGTGGTTGCGGCCGTTTGTTCGTGTCTGACGATGTGTTCAGCTGCTGACCACGAAACATCTCGTCGAGGATTCACCGTGGCGACGGCCGGCAAGCCCATGGCGTTGTTGGTCCTTGCGGACAAGCCGGAAAACCCGCAGGTCATCAAGTACGCCGCCGACGAGTTCCAGCGAGTCATCCAAAAAGCCACCGGTGTGAAAATCGCTGCGATTCCCGAAAGGCAACTGAACCGGCAGTTGCACCCGGACCTGGCCCGGATCTTTCTGGGACCCTGTGAGGCGACCCGTCAGGCTGGAGTGGACGCCAGGCGGTTGCCGGCCAACGGATATCTGATCCGATCTGGCACTCGTCGACTCTTCCTGTGCGGCAAAGACGGTGGCACGGACCATCCTCGCAATTACCACGTCGACATGGGGACGTTGTTTGCGGTCTACGAGTTTCTTGAACGCCAGGTTGGCGTTCGCTGGTTGTGGCCGGGAGATTTGGGCGAGTTCGTGCCGCGGCAGCAGCATGTTGTTTCCGGGGTGTGGAAAACCAGGTCGCTGCCCAGATTGATGCAGCGTTACTGGCGATTCGAAGCCTCTCTTCACCATGGTCGACAGGCCTGGAGCTCCGAGGCCAGCGTCTACAACTACAAGCTGGGAGTCTACAAATGGCTACGGAGGCACCGCTTCATGCGGCGGCATAACCTGGACTATGCCGAGGCCTTCCGCGACTACTGGAAACGATTCGGCGAAACCCGCCCGGAACTCTTCAACCTGCTGCCCAACGGGAAAAGACAGCCGGACGGTGGGCGATCGCAGCATGTGTCGATGTGTGTTTCCGAACCGGAGTTGTGGAAGCAGGTGGTTGTCGACTGGCGAGCGAACCGGACCGCTAAACTGCCCTGGGTCAACTGCAAACCCAATGACACGCCGGGCAAGTGTGTCTGCCGGCGGTGCCTTGACTGGGACGTGCGGACTGACACCGCAGCGGCCACAGCGGCGGCGCGTAAGGCGTTTGTCGCCGAAAATCGAGATGGCTGGAGCTGGCCCGGGCACCTCGGTTCGCTTTCGGACCGCTACGCGAAGTACCTGCTCGCTGTTCAGAGAGAAGCCGGGCAGTTCGACAAGAACGCAACCGTGATCAGCTACGCGTACGCCAACTACAGTCGCCCGCCCACCGCAACAGTCCTGAACAATCGTGTTGTGATCGCATTGGCAAGCTCCCTGTTCTTTCCTTACACCGACGAAACGAGCCGCGAGTTCCGCAGCGACTGGAAGGGATGGTCGGCGACCGGGGCCAGGTTGGTCTTTCGCCCGAACATCACCCTGGGTAGTCACAACATGCCCGTGCATTATGCCCGTCGTGTCGGCGCGGATATCCAACATGCGTTTCGCCACGGCGTGCTGGCGACAGATCTCGACAGCTTGACCGGGATGTGGGCGACACAGGGGCCGAGCTTGTACGTGGTTGCCCGGACACAGTTGCCCGTCGACAAGACCGTCGATGAGATCCTGGATGAGTATTACGGGGCATTCGGTCCAGCAAAGGCGGCCGTGAAGCAGTACTTCGATTTCTGGGAACGCGTGACCGAGCCTGTCACTCGCAAACGGTGGCAGACGATCGTCAACAGGTACCAACGCCAGGACCCGGACGGCTTGAACTTCCGCACGTTCTACAAGGCCGCACACGAGATCTATACGCCGGAGGTGATGAACCAGGGGCGTCGTCTGCTGCAAGTGGCCGCGGAGAGAGCAAGTGGAGAGGAAACGGCGTCCAGGCGAGTTGGATTCCTGGCCAAGGGGCTGCGAGATGCCCAGTTGACACTGGAGACGCAGGAAGCGTTTCGCGGATATCGAAAAACCGGAAAACGATCCGGGTTTGATGCGGCGGCCAGGCGTCTGAGAGCATTCCGCCACAGCCTGGAAAAAGACTATGTCGTCAATCTCTCCTATGTCTCTTTTCAGGAGAACATGACGTGGGGGGGGCGGGATTGAGAGTTCGGAGCCGGCGGCCACGTGCGTGAGAGCGACGGCACTCTGGGGCAGTGGCTTCAACGCCCGTCGGCTACCGTTCCAACTCTGCCCAGCGCGTCCTGAGGTGATTCAGCAGGCCCTTTCGGCGTGTCAGCAGGACCAGTCGCGCGACATCCAGGGAACCCGTGTTGAATCGGACCGTGTCTCCGGTCTGTGTGACTGCCAAAGACCTGGGCCCGTCATTTTCAATGGAGGCTGCCGAAGCAACCGCAAAACCTTCAGGTAGCACCAATTCAACCGGCGTCTGTTCCATCGGGGTGGAGGTGAATCCATCCGGCGAGGAGATGTACTGCCTGTTGATCACTACGGCCAGCAACGCGTCGGTTCCGGCAGCGATGGTCTTGACCCACAGCTTGTCCGGAGTCTTCACCGGCAACTCCACGGGGAAGCCGACACCGATCCACGGTGAGAGCAGTTGCAGTTGGCGATTCAGAATGGCGATTTCGGCCCAGGTGTCGACGACCCATTGGCAGCCGGCTTCCCTGGCCGCGTTGTACCAGTAGTAGCAGATGCCGTGAGCCCCGGCGGCCACCGAGGCGTACACGGCAATCCGTTCCTCTCCCGGCTTGGGCGGCCGGGCACCTCCGTCAGGGCTGGCACTCACGACGATGTTCATCGGCTTGGGCATGAAGGCCGCGCGGGCCGATTGAGTGTCGCCGTACATGTAAGCCAGAGGGTCCCACGGTGCCTGTTTGGCGTGCGCCGCCAGCGGATAGTAAATGTCTGCCTGGACCAGGTCCGGCAATTGACCGTACGTGTGGTAATTCTGAGGCCTGAACGTCTTGTCGACGACAAGGGTCGTCGGGTGGACCGGGTCGGCGGTGCGGAGAGATCCGGACAACCTGACCAACCGCTGGGCGTGCAGGCCGAGCCGCAGCGGCAACGGTACGCCATGGTGTTCTCCGTCGAAATAGTCGTTGACGTCCGGCTCGTCGAAGAGCCAGTACGCCAGCGTGTGCATGTCGGATTTGGCCAGTTGACGGACTTCCGCCCCGGTCTGCCCGGCATGGTGGTGATTCGGCTGGAGCCGGATTCCATAACGACGAGCCATCGCCTGCCACCAATCCTCGCTGATCTGCCGCCAGGAGCCTGTTCCACCCGGCGAGACCCAGCTGTCGATGTAGTGTTCGTGAAATTCCTTGAAGCCTCTTTCGATGAACGGACGGGGACCTCCGAAATTGGCCCCGAACATCATGACGGCGAATCCATTGAAGGCGCGGACGCTGCAGACTCGTCGCTCGCCAGTACTCAGGCGACAGTCCAGGAGATGGAAACTGCCTTTGGGCCAGGCTTTTGCGAGAGGCACGACGAGTGGGATCACACCGGTCCGGTTGTAGCCAGAGAGCCGGTTGGTGGTGGCGGTGATCTCGGTGCCATCAACCTTGATCGACTCAATAGAAACGGGGTTCTGTTTGGAAGCGGTGGGAACCAGCATGTAGACATAGAGACGGTCGCGTGCGGAGTTCAGCGTGGCCAGGCCGATGTGCACGTTCTTCATGAGCGTCATCGGCTGCACGCCTGGGGCTGTCTGTACGGGAATGGCCATCCGGTGCCCCGTGGCCGTCTTCAGCTGGACGTGGAGTTTCGCGAGATTCCAGTGACGCAGGCGAACGAGGATCTCCGTCCAGCCGATCCCAGTGGTTGGATTCGACGGAAGGATGCGATACCACAAGGGGCGGCCGGCATCGAGCAGCACCTTCGGCGGCCCGCCTTTCATGAACTCGATGCTGTGCTGTTTGTAGAAAGGATACTGTTGGACTCGAGGGTGCGATCGGCCCTGCAAAGCCAGGCGGAGCGAGACACCGTTCAGGGCCACGTCGGTGATCCGATCGGCATCGGGTCCGCGGTTGGCCACGACGATGCGCAGGTAGGCGCCGGGACCGTTCTGCAGCGGCACCAAATTGCCGTCCGCGGGCGGCTTGAGTCGATCTGGCTCGATGTTGGCGTAGATGAGTTTCCATGGGCCCGTACGGTCTGCGGCATGGGAGGCCGTGTCCGTTCCAGGCAGACAGCCCATCATCAAAATGACCAGGATGCTGCATCTTCTGTTCGCAAGCATGGGCCGCAACGTCCTGTTCGAATGCCGGAATGCTGCCGGCGGGTTGTGTCGCCGAACCGGGGTTATTTTTCCTGCAGAGAGGTGAGGCATCAAGGTCAGAGTGCGGTTGAGCGATGCTGTGGGGGAGGACCCGGCGGGTTGAACGTCGGGGCTGAGATGAGGAGACTGGGGTAGTTCGATTTGGGACGGAAGACGGTCATGTTCATGGCATTGCCTGGTTTGTCAGCTGTATCGATTCTGCGACGAGATCCCGCGGCCTACAGGTGTCTCGACGAAAAGCTGCGAGTTGCCTCCGTGTCCAACCAGGAGTGCTGATGCTGATTTTGCCCGATCTGTCGTCCCATCAGCCGCTCCGTGGGGTCACTCTTGCCGGACTTATTTTTCTGGCCGCTGTCCCCATGGCTGTCCGCGCCGGTGAGACTCCGAAGGCGGCGGATCCCATTGGCATGCTGCTGCAACGATTCTGTTTCGATTGCCATAGCGGTGATTCCCCTGAGGGCGGGCTTAGCCTCAAGACGCTCATCACCCGGGACTCCTTTGCCCGCGATTTCCGCGGATGGAGGAAGGTCGCCGACCAGCTTCGCAGCCGACGGATGCCGCCACGCGACGCTGTACAGCCGACCGCCGCGGACCGTAAGCGGCTGAGTGAGTGGATCCAACAACGCCTGCAACAAGCGGTGGCGCGGCATGCCGGAGACCCGGGGCGTATCCTCATGCGGCGACTGACCAGCGCCGAATACGACTACACAATTCGCGACTTGACCGGGCTTCGGCTTGATGTCCACCGCGGCTTCGTCAGTGATGCCGTTGGTGGTGCCGGATTTACCAATAGCGGAGGTGTCCAGTTCATACAGGACTCGACCTTACAGCGTTACCTGGACGCGGCACGGCAGGTCGCCAACCATGCCGTCATCGGCTCTGGCCCACTGGCCTTCCACCGCGACCCCGGTAACACCGGGTTCGAATTGTCGGCCATCACACGGATTCAATCGATCTACCGCAACCACGGTTTTCGTACCGCGGCAGGCGAAGGCGGCGAACCTTTTGGGTTGGATAGATACCCGAAGGCTTTCTATGCAGCCTGGCTGTTTTCCCATCGCAACGCGTTGGGTCGTGGGGCAGCCGACTATTCCAGGTTGGCTACGGCAGAAGGCCTGGACCCACCGTTTCTCAAGTACATCCACCAGCTCCTTCAACAGCGAGATCTTGGCTTCCCCACCTCCGAGATCGCTCGCGGCTGGCAGCAGCTTCCCGCCCCACCTGTCGCCGACGGTGCCGCGGCACAGCAGGCGTTCTGCATGCAGATCCGGCAACGTTGCCAAGAGCTGGCCGAGCGCGTACGGCACTGGCAAAATCGATTTGGAGCCAATGCTGACGCCAAGGAAGAAGCCCCTGTTTTGCGGGCCGATCTCTTCCGGGTAACCCGTGCACAACGTTTTGAGATGAACATCAACTGGCCGCCCAAAACGGCCACGGCCAACCTGGTCATTTCCGTGGAATCGGCCCTTCCCGATGAACGGCCCGACGCGGTGGTGATCTGGAAAAATCCGCGGATTCAATTTCGGGTGGCCGATTTGCGCGAACAACCTTTCCATCCATTGCGAGAAGTTGTCACCGCGGACGTCGTCAGACGGCTTCGTTTCGGCGAACATCCCCGCGGAGGCAAGGTCACAAAAGACGACTTCACCACGCGGGGTACGCAACCGGTTCGCTTCACGGTACCGATCCCCAAAGATGCCGGTTCTGCACGGCTCCTGGTCGATGCGGAGCTGGATGTCGATCGGGGCGCAGACTGCATCATTCGCTGTTCCATCACACAGCTGGAAGAAACCGATCAGGGGAAATCGATCTCCGCGGTACTGGCCAACCCGGGCAGCCCTGCCTTTCAGGCCTGGAAAGAGGGCGTGCTTCAATTCGCCCGCCTGCTTCCCCAGGTCTCCCAGCGAGAACCAGCCCCCTCCGATCGCGACCCCATACCCAAGCCCTTCGACGCCACCTACAACAATCCGCAACGCAACGCATTTCATATACAAATCAAATACGCGCGTGACGACCAGTTCCTGGTGGAACACATGCTGGACGCGGCCACGCGGCATCGACTGGACCAGGCCTGGATCGACCTGCGAACCTCATTTGGGTACCACGATGCCTGGTTGCGGATGTTGTCCGGCATGTTTGAATTTTCGCTGGGCGACCGGCGTATGAAAGATCTTGATCGACAGTGGTTTGAACAGCTGCCTGCCGAAGCCCGTGGTTACCTCGTCCCACTCCACCTCGAGTACCAGTCCGATCGCCAGTCTCTGAAATCGGCCCACGCGGGCCATCTGCAGGATGTGCTTCAGTTTGCCACGCGCGCCTGGCGCCGGCCGCTGACTGACAACGAGGCCACTCGCCTGCGATCTTTTTACGAATCTCTGCGGACGCAGAATCGTTTTGACCACGCCGCCGCGGTGAGATCACTCCTGACGCGGATCCTGGTCTCTCCCGCTTTTCTCTACCGAGCAGAACGCGTCACCGCCAACGCTTCCTCCGCTCCTCTGTCTGACTGGGAATTGGCGTCGCGGCTCAGTTATCTCTTCTGGTCGTCTCTCCCCGACGATGCTCTCCGCGAGGATGCCGCCGGACAACGACTCCAGCATCCAAAGGTCCTCGCCCGCCACGCCCGCCGCATGCTTAAGGATCCGAGGTCGACCCGTTTTGCCACCGAATTCTTCGGCCAGTGGTTTGGCTTCTACCGGTTCGACCAATACCGAGGTGTCGACACAAGTCGCTTCCCGGAATGGAGCGAGACGATCCAGTCAGCGATGTACCAGGAGGCCATCGCACTTTGTACCCACATCGTTCGGAGAAACCGTCCTCCCGCCGAGCTGCTGTTCGCCGACTACACGTTTCTCAATCGCGCCCTGGCGTCTCATTATGGTGTGCCTTTCCCGGAACCCGCCAACGCCGATCCCCAACAGGCCAGTTCCACACTGCTGCGACGCGTCAACGACGTGCATCGCTCCCACCGCGGTGGACTGCTCCGGCTGGGGGCCGTGCTGACGGTGACTTCCGCCCCTCTGAGAACCAGCCCCGTCCGCCGCGGTGACTGGGTCCTACGGCAGGTCCTGGGTGAGTCGGTACCCCCACCGCCCGCTGATGCAGGCTCCATTGCTGCAGATGACGTGCCGGCGGACGGACTCTCTGTCCGTCAACGCCTGGCAGCACACCGTCGCGATGCCGCCTGTGTAAACTGTCATGCGCGGATCGACCCATTCGGTTTTGCCTTGGAAAACTACGACTCGCTGGGCCGCTGGCGTAATCGCTATCGTGACGGAAAACCGATCGAAACGGCCAGCAAACTTCGCGACGGCACCTCGATCGCCGATGCCACTGAGCTGCACGGCTATCTCCGGTCGCGGCAATCCCAGTTCCACCGCACGCTCGCTGCCAAATTGCTGGGATACGCACTGGGACGACCCGAGACGATTGGCGACACCGCGCTGCTGGAAAAGATGACCACCCTGCTGGCCGATGGCGCCGGGCTGGCCGAGCTGGCTGAATCTATCGTGACAAGTCGCCAG
>DLVV01000031.1 GCA_003445035.1 Planctomycetaceae bacterium | reverse complement strand
GGCTGCTCGGCCGGCTGCTTCGAACTTTCCTGTCCGGAAGAACCGGTCGCGGGAGGCGGTCCCTTGTCCGGAGGGGGGGGCTGTTGGGCACAGCCAGATGAGATGATCACGCTGACCAGCAGGATGTTGGCGAGAAACCGGAACGGAGACCTGGTCACGGTGTGAGTCCTTGAGAGAGGGCGCAGTGGATTGGAAGAATGGAGCCTAGGTGGGGACCGGTGTGCTTTCGATGATCTGTCGGATGATGCCCAGACCCCGGTCGCGTCCCGAGTCTCTCAACGGTCCGTGACAGATCACACGGTGAGCCAGCACCGCGGGAGCCAGTGTCTTGACGTCGTCGGGAACGGTGTAATCACGTCCGTCGCACAGGGCCAGTGCCTGGGCGGCCCGGAACAGCGCGATCGCGCCACGGGGGCTGGCCCCCAGGGACAATTCCTGGTGGTCCCGGGTGCCGGCGACGATATTCAGCAAGTATTCCCGGATCGATTCCTCGACGGTCACCTCACGGCACGTTGCCTGCAGCGCGAGCAGTTCGTCGGCTTCGAGAACCGGTTCCAGTCCCGACAACGGACCACCGTCGTGGTGTTGTTGCAGCATCTCGAGTTCGATTGACCGATCCGGGTACCCGATCTCCAGGCAGATCAGGAACCGGTCCCGTTGGTTCTCGGGCAGCGGGTAGGTGCCCTCGTACTCGTAGGGATTCTGCGTGGCCACCAGCACGAATGGGTTGGGCAGGGTGTGGGTGATCCCGTCGACGGAGACCTGGCGTTCATTCATTGCCTCCAGCAATGCACTTTGGGTCCGTGGCGTGGTTCGATTGACCTCGTCGGCCAGCAGGACATTGGTGAAGACGGGGCCGGGCCGGAACTCGAAGTCACCGGCCTGGGGCAGGAAAACCCCGGTACCGAGGATGTCGCTGGGCAGCAGGTCGGGCGTGCATTGCAGCCGGGTGAACTTCCCTCGGATGCTGGCAGCCAAAGCCCGGGCCAGCACGGTCTTGCCCACGCCGGGAACATCCTCGATCAACACGTGACCTTCGGCCAGCAACGCCACGACGACCCGGCGAATGGCCTCGGGTTTTCCGAGCAGGGCTCGGGCGAGGTTGGCTTCGAGCGCGGCGATCCGTGAGACGGTCTCGGTGGTGGCCACGGGCCGGTCCTCGGCAATGTGAGTCACAACGGGTTTCAGTATAACGTTCCGACCGTCGACGGCGGGAGGAAACGGAGGTCGGTGGTGTTGTTGGTTGAGCTGTCAATCTGTGCGGGTTGTCCGGCCTGTGACGATTATGCCAATTCGTCTGACCCGCCTCGTGTCCACGCGACGAAGCAGGTTGTGAGACTGCGCCGCGACCTGGTGACACCGTGATCAGTGACAATTTTCCTGCACGCACGCGATGGCCGTCATCGGTGGCACTCTGCCTGTCGACCATGTTGCTGGCGTTTGGTTGCCGTGCTCTTCCAACAGGTGAGTCTCCACGGGCAGCCGTGGGCGACATCGTCGAGCCGGTTGGCTACCGGCCGATCGGGACGATCTTCAATACCGCGGCAGGTACCGCAGATGCCACCGATTCCGAGATACAGCCGGCGGCCACCGCCGACGGATCCTCCGAGTTGCCGTTTCCGGGTCTCGGGCCGCTGGTCGACCGGCTGGGGGGCGACCTGGAGGAGATCACCACCGGCGAGAACCTGTTGTTCCTGGGAGCTGCGGCGGGAGCTGCGGCGGCGATCCGTGGTGGCGTTGATGCCGACGTGAGGCGGGCCACGTCGGGTCACCCCGAGCGTTTGGGCGAATTCGGCCGTGCGGTGGGATACCTGGGCAACGTCGAAGTTCAGGTTCCCCTGCTGTTGGCCTCGACCTGGATTGCTCAGCAGGATGGCGATCCGGTCAGTCTCTCGATGCACCGGTCCCTGGTCGATGCCTACACCCTGGCCGGGCTGGGTACTCTGTTGGTCAAGGGGGTGACCAATACCTCCCGGCCGAGCGACGACTGGAACGGCGGCCAATACGGGTTTCCCTCGTTTCACGCCGCGAGCAGTTTCACGATCGCGGCGGTGATCGACGAGCACCTCGGTCCGCAGGCCGGGTTGCCGGCGATGGGGTTGGCCGGGCTGATCTCTTACAGCCGCATCGACCGCCGCGACCACGATCTCTCCGACGTCCTCTTTGGCGCTGCGATGGGTTACCTGGTTGGACGTTCGGTGGCCCGGTGGCATCTCCACGGCGATGGCAACGTGCGGTTGTTGCCGTGGAACGAGGCCGCGTTGGACCAGGCCAACGCGGCTGACATCACGGGAATCCGCTGGTCGATCGACTACTGACCGGCGGCTAACGCGATCGGCCGGCGGTTTCCCTGGCCAGTCGTTTCTCGAAGTTGGCGATGGCTTCCCGGTGCACATCAAGCACCCGGGCACGCGCGGCGTCGTCGAGGAACTTTCCGTTCTTGCGAATCGCGTCGGCATGGGTCTTCATCGTCGCCAACATCTCGCCGGCGACAGCGAGATCGAAGATCGCCCGTCCTCCGATCTCGACGTAGACCGGGCTCGAGTGAGCGAAGAGTTCTCGTCCAACGAGGTTCATCGGGGTCTTGCGGCTGCGCTTGGGGTCGCCGGAGACCGACGGCGGCGGTGTCCGCAGAGCGAACCAGCCCGGTCGGGACAGGTCGACGGTGGTGTCGATTGTCGCCTCGTGGTGACCGGCCACCTTTCGCGACGCGGCGATGGACACGATGCCGCCGTTGTGGACGAGTTCGATCCGCTCGAAGTCGGATCGCCCGACGGCCCGGCCTCGGACTTTCACCCGGCCGGCTTTCTCCAGTGATACGGTGCCGCCGATTGGCTGGCCGGCGACGGTGAACTCCAGGAACGGTCCGTTGGTGATGTAGCTGTGGCCGGTGGCGAGTTGCTTGAGCCAGTTCCGCGGGGTGAGCTTGCCGCTGACCGGGACGTAGACCCGGGAGAAGTCGTACATGAACCAGTCGGTGCCGGTCGAAAAGGGGACCTTCAGGCCGGCGTTCAGGTAGCGGTAGAAGCTGTCGCGGTAACTGCTGCGGATGCCGCCGTCAAAGATGTTCTGGGCGTCGATCTTGCCGGACAGCCAACTGGGCAGGGCCTCGAGGCCCCATTCGTTGTGGCACCAGACGATGGTGGCTCCGTCGCGGCGGGCGGTATCGATACCGCGTCGCAGCGGCAACCCGTCGTGGCCGGCCTTCATGATGCCGGGCCCGATCGAAACCGGCAGGATCAGTTTCTTGATGTCCAGCAGCATCACGTGCCCGTAACCCTGTCCGAAACCGGCGAAGTTGTGACGGTGCTCTTCACCGTTGCCGAAGACGACCCCCGATTCGCTGGTCAGTTTCACCAGGTCGTCGGTGGTGTAGCGGTTGGAGGTGTAGCCCTGGTCCTCGACGGCGCGCTCGAGGTACGAGAGGAAGATCATGTCGAGGCCATCGGCCCGCGGGATCTCGCGGAGGTAACGGTCGCAGTCTTTTCGCGAGATCTTCATCAGGTGCAGGTGCGTGTTGGCTGACCGCAATCCCTGTTCAGCGGCGCTGTAGAACCGTTTCAGTTTCAGCGTGATCGCACGTGGCGATTTGTCTGACAGGTCGACCTCGACCCGGGACCGCTCGGTCTCGAGCCCCGAGATCGCTTCGATCGAGATCACCTGTTGCGGCAAGGCAACGGTCTGTGGCCGCGGCAGCACCGACCAGGTGCCGATGCGGGGCTGGTTCTGCAGCAGTCCGACCCCACGGTTCAACAGTGAGGGCAGGGAAACGGCCTGTCCGTTTGGTCCGGTGACCCGGATGAGTCCCGGCAATTCGGCACCGCTTTGTGCATCGACCAGGCGGATGGTGACCGGTCGGGTCTCGGGTGCCGGAGCGCGGCCGGCCAGAAGCAGCAGCGGCAGCAGGAGACAGGTCGACAGGGAGGCGAGCCGCATAAGGAGATCTCCGTTGCGAGGAGGCCTCATCCTAGCGCCGAGTTCTTCGGCTGGCAAACAGCCGGTCCACTCGTTTGGTTACTCTTCCACCCATTCGGGCACCTCGGGCCGATTTCGCGTCAGTTCCCAGTGTTCCTGGATGACCTCGGCGGCTTCGGCGGCGGTGTTCTTCTTCGACCGGAACAGCACCGTGTCCTTGTCGACCTGCCGGGTTTCAACACCGGTGGCCGGTCCCGATGCCGCGGCGGTGTCGGCCTGCTGGTCTTCGGGCTTGTCGTGACCGGTCAACTGGTACAGCAGAGGGCCGACCCGCAGCGTGTCTCCGGGACGCATGAAGACCGGGCCGTCGATCCGCTCGCGATTGACGAAGGTCCCCTCGTCGGTCTCGAGGTCCTGGACACGAAGTCCTTCGGAGGTTGGCAACAGCGAGCAGTGTCGCTCGGCGATTTCCTCGGAGGCGTCGCGGATCTGGCACCCCTTGGCCCGTCCGATGGTGACTTCCTCGTTGGGCAACAGCAGCTTTTTGCCCTTGTACCGGCCCGAGCGAATCAGCAGCACTCGCATCGAACTGGCCAGCGCGGCTCGCGAGAGCGGGGCACCGACGATCGAGAGTGAACCCTGCTGCGTCTCGTGACACTTCGGGCAGGTGCGGCCTTCCTCCATCTTGCCGGGCGTCAAGCGGTAGAACGTGCCACAGAACTGGCACTTGACCGTGACAAAATTCAGAGGTTCCATGGCGTCCAAGTTCAGTTCCCCACTGCACCGAACAATTTCTCCCACCCGGGAGATTCCAAGGGTGAGAGCGCCCCGCCTGTGTGGTCGCTAGATTCGCACGATTGGCGGTCGGGTGCAATACGGGGTCTGGCCGTCAACGATTCCGGTGGCGGAATCAAGACTGTCGGGGCACCGTCAGTGGGTCCCCGCAGCTGGTGCAGGTCATCATCTTGCCCTGTCGCTGGACGCTGACCTTGAACCGTTTGCCGCAGCGGCAACTGAAGCGAATGGCACCCTCGTCCTTGGACTTGTCGCGATGAGCCCGCCGGAAGGCCGCCCTGCTGATCGACGTGATCGACTCGAGCAACTCGGATTCGCGAATCGGCTTGGCCAGGTAGCCGTCGGCTCCGGCCTTGGCCGCGAGGTTGCGGGACGATTCGAGATCGATAGCCGAGAGCACCAGGACGGGGACCGTGTCGCGGTGGGCCTTCAGGCGTTCGCAGATCTCGAAGCCGCTCTCGCCGGGGAGGATCAGGTCCAGCAGCACGATGTCGGGCTTGTACATCGCGAACGTCGAGTGGGCCTGTCCGCCGTCGGTGGCGACGCGAACCATGTACCCGTTCCGTTCGAGCATCGCCTTGAGGAATTCACAGGTCTCGGGCTTGTCCTCGATGACCAGGATGTTCTGCGTGATGGCTCCGCCATCGTCTCCGGTATCCACCACGTAGCCAACACCGCGTGACATGCTCTACCTCCTGGGACCGATTCCGGAGACGACGCGACAGCTTCCCGAACAAACTGGATCAGCAGCGTGATCGATTTCGCATGGCACACCGGCCGGGACCGGTCCCCGGCCGAATGCAGCAGCCGCATTCTAGTTGTTGTGATGGAGTGAGGATACATGACCTTGTGACTCGATCGGCCCGGGGGGTTTGACGATATAGTCAGTGGGTCAGCGGTCTGGTATTCTGACCGTAGCAGGGGAACCAGACGGGAGGATCGTCTAGCAATGTGGTCTCTGGAAGGCGACGCGGGACGGATGTGTGATCGGCTGGATCGCCGGGAAATGATCCAGGTGGGAGGACTTTCCAGCCTCGGACTCTCGCTGCCCGGACTGCTCGCTTCGACCGCCCGTGGTGCCAGTGAAAACACCGATCCGACCTTTGGCCGAGCCAAGAGCGTGATCTACGTCTGGCTGCAGGGGGGGCCACCCCAGCACGAGACGTTTGATCCCAAGCCACTGGCTCCCTCGGGAATCCGCGGCGAGTTCTCGCCGATCCAGACCAACGTTCCCGGTGTGAACTTCTGTGAACTGCTGCCGCGGACGGCCCGGATCGCCGACAAGCTGGCCGTCGTTCGCTCGATGGCCACCGACAACAACATTCACTCCAGCAGTGGGTACGAGGTACTGACCGGCTACAAGTACCAGGGGGCCAACGCACGGCGGATCACCCCCGAGGACTGGCCGTGGTTCGGATCCCTGGTCAAGCAACTCAAGCCCAGCGAGAAACTGCCGCCGCTGACGACCGTCTGGATTCCCCAGATCATCCGGCTCAATGAGAACGTCACCCCCGCCGGACAGACTGCCGGGTTCCTGGGCCGTCGCTGGGACCCCGACCGGTTCGACGTGAACCCGATGGAGCCCGGGGATGGACCGCCGGGGCTGCAATTGGCGGATGTGCCCACGTTGCGGTTGAAGAACCGGGTCGGGCTGCTGGAGCAGGTGGATCGTCATTTTGATGGAATCGTGCGTGGCCGTGAACCGAAGTTGTTCGGGACGTACCAGGACCAGGCCTTCGACATCCTGATCAATGGACGTGTTCGCAACGCCTTTGATGTCAGCAGTGAGCCAGAGACGCTCAGGCGGCGTTACGGGATGTCGAACTGGAACCAGCTGCTGTTGTTGTCTCGACGATTGGTCGAGGCCGGCGTGCGGCTCGTGCATGTCAACTGGGTCCGTGAGCCAGGTGATTCGGCTGTCGACAACCCGTTGTGGGACACCCATGCCCAGAACGCTGATCGACTCGAGGACGTCTTGTGCCCGAAGTTCGACGTCGGGTTCACGGCACTGATCGAAGACCTGGAAACGCGTGGGTTGCTCGACGAGACCCTGGTGGTGGCGATCGCCGAGTTCGGCCGTACGCCGAAGATCAATCCGTCGGGTGGACGAGATCACTGGGGATCGGTTTTCAGTTTTGCCATGGCCGGTGCCGGAATTGCTCCGGGACAGGTCTATGGAGCCAGCGATCGCCAGGGGGCCTATCCGGCTCGCAACCGGGTGACACCGGCCGACCTGACCGCGACAATCTTCCACCTGTTGGGCATAGACCCGCACGGTGCGTTTCACGATCCACTGGGCCGTGAACTGCAATTGACCAAGGGAGAGCCGATTCGCGACTTGCTGGGGACTCGAGCAGCGACGGATATTCGGGTTGTTCCGGGCGGGTCGCTGGATCGGGTGAAGCCCTTCGACGGTCGCAAGTTGAACCAGCG
>DLVV01000128.1:16399-17987 GCA_003445035.1 Planctomycetaceae bacterium | reverse complement strand
CGAACCGGAGTAGAAACGGGGCATGAACGACACATCGATTCCCCTGCTGGACACATCCGGAACACCCTCGGCCATGGGCGAGGCCCACGGCGAGACATTTCGTGACCTGATCCACGAACACATCGCCTGTCACCGCGACTGGATCTTCGAGCACACGGCCGTACCGATGGACGAAGGGCGTCTCGACGAGATGTGGCAGCCGTGGATCGAGGCCAACCAGCAGGCGGCACCGGACCTGGTTGAAGAGATGCGAGGCATCGCCCGTGGTGCGGACGTTTCGTTTGATCACCTGTTCCAGGTGAATTCGCTGCTGGATCTCGGCAATTTCCGATGGATGGACTGCGTGGGAGGAACGGTGGGCTGCACGTGCTTCGTGATTCCGCACGAAGCCGCGACCGGCCAGACACTGCTCGGGCAGACCTACGACCTCTCGGCGTTTCGGCAGCGATTCAACATCGTGCTCAGGATTCAGCCTGATGACGGACCGGCGCAGCTGGTCTATTCGTTGGCCGGCATGGTTGGGTTGGCGGGGCTCAACGAACATGGCCTGGGGATCAACATCAACTACCTCTCGAGCAACGACTGCCAGCCGGGCACGCTGCACGCGGTGATCGTGCGGCAGGTGCTGGGAGCGGCCAACCTGGCCGATGCGGTGGCGGCGCCCACCGGGGGCACGCGTGCCGGAGGATCACACTACCTGGTCGCCGATGATGCCGGGCACGTGGTCAGTGTCGAGACGACGGCCGAGCAGTTTGCGTTGCTGTATCCCGACGGCAAGCCCTACGGTCACACCAACCACTACCTGTCGGAGTGGCTTCAGCCGCGGCAGGTGATCCGGTCGTCCTCGATCGGCAGTTCGATTGCCCGTTACACCGCGTTGCGGAAGTTCCTTCAGCGGGATGACCTCGATCGGGAGGCGTTGAAATCGATGACGGCCGATCACAGTTCCTACCCGAGATCGATCTGTGCCCACGGCGGTCCCGACGATCCGGAACTCTATCGCGGCCGCACGATCGCGGCGATGATCCAGGTACTGGGCGAACGGACGATGCACATCTGTGGCGGGTGTGCTTGCGAGAGTCCCTACCAGGCCATCTCGCTGGAGGCCTGAGGACTAGGCCAGCAATTCTCGCACGACCTGGCCGTGGACATCGGTCAGGCGGAAATCTCGCCCGGCGTAGCGATACGTCAGCCGCTCGTGGTCCAGTCCCATCTGGTGCAGGATCGTCGCGTGCAGGTCGTGTACGTGGACCTTGTCGGTGACGGCCTGGAAGCCGAAGTCATCGGTGGCCCCGTGAGCCACGCCGCCCTTCATGCCACCTCCGGCCAACCACATGGTGAATCCGTAGTGGTTGTGGTCGCGGCCGTCGGTTCCCTTGCCCTCGGAGAGATCGGTGGTCGGGGTGCGTCCGAATTCGCCTCCCCAGACGACCAGCGTGTCTTCGAGCAGCCCGGTTCGTGCCAGGTCATCCAGCAGCGCGGCGATGGGCTGGTCGATGTCACGGCACAGGCTGGCGGATCGGGCGTTGTGTCCCTGGTGGGTGTCCCACGGCTGTCCGTTGCCGTAGTAGACCTGGACGAACCGCAC
>DLVV01000128.1:14480-16079 GCA_003445035.1 Planctomycetaceae bacterium | reverse complement strand
CCGCGTTCGACCAGTCGGCGGGCCAGCAGGCAGCCGTTGCCGAATTCCCGGGTCCCGTAGGCCTGTCGAACCGTTTTGGATTCTCGCGAGAGGTCGAAGGCCTCGGTCGCGGCGAACTGCATCCGGAAGGCCGTCTCCATCGACTTCAACCGCGCTGCCAGCAGCGGGTCCGCCTGGCGACGGGCCAGGTGGCGGCGGTTCACTTTCCGCATCAACTCCAGCTGACGGGCCTGAGTGGGCCGGTCGAGGTGGGCGTTGCGGAGGTAGGGAATCATCTGCTTGGGGTCGAGCGACTTGTGGTTGATGTAGGTGCCCTGGTGTTCGGCCGGCAGGAAGGCGCTGGTCCACAGCACCGAGAACCGGACCGGCCGCCCCGGGCACAGCACGACGTAACCGGGCAGGTTTTCGTTTTCGGTCCCCAGCCCGTAACTCAGCCAACTGCCCATGCTCGGCACCGTCGGCGAGATGGTGCCGTTGTTCATCTGCAACAGGGCCGGGCCGTGGTTGGGGTTGTCGGTGTGCACGCTGCGGACCACGCACAGGCGGTCGGCGTGCCGTGAGAGGTGGGGCAGCAGTTCGCTGATCTCCAGGCCGCTTTCGCCGTGCCGCCGGAAACGGAAGGGCGAGGGCATCAGTCCGGACGTCTGCCGCTCGGTTCTCAGCTTGACCGCCTCGGGTCGCTGACCGGCGTACTTGGCCAGCAGCGGCTTGGGATCGAAGAGGTCGGCCTGGTACGGCCCGCCGTTCATGAACAACTGGATCACGCGGCGGGCACGGGGCCGAAAGTGCGAGGGCTCGGATGCGCGGAGGGTCCCGGCCAGCGCGACGGCTCCCAGGCCGCCGCCGAGCCGGTTGATCATCTGTCGTCGTGAGAGCGGATGCATGGTGTTTTCAGTCGACGAAAACGAATTCGTTGCTGCCCAGCAGGACCTGGACGTACTGCTGCCAGCCGCCGGGGCCGGCGGCTGCCAGAAACTCGGTTGCCGTCCCGATCTCGTCTCGATCGGCCCTCCGTCCGTACAGCAGGTGGTGCAGCCGGTCGACGGCCGCGACCGGATCGGGGCCCGAGGGGATCCGGCGGGTCAACAGGTTGGCCCGCCGGATGATGAAGGGGCTGTTGAGTACGAACAACTGCTGCAGTGGAGTGATGGTGCGGACCCGCTTGGGACTGTGCCCGGTCGGGGCCGGGAAGTCATACAGTCGGAGCATGGTGTCGAGTTCGCGGCGTTCGATTTTCGAGTAAAGCGTACGTCGTCGGTGTCTGGGATCGTCGACCGGGATGGCGACGCCGCCGAGGGCCGGATCGAGTTCTCCGCTGGCCGTCAGCATCGCGTCCCGCCACGACTCGATCGAGAGCCGCCGCCGATTCATTCTCCATAGCCAACGGTTGTCCGGATCGACAGCCTCGCCCCGGGGACTGGCCAGGCTGGACTGGCGGTAGGTGGCCGAGAGTACCAGTTCGCGGTGCAGCCACTTCAGGGACCAACCGTTGTCGATGAACCGGGCCGCAAGGTCGTCGAGCAGGCCGGGGTGGGACGGGGCGTTGCCCTGGAGGCCGAAGTTCGACGGGGTGGTGACCAGGCCTCGTCCGAAGTGACC
>DLVV01000128.1:0-14102 GCA_003445035.1 Planctomycetaceae bacterium | reverse complement strand
ATCGACCAGGGCGTCGGCCAGTTCCAGTCGACCGCTGCCCTTGCGGAAGGGCTGGACCTTCCCGGGAGAAAGCACCTCGAGGAACCGGCGGGGTACGACCGGGCCGGGAGTCGAGGGATTGCCGCGACGGTGGATGGCCAAATCGCGGGCCTGTCCCGGCCGGTACTCCAGGCGGGTCATGTCCTGCCCGTCGGCCAGCACGAACAGGCTGGCGTCTTCGAGCGAATGGGCCCGGGGAGCGTTGTAGTCGGGAGTCGCCTTCTGGATCTGCTCGATCCGGGCCTTCAGTTTCTGGATCTGCTGTTTCTTGTCGGCCGGTGGCGGGATTCGGAGAGTCACTTGCGTGACGCGTCGACGAAGATCCGCTATCCGGCGATCGGCATCGCGAACAATCCGGGCGCGTTCGGGTGGCAACAGCGGCTGGTCAAACAGCCGTGAACTGGCGAGCACGCCGGCCAGCGCGTAGTAGTCGGCCTGGCTGACCGGGTCGAACTTGTGGTCATGGCATCTTGCGCACGCGAGTGTCAGCCCCAGGAAGGTGCGACCGATGGTGTCGATGCGCTCTTCCCACTCCTCGGCCACGACCCGTCGAATCAGGTCGGGGGCCAGCCGCGGTTCTTTCCAGTAGGTGGGCGAGAGACCCAGGAAGCCCAGGGCACGCCGTTGGTCGATCGGCAGGCCGTCGACCTGGTCGGCGGCCAGTTGGCGACGGATGAACTCGTCGAAGGGCAGATCATCGTTGATCGCCTCGACCACCCAGTCCCGGTACCGCCACGCCTGGGCGGTGCTCTTGAGCCAGGCGGCAGTCGTATCCGAGTAACGCGCGAGGTCTAGCCATAGCCGGGCCCAGTGTTCACCGTGGTGGGGGTTGGCCAGTAGACGTTCGACCAGCCGATCACAGGCGTCGGAATTCCCGTCGGCGACGAAGGCCTCGACGCTTGCCGGAGTCGGCGGCAGGCCGGTGAGGTCGAAGCTCAGTCGACGGATCAACCTGCGGCGATCGGTTTCGGGTGACGGGGCCAGCCGGTGTTGGGCCAGACGTGCCCGGATGAAGTGATCGATTCGGCGGCGCGGCCAGCCGGTCGTGGCCGGTGACGGCGGGAGATCCTGGCGGTGGGCGGGCTGGAAGGACCAGAATTCGCGGCCGGACTTGCGGTCGCTGGACTTGCCGGGAGTCCCGAGTGGCCGATCCTTGGGCAACGGGGCGCCCCGTCGCACCCACTCGCGCAGGATCGCGATTTCCGCTGCCGGCAACTTGGCCTTGGGTGGCATCTGCAGGTCGGCGTTCCGGTACTCGACCGCTTCGATCAACCGGCTCTGCTGCGGCTTCTTCGGGATCAACAGCGGTCCCGAGTCGCCTCCGAGACGGATCGCCGCCGCCCGGTCCAGCCGCAGTCCCCCCTCGATGGGTTTCGACCGTTGTGAATGGCACTTGTAGCATCGGCGGGACAGCAACGGCCGCACCCGGCGCTCGTAGAATTCCAGGTCCCGCTCGGTGGGGCCCGGCGGCGAGGGTTCAGCCGAACGGGTCGGTGAGGCCGGCGCAGCCAGCACCAGGAGCGAGGCTGCGACCAGGACCGTGGCAATGGACTTGTCGACCGTCATCGGACGGCTCCTCCGGGACGGGGCCGCCGTCTATTCCTTGATCAGCTTCTCGACCAGTTCCTGGATCGCCGTCGCATTGGCCGGACCGCTGCCGACCCGTGTCATGCGGATCTTCCCCTTCTTGTCGATGACGGTGACATGGGGAATTCCGCTGACGCCGTAGTACTTGGAGAGCGTCGAACCCTTGGGCTGGATCGCCAGGCGGTGCTTCAGCTTGTGGAAGTCGGCAAACTGCTGGACCATCTCCTGCTCCTGCTCGGCGGTCTGTGGTGCCTGGGCCCTGGAGAGTTGCCCGGTCTTGTCGTTGAAGCTGTACCGCTTGTAGTAGCTGGTCAGGCCGATCAGCACGAAGTCGTTCTTGTCGTACTTGGCCTGCCACTTGATCAGGTGCGGGAAGGTGCGGATGCACGGCCCGCACCAGACCGCCCAGAAGTCGAGAACGACGACCTTGCCCTTGAGGTCGTCATCGGTCAGAGGCGTGCCGTTGACCCACTTTTCGACCTGCAGCGGCGCGATGTTCTTGCCGTTGAGTGCCACGAGTTTTCGAGTCGAGGCGATCGTTCGATCAAAACGTTTCAGCGACGCCTTGGCCGCTGTGACAGCCTTGAGTGCGGCGGCGGCGGATTCGTTGAGAGCCAGTCCGTTGAGGAATGTGAGGGCGGCCTTCTGTTTCTTCTCGGCCTGGTCGGGATCGCTACGAGCCAGTCCGGAAATCTGCTGGCCGGCCTTCTGGCTGTATTGCCGGATCGTCTTTGGCTGGGCGGCGTTTTTCTTCAGCGCCTTCTGCAGATCCTCGATCTTGACCCGTGACAATGCGATCCGGTCACGGTAAACGGTGATCGCCCGGGTCGCTCGAGGGATCAGGTTCAGGCTCTTGGGGTTCTTGGGCTTGGCCTTCTTGATCTCGGCTTCGAGGGCGTCGATCAGTTTTTCGGCGGCGTTGGCATCGCGGGTGACGAGTTGGCCGATGACTCGGAATGACTTGGCAAAGAAGGCGTTCAAGGCGACGTCGTCTTCGAGAACCTCGTGGATCTCGGTCACGTTGACAGCCGGCTTGGCAGTTTTGGCCTTGGCGTCATCAGCGGCAGGAACTGGTGCCACCAGCACTCCGCACAGTACGGCGGTGAAGAGAATCCGTGTCCAATGCATGGGGAATTCCTTGCGTGTCTCAGAGACGGGGATGTGACGACTGATCGCCGGAGGTCCCCACACCGCGACGACCCGTCTAGTAGAGCAGCCGCTTGGTGGAGGCACAAACCCTTCATCAGTGGATGAGGGATTCAGCGGGTCCGGGGGACCGTGTCTCCGTTGATCTTCATCCGGGCGACCAGTTGCATGTGCAGGTCGGCGACGACCGACCGGACCTTGGGGTCCTTCGAGCGGATCAGGTTGGTCGCTTCGTCGGGGTCTCGAGCCAGGTGATACAACTCGTCACGTATCGGGTTCAGGAAATCGCGGATGAGTTTCCACTGGCCGGTCGAGATCATCCGCATGTGAGTGCGTGACTGGTGGTGGGTGCTGTATTCGGCGTAGTAGGTGTTGTCCCAGTCGGTCGGTTTCCGGCCCTTCAGCAGCGGGGTGAAGTCTCGGCCTCGCAGTCGCCACGACGGCTGGGTCGACACACCCGCCATCGCCAAAATTGTCGGGAACCAGTCGAGGTTCGAGACGGTCTGCTTCACGACGGTGCCCGGCCGGATCACGCCCGGCCAGCGGATCATCGTCGGGACCTTGATCGAGTTGTCATACATGTTGGGGCGTTGGCCCCGGGGGATGTTGTCGGTGGCCGGTGGTGGGGGTTTCAGCACCCAGTGGCCGTTGCCTTTGTGCCAGATGCCGTTGTGGCCCATGTTGTAACCATGGTCGGAACTGAAGATCACGATCGTGTGGTCGGCCAGCTTGAGTTCGTCGAGCGCCTTGAGCATTCGCCCCACGTTCCGGTCAACGCTCCGCACGCTGGCCAGGTACTCGCGGGTCATCCGCTTGACCCGGGGCACGTCCAGCTTCGGGTAGTCGGGGTTGGGGATGGGGACGTCGACGCCCTTGTAAGGTGCCATGTCCTCCTCGGCCACCGGCAACCAGCGGGCGTGAGGGGCCCGGGTGTGCCAGCAGAGCAGGAACGGGTGCGACCTGTTGGCGCGGACGTAGGCCAACGCCTCGTCGGCCAGCACGTCGGCGGTCAGGCCCTCGAATTTCCGGTTCGTGCCGTCTTTCTCGAGCGTCGGGTTGACCGGACTCCAGCCACCCTGGCGGTGGCCCATGAAGTGGTCGAAGCCGTAGCGGGTGGGATGCTGGTTGTCCTGCCGACCCAGGTGCCACTTGCCGACCAGCGCGGTGCGATAGCCCGCCTTTTTCAACTCGCGTGGCCAGACGGGGAACTTGGGATCCAGTCCCAACTTGGCTTCGCGACGCGGGTGAATCCAGTCGGTGATCCCCACCTCCGTGCCGTACCGGCTGGTCATCAATGCTGCCCGTGACGGGCTGCAGACGGGTGTGACCGTGTAGGCGTTGGGCAGGTAGGCTCCCTCGCGGGCGATTCGATCCATGTGGGGGGTCTTGGCCAGGGGGTTGCCCGAGGCGCCCAGTGCCCACGGGGCCTGGTCATCGGTGAAGATGAACAGGATGTTCGGTTTCCGGGCCTCGGCTGGTGAGACCAGCCAACCGACCAGCAACAGGCCAACAAGCCACCGCTTCATGAATTCCGTCCGGTTTTCCGGGGTGCAATTGGTCGATAGAAAATGAAAGGGGATGCCGATTGTAGCCGAACCGGAGAAAAATCGGGCCGAAGCCGCCGGCATCGCCCCGGCTTACAGCATTTTGTGGTGGCTTTTCAATGACGGGAAAGTGTTGCCATTGCGGCGGCCCTGTGAGCGGGATAAAACGTAACATCGAGAGCGGTTGATGCGTCAGCGACTTTGCTCTTGGAACGGAAAACTGTCACGGGAGTTGGATCCATGTTGAAGGTTCTGTTTGGTGAGAAGTCGACCAACTGCGCTGGAATCACGCGTCGGAGCGCGTTGCAGATTGGAGGACTGGGTTTCGGCGGGCTGAACCTGTCGAACCTGATGTCCGCACGGGCTGCCAAACCGGCCGGAGTCACCCGTGACACCTCGGTGGTCTGGCTGTGGCTCAATGGTGGGCCGACGCACATCGAGACCTTCGATCCCAAGATGACCGCTCCGAAGGAGTACCGCAGCGTATCGGGTGAAGTGAAGACAAGGTTGCCCGGTGTGACTCTGGGTGGTCACTTCAAGGGGATGGCCGAGCAGGCCGACCGGATGACCTTCGTGCGGTCGTTCGTGGTTCCCAGCAGCAGCCACAACACGGGTGCCTTCTGGGTGAACACCGGTTACGGCCCTCGCAACCGCCCGTCGTTGGGGTCCATCACATCTCGCGTGCGGGGTCCCAATCACCCGCTGACGGGCATGCCGACTTACGTGCAGATGGGCAATATCGGGTTCAACACCGATGCCCCCATCATTCCCGGTTCCGCGTGGCTGGGTAAGGCCTTCGGCCCGTTCACTCCC
Organism: Planctomycetaceae bacterium; assembly: GCA_003445035.1. GTDB lineage: Bacteria > Planctomycetota > Planctomycetia > Planctomycetales > Planctomycetaceae > UBA8437. The sequence continues at coordinate 8,973 of DLVV01000128.1, read as the reverse complement.
AGTGGCCCGTCACGCGCGAACATGAACCTGACAACCCAGGTGTCTCGTCTGGAAGACCGGCGTTCGTTGCTGAAGGGTCTCGACAAGATCCGACGCGATGTTGACGCCAAGGGCGTGATGGACGGGATCGACGGAATGAACCACCAGGCGTTCAGCCTGATTCTGGGCAAGGCCACGCAGGCCTTCGACATGAAGCGAGAAGACCCCAGGGTCGTTGCCAAGTACGGCGGCGGACTGGGCCAGTCGCTGTTGACGGCCCGTCGTCTGTGCGAGGTCGGGTGCGGATTCGTCGCGGTTTCTTTGCAGGGCTGGGACATGCACGGAAACGTGGCGGGCGGGATGAACGGCCGCGGTCCCCAGGTGGACCGTGCGGTGTCGGCATTCGTTTCGGACATTCACCAGCGTGGTCTCGACAAGAACATCCTGCTGGTCATCTCGGGCGAGTTCGGTCGCACGCCGCGGATCAACAAGAACGCCGGACGTGATCACTGGGGTCCGTTGAGCACGCTGGCGCTGGCCGGGGGCGGATTGAACATGGGCCAGGTGGTTGGCAAGTCGTCGCCGAAGGCCGAGGTGCCGGCCGGTGGCAAGGTGGGGCCGCAGGAACTGATGGCGACCGTTTTCCACGTGCTCGGCATCGAACGCGAGACATCGTTCGACGATCCGGCCGGACGTCCGATCCCGATGCTGGGCACCGGCCAGCCGATCAAGGGACTGATCTAGGTCCCCTTCCGGTTCAGCGGGGAACCGGGTTCACTTCTGCTTCAGGTTTTTGTTGCAGTTCTTGTCCTGCGGGACGGCCTTCCCGGTGACTCCGACCGGGTGCGTGAACAGGTACTTCCAGGCGGCCTCGTGCAGGTACTTTCCGGCCGCATCGCGTCGGGCACTGCCCCCGGGGACGACGGCGACGTGTGCCCGCCTGGTGTTGCCGCCGACGTCGAAGGTGCTGACCAGCCGGCGAGAAGTACCGAACGGTGCTGCGGACTTGTCGACATCGACGATCGCCCCGTGCTTGTGCAGGCCCAGCAGTTCCCACGATCGGCAGTAGTGATCGCCGGACCAGCCGGTGTCCAGGACGTGGGTGAACCCGAAGAAGCGGTTGGTGGGAGTGGCCGAGGGCAATTTCTGCCAGGTCTGGTACTGGTCGCGTGGCCCGGAGAACATCACCACGCGGCTGACCTTCTTGTGCACCGCGAACCGGGCGGCAGTGGTCGAACCGTGCGAGATGCCCGCCACGATCACGTCATCCCATCTCAGGTCACTGCCGTCGGGTGTCAGGAAGTGGCTCCACTTGCCCTGCGGGTTCTTTTTGGCCAGCCACATCACGAACTGGCGTGACCGCTCCATCATGCCGTCCGGCTTGGGGATCGAGAGATTGGGACTGTGGTCCTCGCCGGTGGCCGCCTCGAGCCTCGCGTCTCCGCGACACATGTTGCCCACCGGGTTTTCGCGGCAGATCTTGCCGAACCACCGGTTGGCGTAGTGGACCTGGATCGCATGCAGGCCGTAGCTGGAGAGACGGTCGAACAGGCCCGAGTTGTGGCTCATCAGCCAGATCACCAGCTTGCCTCGCGGGGCGACCCGGGTGTCGACGATCGCCTGCTGCCGGTCCTTGACCTGGCCGCCGGCGGCGAACACGAAATCGATCTCGGGATGTTCCTTGGCCCGGGTATCGATGACGCTGGCCCGCTCCGAAATCTTGTAACGCCGGGGTTTGGGGTCGGAGTACTTCAGCGACGTCTGTGTTCCAGCCCGTTCCATGTGCAGCTGCAGGAAACTGAGGAGCCGTTTGCCGTTTTGGCCGGTGTAGAACGTGGTGCCTCCGTGTCCGGAGCCGGACACGACGTGGAGTTGGACCGGGAGGCCGGCTTTCCGGTAGGCCCGCTCGATCGACCGGGACTGATCCAGCAGCACCGTCTTGTCCATGTCACCGTGGAACACCAGTAGCGGGGGATCATCGGTGGTCACGTGGTACACGGCGGAGGCCTGTTTGGCCAGTTTCACTTTCTGGTCGGCACCTCCGCCCAGCAGGTTGTAGACGACCGAGCCCTTCTTGTTGGCCCGTGAGGGTTGCGTCCGGCTTCTGAGTACGAAGTCGGTCGCACCGTAGAAGTCCGCCACGGCCTGGACACGTGATGACTGGTCGAGATTTCCTCCCACGGTTCCCTCGAGCTTGTCATTTCCTCCGGTCGTGCCCACCAGTGTCGCCAGGTGACCTCCGGCACTGGCACCGGAGACGACGATCCGGTCCGCCAGGTAACCGTGATCCCCGGCGTGGGCCCTCAGCCAGCGGATGGCGGCCTTGCAGTCGTGCAACTGGGCCGGAAACTTGGCGATGTCGGAGAAACGGTAGGAGATGCTGGCAACGGTGTAGCCGTAATTCGACAGCCAGGACAGCTGGCAGCGATTCTTCGATCCGGCTCGCCAACCACCCCCGTGAATCCAGACAACCAGCCGGGATCCCCTTGGTGTCTCTGGCAGGTGCAGGTCGAGTTTCAGGCTCTGCCGGTTGACGTTGGCGAACTCGATGTCCTTGACCACTTTTCCTGCGGCGGCCGAGCCTGTCGCAAAACCAGCCAGGATCAGTGGGACGAGACAGAGGAGTTGTCGATTGCGCATTCCGGGCCTGTTCCTGTTGAGAGTTGGAGATTTCCTGGCTGCTGTACCGGGTTCGAATCAGGCGACACGATACTTCGCAACGAAATCCTCGTTCAAGGCAATGCCGATGCCGGGACCGTCCGGAGGGCGGACCCGACCGCCGTTGTCGCGGACCTGTTGGAGCACTCCCAGTGGCTCACTCAACAACTGTTCGTGAAACAGGTTCGGAGTCGTGTCGTATTCGAGCATCGGTTCAAACTGTTTCAGCCCGCCGGGGAGATCGGGAAGGACCGACACCAGGTGCATGTCGACGGCGATCAGCACGTCCGAACCCCACACGTGCGGAATCACCGGGGTGCCGAAGGCGTGGGCCATCGCCACGATCTTCATGAACTCGCTGATCCCTCCGGTCGCGGCGACTTCTGGCTGGAGGATATCCACCGAGCGGCGGCAGAGCAGTTCACGGTGTCCGAAGCGGGTCCATTCGGCCTCGCCCCCGGCAATGTGGATGCCCGGCAGGGCGTCGCGGACCTGGCGGTACCCGTCGTAGTCCTCGGGCATCACCGGCTCTTCGAACCAGTAGTAGCCCAGTTCCCTCAGGCCCAGTCCCAGCTGGATCGCCTCGCCGACGGCGTAGGCGTGGTTGGTGTCGGCCATCAACTTGAAGCCGTCACCGGCCCCGCGTCGCACGGCCGTGGCCAGCTCGATGTCGCGTTCGACACCCAGGCCGAGTTTCATCTTGGATGCGGTGAATCCTTTCGCGACGATCGCGGCCACTTCCTGTTCGAAGACCGCCGGCAGGTCGTCCCGCTTGCGGAACATCATCCCGTAGCCGTAGGCGACGAAGTCATCACGGGCCTTGCCGCCGAGCAACTGGTAAAGCGGTTGGGAGGTGGCCTTGCCGAGGATGTCCCACAGGGCGATGTCGACGCCCGAAAGACAACAGATGGGCATCCCTTTCTGGCCGTGGTCGCGGACCGCGTTATAGACATCGTGCCAGATGACGTTGATGTCCAACGGGTTGCGGCCGACCAGTTGCGGGGCGATCACGTGCCTGAGGATGGCCTGGTTGGCGAAGGCGAAGTTCCCGGCTCCGAAGATCTCGCCGATTCCCGTCAGTCCCTCGTCGGTGTGCACGAGCACAAGATGAGCGGTCCGCTTGTCGTAATAGCCCTGGGCGAAACCGAGTTCCTCCTGCATGTCGTGTTGCAGGATGATCGATTCGATCTCGGTGATGCGCATCAGGGCTGGTCCGTTCGCGTGGTTGCCGCGAGTGCGTGACCGTTCAGCCAATCAGTTCGGGGACAATGTGTCCACCGTGGACCAGCGGCCAGAGACGACCCTGCCGGTCGGCGATCTTCTGCTCGTGGTCGATTCCCAGCAGGTGATAGGCCGTGGCCAGGATGTCCTTGGGCGAGATGGGTCGCTCGGCCGGGTAGGCGGCGATCTCGTCGGAGGATCCGATCAGGGTGCCGGGCCTGATGCCGGCTCCGGCGAACAACTGGCTGTAGACCTCCGACCAGTGGCCGCGGCCGGGTCCCTTGTTGGTGTTGTAGAACTTCGGCGTGCGTCCGTGCTCGCTGAGACACAGCACCAGCGTGTCGTCGAGCATGCCGCGTTGTTCGAGGTCGCGGATCAGTGCCGAGTAGGCTCGGTCGAATCCGGGCAGCAGCAGTTTTCGCATCCGTGGGTGATGGTCGTGGTGCGTGTCCCAGCTCTCGTCCGAGCGTTCCCACTCGTCCCAGATCACCGTGACCAGTTTCACGTCGTTTTCGATCAGCCGGCGGGCCGACAGGCAGGACTGGCCGAAGAGGTTCATGCCGTAACGCTCGCGGACGCCGGCAGGTTCGCTCTGGATGTCCAGGCCGCGTCGCAGCTTGTCGGAGGAGGCCACCGAGAACGCTCGTTCACGGGTCCGCTGGTAACTGCGGACCGACGAGGCCTGGTCGATCCAGCGAGCCTGGTCTTCCAGTTGACCCAGCAACGACCGGCGGCGGTTGAGAATGTCGAGCGTCAGGCCGGGGACGTGCCGTTCGCTGAAGGAAAAGCGGCCCTCGGGAGTGACCTCCAGGTACGGGTCGCCCTGGGGCATCTCGCCCCGGAATTCTCCCCACACCGGGTCGTAGGACGCGCCCAGGAATCCTCCGAACGTGCCGGCCCGTTTGTTCGGACCCGAGCGGGTGCTCTGCACCCAGGGCAGCCCGACACTGACCGGCGGCCGGAAGGCCCGGTTCTCGCGGTTGGTTCGTTCGTCCAGGAAATCGAGCACGCCGCCGAAGAACGGCCAGTGATCCGGGTGACGCTGGCGGCCCTCGAGATTGGTCGTCTCGAGATTCCCCGTCAGCGTGTAGGCGGCGTTGTGGAGTGGCCAGGGATGCGACATCGACCGGATCACCGTGCAGCGATCCAGCACCTTCGCGGTCATCGGTAGCAGCTCGTTGACCCGCACGCCGGCGAGCTTCGACGCGATCGTTCCGAATTCGCCGCGGATCTCTTCGGGAGCGTCAGGTTTCGGGTCGAGCGTGTCGAGCTGGCTCCAGGCACCGTAGATGTAGAGCAGGATGCAGTTCTTGGCACGGCCAAAGGTCGATTCGAACCCGGGCGTCGGAACGGATTTCGCGGCCGGCAGAATCGAGCCGCCGGTCAGTGATCCGGCCAGGCCCAGTCCGCCCACGCGGAGCATCTCGCGACGATCCAGCCCACCACGACCGTGGTGAGACAGTGAACGTCCGGTACCAAGGATTCTGAGCATGAGTTCGTCGACTCGAAGTTCGTGGAAGAACCCCAGCCTATCGCACAGGCTGAATGATGGTCAATTCGGAGATGAAGCGGACGTGAATATACCTTTTCCGTCCAGAAAGGGGTTCCAACAGAAAAATCAACAACCGAATCAATTCTTCCGCAGCCAACAGAACGGAATCCCTGGCTGGTGTGGTTGATTGCCGGAACGGAAGCCGGTGGCGGTCTACGCGGCGCCACGGAAATCGCTGACCACCAGTTGCAGGAATTCCGCCAACTGCTCGACATCGAAACGGTTGTGCTTCAGCAAGTTGGCCCACTTGGACTTGGCGGTCGGAGTGAGCAGTTGAAAGTCACCACGGCGGCTCAACTGGCCCATGACCGCATTCAACCTCGCGGTGACTTGTCCATGGGCGTACATGTGAGGGGTCTCGATTCCTCCCAGCCTGGCGTAGTCGATCCACCGATTGCCTTCCCTGCGGGAGTGGCGATTGCGCTGCTTGGTGCTGCGTGAGTTCTTCCATCGTTTTCGCTGAAGCTGGATCTGTCGGAGGGCTTCACTACGGAACCTCCGTCGCCACTCCTTGGCGAGGACGAGCGCATTGACGAACAACTCGGGTGGCAGCACGATTTCGAGTTCCGCCAGTGACTTGATTTCGGTCTCTGAAAATGCCACGACGCGGCGATTGTCTCTGGTCGCGAGTTCCACAAGGGCCTGTGCCCAGTCGTTCACCGGGACAATTCTCAGGTCATTGTGGTGCGCTGCGGAGGCGAGTCGGTCATCGAAGACCACCTGGTCGAAGCGACCGTCGACCAGGACTCCGGCCAGGACCGGAGGCCCCTGCTCGTACTGCTCAAAGTCCAGGAAGATCGCCCGGTCGAGTTGTCCGTCGGCCAGTTGTTTCCAGGCGTCCCGCTTGCGGCTCTTCTTGTTCGTGTTGCGTGTCATTTTGAGTCTCCTTGAAACGGATCGAAAATGGCGTTCGGACATCGCCGACGCCCTCTACCTGTTAATTAACGCGGCCGCGCGCACCCGGGTGCGCACGCGTGCACGCGAGGGAGCAGCAGGCCTCGAGGAGCGATTTGGGGAGGCTCTCGCTTGAATCGACGACCTGTTGAGAGCTTGAATGGATGGTCGAACGAGTGGCTGTGTGGACCGGTTTCGAGTAGGCCTGGAGAGCGAGTGATGTGCGGGAGACCTGGAGGCCGTCGGATCTTGATGGCCGTGGCCTGCCTGTGGCTGCCGGGGATGTCCCTGTCGGCCGCCGAGCGGCCCAACATCCTGCTGATCGTTGCCGACGACCTGGGGTATTCGGACCTGGGCTGCTACGGGGGCGAGATCGCCACTCCCAATCTCGACCGGCTGGCTCGCCAGGGGCTGCGGTTCACGCAGTTCTACAACAACGCGATCTGCACCGGCACGCGTGCGTCACTGGTCACCGGCCTCTACCCCCGCCAGGTCGGTCTCACCAGGCTCCAGCGGTGCGTGACATCCGCCGAGGTGTTGCGGGCGGCCGGGTACCGGACGTTGATGGCCGGTAAGTGGCACCTGGCCGGCGACCCACGGCAACGCGGTTTCCAGAAATACTTCGGGTTGCTGACCGGGTGCTGCAACCAGTTCAACCCCGGGGCACGACGTCCCGGCGAGCCTGAACCGGGAAAGAAGTTTGTCGGAGACAACCAGCCGTTCGCCGTCGCCGATCGGGTCGTCAAGCCGTACACCCCCTCCCGGGGTTTTTACACCACCGACGCGTTCACCGATTCGGCTCTCCGGTTTCTCGGCGAGTCCGACACTCAGGATCAGCCTTTCTTCCTGTACGTGGCCTACACGGTGCCGCACTACCCGTTGCACGCGCCGCCGGAGGACATCGCCCGGTACCGGGGCAAGTTCCTGTCCGGCTGGGACGAGCTGAGGAAGAAACGTCTGGAGCGGATGAAACGGCTGGGCCTGGTCGATGGGAACCTGGAGCTTCCACCCCGCAACCGTCACGCGCCCGCGTGGGATGACGTTGATGACAAGAACGCCTGGGATCTGAAGATGGCCGTCTACGCCGCGATGGTTGATCGCATGGATCGCAACATCGGCCGGCTGCTTGGGCGGCTGCGCAGTACCGGGCAGGAGGAGAACACGCTGGTGCTGTTCTTCTCGGACAACGGTCCCAGCGACGAGGACCGCACCAGCACGCCGGAGATTCCACCCGGTCCGGTCGAGAGTTACCGGACAGTGGATCTGCCGTGGGCCAATCTCAGCAACACGCCGTTCCGGCACTTCAAGCGATGGAACCACGAGGGAGGAATCTCGACGCCGTTGATCGCCCGTTGGCCCCGGGTGATCAAGACCGGAGGTCGGATCACCGCTGGCGTGGGACACGTCATCGACGTCATGGCCACCTGCGTGGACATTGCCGCCGCGACCTATCCGAAAACGGTCGGCGAGCAGAAGATCCCGCCGTTGGAGGGGCGCAGCTTGCTGCCGATCCTTTCCGGAAAAGCGGGTGGAGACCAGCCGCGGACGCTGTACTGGAATCAGCGGGCGTTGTGGCGAGCCGTTCGTCGGGGCCGGTGGAAGCTGGTCTCGCCGGATCACACCTACCAGTACAACCCGTGGCGCGCCGGTCGGAAGGGCCGGATTCTCCGCAAGCCACCGGCCGACCTCGACCAGCTGTGGGAACTCTACGACGTCCAGGCCGACCGGACCGAGATGAACAACCTGGCGTCGAAGCATCCCGAGCGAGTCCGGGAACTGGCCGACCTGTACGCCGCCTGGGACCGGCGGGTCACAGCCAGTCGGTGAAGCGAGTCCGCTTCATCGGGTCGTCCATCCACGACGTATCCGGTTCGGGCAGTGCCTGCGCCTGGGTGACCGTCAGCCAGCCGTCGGTCAACGGCTTGCACGTGGGATAGCCCTTGCGGGTGATCCAGCAGATCTCACCGCGTTCCTCGCAGGTCTGCCCAATCGAGAGCGTGGCGCGGGCGTCCTGGGCCACGTATTCGAGGATCTCGTCATAACGCCCGTCGGCCCACATATCGGGCGCCAGTTTCTGGGCCTCGTTGGAGGACTTTCCCGGCAGCCCCATTCCCTCGGCGGCCTTGCCCAGCCCGATCGGGTAACCCAGCTGACAGAAGACGTGGAACATCATGTCCACGTGGTGACGCGCCAACTGCTTGCACTCCTCGGGCATCCCCGATTCCTCGGCCAGGATGTCGAAGTCGAAGCCCAGGCCGTTCCAGGTCAGGATGGTGGCACCGTTGGAGCTGGCGTCCACCAGGAACCGGACCAGTTCGCCTACCTCCTCGGTGGTCATCTGTGGTGACGGCGTCCCCTCGGCTGTCTTGCCGTGCCAGGTCCGCGGTTCGTCTTCGTTGCTCGAGAAAGTCGCGGCACAGGTGATACCCAGCGGCCGGTGCGATTTCAGGTCGCCCACCGGGCCGTCGATGATCTTGGCCGTCTCGATGTCAAAAGCGATGTAGTGTTGACCCATGTGCCCACTCACCAGCTCAGCGTTCCCCGGCTTTGGCCGAAGGACTCGGTTTCAAGTCCCGCGTTGTCGAGCATCGTAACGAACAGATCGCACAGCGGTGTGTTTTTCTTCTCGTCACGGGCAATGTAGCGGCCGTGTTTGAACCCGCCGCCGG
>DLVV01000304.1:14065-20463 GCA_003445035.1 Planctomycetaceae bacterium | reverse complement strand
TGGCAAGGACCTCAAGAGCCTCTATGTCACCTGCGGCCCCTACCTGCTGAGCATCCGCACCCGGATCCCCGGCAAGGCGGCCTACCTGCCGAAGAGCTGATCCGAGACGCGTCACGCATCCCGGCGATAGAACGGCAGCTTCACCACCTCGGCGGGCACCCGTTTGCCACGGATGTCGACCTCCACGGCCGTTCCCAATTCGGCCACCGCCGGCTCAACGTAGGCCATCGCGATCGCCATTTCGAGCGTCGGTGAAAACGTCCCGCTGGTCACCTCGCCCACGGCCGACGCATCGCTGAAAACCGATGCCCCTTCACGAGCGATCCGTCGACCTTCCAGCCTCAGCCCCACCCGCCGCCGTCGGCCGTCCCGGTCGCGAGCCGCCAACACCGCCTCGCGACCGATGAACTCGTCGGCCTCCATCTTGACGGCGAATCCCAGACCCGCCGTGTACGGATCGGTGTGTTCATCGAGTTCATGACCGTAAAGCGGCATGGCGGCCTCCAATCGCAACGTGTCGCGACACCCCAGACCGCAAGCCATCGCGTCTTCCGCCTCCATCAGCCTCTCCCAAACCGAAACCGCCACCTCGGCCGGTACGATCAACTCGAAACCGTCCTCGCCTGTGTAACCCGTGCGGCTGATCCGGGCCGGGTTTCCCAGAACCGGACCGATGGCACAGCGGTAATACGGCATTGCCGCCACGTCGTGGTCGGTGACACCGGCAACCAGTTCAACCGAGCCCGGTCCCTGCACCGCCAGCATCGCCCAGTCATGGGTCCGGTCTACCACCTCCACGTCGAATCCCTGGCAATGATCCTCGATCCATTCGACGATCTTCACCCGGTTCGAAGCGTTGACCACCAGCAGGTAATCGTCAGCGAACCGGTACACGAGCACGTCGTCGAGAATCCCACCATCGTCACGACAGACCAGCGCGTACCGGACCTGGCCCACCTCCAGGGCCGCAACATCGTTGGTGACCAGCCGGTCCAGCAACCGGCAGGCATCGGGGCCGGAAAACATCAGCCGCCCCATGTGAGCGATATCAAACAGTCCTGCCGAGCACCTGACGGCGGTGTGCTCCTCGATGATCGAAGTGTACTGAACCGGCATCTCCCAACCGGCAAAATCGACCAGCCGCCCTCCGTGATCAGCGTGCCAGGCGTGAAACGGCGTCCGCAACAGTGTCTCGGTCATCGATCGTCTCGGTCTTGTTCCACGATAACACCCTCCGTCGAGGGTCGGTCTCAACCGCACGTTGTCCCGCTCCGGCACCGCTGTCAAGGGTCAACGTTGACCGCCCCGACGGCCTCTCTTGCCACCGCGTCCGCCACGACGCTTCTTCGGGCCACGTGATCGCTTTCGATCGTCCGTATCCGATCTTTTCGAGGACCGTGACCCGGACGTCTTCGACCGTTGCCCGCGGCCGCCACTTCGCCGCGTCTTGCCGCTGCGACGGTCCATTTCGAACCGGACACTCCGTTCGTCAAGATCGACCGCCACGATCTTCACCTGCACCGGGTCTCCCAGGCGGAATGACCGACCGGTCCGACGTCCGGTCAGGATCAACTCATCGCGATCGAAGTCGAAATACTCGTTCTCGTCCAGTTCTCTGACATGCACCAGTGCCTCGACAGGAATCCGGGTTCCCCGGCAAATGACCCCGAATTTCTCGACGCCCACCACCACCGCCTCGATCGTTTCGCCTCGTCGACCGGCGAGGTAGTGCAACAGTTTCAACTGGACAAGCGCCCGTTCGGCCTGTTCGGATCGCCGCTCGGTCATCGAACACGCCCGCCCCAGCCGCGTTGCCTTGGCATCGCTCAGACCCTTGGGACGTTTCGTGGTGGCGATCGCAGCGATCATGCGATGGATCACCAGATCGGGATAGCGGCGAATCGGGCTGGTGAAGTGGCAATAATCGTCGGCAGCCAACGCGTAATGTCCGTCCTGGCGGCCGGTGTACTCGGCTTGCTTGAAACTCCGCAACAACGCGTAGTTGACCGCGTGGCTCAGTGGGCCGTCAGAGGCCGAATCAATCAGTTTCTGCAGAGCGTGCCGCGACTGGGGACGATCCAGCCGAAACCCCAGGCCGGCAACGAAGGAGGCAAACTGCCGGAGTTTCGACGGGCTGGGGGACGGGTGCACCCGTCGCAGGAACACCAGCCCACGATCGGAAAGCTCTGTAGCAACCGCGATGTTCGCCGCCAACATGAACTCCTCGATCACCTGGTGGCTCTCGTCATGAACCACCTCGTGCACGTCCTCGACCCTCCCCTGGTCATCCAGTTCGATGCGAATCTCCGGCAAGTGCAGTTCCAGAGCCCCGGCGTCAAATCGTCTCGAACGGAGCGTACGACTGAGTCGATGCATGTCGACGAGCAACTTCCGGACCGGTGCCGCAACCCTACCGTGGAATTGTTCGGGGTCGGCCAGGATCTCGCTGACCTCCTCGTAACCAAAACGCCTGGTGACCCGGATGGCCGCTCGAGCGAACTCGACCCCCCTGACAGTTCCCTCCTCGCTGTAATCGATCAGGACCGAGAGCACGTAGCGGAGCCGCTTCTGCTGCAGACTGGCCAGGCCATTGGAAATCAACTCGGGAAGCATCGGAACGACCCGTCCCGGCAAGTAGGTGCTGGTCCCTCGAAGCCTTGCCTCGCGGTCGAGTGCCCCTCCTGGTTGGACAAAGTGCGACACGTCGGCGATATGGACACCCAGTCGCCAACCTCCGTCGCCAAGCGGCTCGAGCGAGATCGCATCATCGAAGTCGCGCGCATCGGAGGGATCGATCGTGACAACCGTCAACCCGGTGAAATCCACACGTCCGGTGACGGTGTCCTCATCGAAGCCGGCGGCCGCCTCACGGGCCGCCTCGAGCACCTCGTCGGGAAACTCGACCCTCAACCCGTACTCGTTGATCACCGTCTGCTGGTCAACTCCGGGCTCGTCCCGCCGTCCCAGCACCTCGACCAGCACACCCTCTCCCGATCGACTGCCATCGGGAAACGACAGCATCTCCAGAACGACCTGGTCACCCGGTCGGGCCCCCTTGGCGGCCGGATCTCCCACCGCGATCGGGCCGTCGAACATCCGTCGATCGACCCGCACCCATCCCCGGTCGTCACGTTCGAAGTAGCGACCAACGAACCTGTTCGTGGACCGTTCGAGTACCTCGACCACCTCGCCGCACTGCCCGCCTCCGCTCCGACGACGGCCAAGCTTGCGGACCCGGACGATGTCCCCATTCATCGCCCCGTTCATCTCGCTGGAGCTGATGAACAACTCCAGCGACGGCCGCCCGTCGTTTCGAGGCGGCAGCCGGAAGAAACCCGCGCCCCGGGCGGTTCGTTGCACCGGCCCCTCGAAGATCTCCGGCCCGCTTGGCCCCCGTCGTCCCACCGCCGACTAGACCTCGCTGTTGCCGGATGACGTGAGAGCGGGGCCGGGATCCCGACCCTTGTAGAACTTGCGACCCAGCCGAGGCACGAAGGCCGTCCAGGCCGACTGCCGGTTCGGATCGCTGTTGATCAAGTTCATCGCCTCGTTGATCCGTGCGTCGAGGTTGTCCAGATGGTGCAGGGCGACCGCTTCAATGGTCATCGGCACCCGTGGGCTGCCTGTCTCCAGCGATCCGTGGTGACTGACGATCAGGTGCTTCAGCTTCAGCAGCAGGTCCGGGTTGAACTCACGGCCGGTCCGGTCGGCGAAGTCGGACACCTTCGTTTCGAGTTCCTCGAGAATCAGCACGATGTGGCCCAGCAACTGGCCCTCGTCGGTGTAGGAAAAACTGCCCTCGATGGAAATCTCACGAACCTTGCCCAAATCGTGCAGGAAGACGCCGGCCAGCAGCAGATCACGGTCCAGGAACGGGTAGAGTTTCGAGATCTGGTCAGCCGCCTCCATCAGCGTGGAAACATGTTCCAGCAGCCCGCCACGGAACGCGTGGTGGATCTTGACCCCGGCTACGGCACGGGCGAAAGCTTTGATCAACGATTCGTCGTCCAGGAAACCGATCATCAACTCGCGGAGATCCTCGTTCCCGAGATTCCTCAACAACTCGTTGACCCGGACCAGTTGCCGTTCGGACGCCTCGCTGCGATCCTCCTCAAAATCGGATACCTCGATCGCCGCAGCACTGACTGCGTTGACCCGCGTCAGGATCGTCTGCAGGGCTCCCTGGTAGAGTTGCACCTTGCCTTCGACCCGGACAAAGTCCCCCGTGTCGAACCCCGCCACCGAATCCTCCGAGACGTTCCACATCAATCCGTGAACCTCGCCGGTGCGGTCCCTGAGATGAACCAGCAGGAAGAGATCACCGTTGCGGTTGGCTCGCAACTGCTTCTCCGTCAGCAGAAAAATCTCGTCGACCGTTTGACCGTTGCGGAGATGTTCGACGAATTGGCGGGGCATGAGGTGCCACGAATCCGGGGGGAACTGGGACCGCCCGTAGGGGACAAGAGACGATTCTAGGCCCCAGCCAACTCGAACGACAGGCCACCGCTCGTCCAGACCATCGGCCGTGTTCCACCCCGAGCCTCTCTGCTAGAATCCCATCTTCGAACACCCACCCCCAGATCATGCGGTGGGGCACCCCAAGCAGGGATCGACAGGCCAGGGAGATCAAGCGTGCGCTGGAGCCAGAGTTTTATTCCGACGATGAAGGAAATCCCGGCCGACGCCGAGATCCCCAGCCACCAGTTGATGCTCCGCGCCGGGCTGATCCGGCAGGTGATGGCCGGAGCCTACACCTACCTGCCGCTGGGTTGGCGGGCGGTGCGGAAGGTCGAGGCGATCGTCCGCGAGGAAATGGAACGGGCCGGTGCGATCGAACTGTTCATGCCGGCACTGTGCCCAGCCGAACTGTGGGAACAGACCGGCCGGATCGACGACTACGGCAACGCCCTGATCAACTTCCCACTCGTCCGCGGCGACCGGCAGATCCAGGTCGTTCTTGGCCCGACACACGAGGAGGTCGTTACCGACCTGATGGCGCGGCAGATCAAGAGTTACAAGCAGTTGCCGATCACCGTCTTCCAGATCCAGACAAAATTCCGGAACGAGGAACGCCCCCGTTTCGGCGTGATGCGGACCAGCGAATTCCAGATGAAGGATGCCTACAGTTTCGGCACCGACCTCGATCAACTCAACGAAGCCTACGAGCAGATGTACCACGCGTACCGCCGGATCTTCTCGCGGTGCGGCCTCGACTACCGACCGGTCGAAGCCGAAAGTGGTCCGATCGGTGGAGACGCGTCGCACGAATTCATGGTGCCGGCTGAGAACGGTGAGGACGAAATCGTCCACTGTGACACCTGTGGATACGCCGCCAATACCGAGCGGGCCGAGACCGGGCGGGCGGCTCCGGAAATCACGGCCCCTGCCGAAATGGCCGAGCGAGCCCTGGTCGATACGCCCGAGGCCGGCAGCATCGAACAGGTCAGCCGCATGCTTGGCTGCGAACCGTCGCAGATGATCAAGACCCTGATCTACTCCATCGACGACGAACCCGTGGCGGTGTTGGTCAGAGGTGATCACGAGGCGAACGAGGCGAAGATCCGGCGAGCCATCAGCGGCACGACGATCGAACTGGCCGACCCCGGGACGATCACCCGAGTCACCGGTGCCCCGGTCGGTTTCGCCGGTCCCGTCGGACTGGACTGCCCCTTGCTGGCCGATCACGACGTGGTGCAGATCACTGATGCCATCACCGGAGCCAACCAGGGTGATGCCCACCTCACCGGTGTCAATATCAGCCGAGACTACTCGCTGGACACCACTCACGATCTGAGAATGGCCACCGCCGGCGATCCCTGTCCTCGCTGTGACGGATCGCTGGAACTCGCACGTGGAATCGAAGTCGGACACGTCTTCAAACTTGGGACCAAATACTCCACCGCACTCTCGGCCGAATACCTCGACGAGAACGAGGTCAAGCACCCGATGCTGATGGGTTGCTACGGGATCGGAATCAATCGCATCGTCGCCGCGGTCGCCGAAACCTCGTACGACGACAACGGATTGATCTGGCCACTCTCGATCGCACCCTTCCAGGTGCTGGTGATCCCCCTGAACATCACCGACGACGACGTGATGTCAGCTGCCGAGTCGATCTACGAACAACTCGGCAGTGCCGGAATCGACGTGCTGATGGACGAACGCAAGGCCCGTCCTGGCTTCAAATTCAAGGACGCCGACCTGATCGGGATCCCCTTGAGAGTCATCGTCGGTGGCAAAGGACTCGCCGACGGCGTCGTCGAACTGAAGTGGCGGACCGACTCCGACGTCACCCGGATCCCGCTGGACCAAATCGCCGACACCGTCGTCAACGAGATCGCTGGACGAACCTCAGCCGAAACCGAACAGGTGCCGGAATAACCGGCGCGGCTGACAGG
>DLVV01000304.1:0-13690 GCA_003445035.1 Planctomycetaceae bacterium | reverse complement strand
CACGGGTCTAGAATCCATCGGGTCGTGTGTCCGAACCCGGATGGATTCGTGCAGGAGATCCGTAATGTTCGAGCCAACTGGGAACGAATTGTCGCGACAGCCGGCCGTGCTGTGCGGACCGACGAACACGACAACCGTGGATCCCACCGACACTCTCGCACTTGACGACCTGCTTGAGGAACTCGTTGCTGGGTCCGAACAATTGGCAATGAGCCCGTTGTTGGAACGGATCCAACTGGTCGAGGCCGTGCAGAAAAACGTGGGGCGACTGGCCCGGGAATGGGTCGACTGCTCCACCGCGATCAAGCAGATCAGGCCGACTGATCATATTCGCAGTGAAGAGATCCTGTCGGGGCCGGTGGCAACCACCCGCTATCTGCATCTGCTCGGAAGAACTTTCCGGGACATCAGCACCACCGGTCGACCTCGCCTGCCAGGTCGGATCTGTCGCGGGATCGACGGTCGTCTGCTGGTCCCCGTGATGCCGGTCGCCGGACTGTTTGACCACCTGGTCTTCACGGGCTTCAAGACACGGGTCCGAATGCGAGCCGGCATTTCTCCGTCCACGCTCGAGAACCACGCCGCTGACCGATTCCAGCGATCGCAATCGGCCCGGGCACCGCGAGTCACAGTGGTACTCGGGGCCGGTAACATCTCGAGTGTTCCGATACTCGACACCTGTGATCGCATCTTCGCTCGCAGCGAAGCGGTGCTGTTGAAGTTGCACCCTCTGCACGAACCTCTCAAACCGATCTTCGAGCGTTTGCTGGCACCGCTGATCAACCACGGATACCTGAGGATCATCTCCGGCAATGCCGAGACCGGCAGCCGCGCGGTGACCCACCCGGGTATCGATGCGGTTCACATCACCGGCAGCGTCGAGACGCATGACGCAATCGTCTGGGGATCTCCCGGACCCGAAAACGACGAACGACGCCGATTCGACCGGCCGTTACTCGAAAAACCCGTCTCGGCCGAGTTGGGCAACATCAGTCCCTGGATCATCATTCCCGGCCAGTACACGAAACGGCAATTGGAGTACCAGGCCGAAAACGTCGCCTCGTCGGTCATCAACAACGCCGGATGCAACTGCGTGGCCACCCGGGTGCTGGTGACCTGGCGGGGCTGGAGCCAGCGAGATCGCTTCGTCGATCGAGTTGCCGAGGTGCTGAAGAACGCCGAGCCTCGCGATGCCTGGTGCCCGGGCGCCACGGAGCGTTTCGAAGAATTCGCCGGGCAGAATCCGGACGGTGACCGGATTCAGCCAACGATGATTCGAGACGTCAACCCGGGATCCGATTCTCCCTTCTTCGCTCGCGAGCCGTTCACCTGCGTACTGGCCGAGGTGGGTCTCGAGGCCGGGACATCCGAGGAATTCTGCCGCCGGGCGGCCGTTTTCTGCAACAACACCCTGTGGGGCACTCTCAGTGCCACACTGACCGTCCCATCGAGCCAGCGACGGGATCGCGCCGCCCGAGACCGGCTCGACCGATTGGTTGCCTCACTGAAATACGGCATGGTTGGCATCAACCAGTGGGTTGGCCTCAGCTATGTCCTGGCCAGCCCCCCCTGGGGTGGCCACCCCGACAGCACCCGGGGCGACGTCCAGAGTGGCAACGCACGGGTGCACAACACCTTCCTGCTCGACGGAGTCGACCAGGTGGTGATGGACGGACCGCTGACGTCGTTTCCACGACCGCCATGGTTCCCCAGTCACCCCAATCCCGAGCCACTTTCGTGGGCCCTGCTGGACCTCTACGACCGGCCCGGCTGGAAGACCCTCTGGAGACTGATTCGCCGTACATGAACTGACCACAATTGACCGCTGCTCCGAGACCTCCGGGCCTGGAGGCCGCAACCATGACACGGCCAACAACACGACTGACGGACCGTTGGGTGCTGATCACCGGAGCCGGACATGGCCTGGGCCGCGCACTGGCCGGAGCATTCGCCGACGCCGGATCCCGGATCATCGTGACCGACAGTGATCGGTCGGGAATCGACATGACGACCGAATGGCTCAGCCGACGTGGTAACGCGGTGATCGGTCTTGAGATGGATGTGACCTGTCCGGAAAGCATCGAGCGGGCGCGACGGGAAGTGATGACCCGTGCCGGTGCTGTCGACGTGCTGGTCAACAACGCCGGAATCGTCCGAGGTGGTCTGTTCACCGACGTCCCGGTTGACGAACATCTCGCCACGTTCGAGGTCAATACGCATGGCCCGATCCGGGTCACCCACGCGTTCCTTCCCGTTGTCCTCGGCTCGCCGGTTGCCCATCTGGTCAACATCGTCAGTGCGTCTGCGCTGATTGGTTTGCCGGGCGCCTCGACCTACGCCGCCAGCAAGTGGGCCGTCCTGGGCTTCACCGAATCGCTACGCGAAGAACTGAGACACAGTGGGCACCGGCATGCCAGTGTCACCGCTGTCTGTCCGAGCTACATCTCGACCGGACTGTTCTCCGGCGTCCGCCCACCACGATTCACACGACTGCTCACCCCTGCCGAGGTCGCCCGTCAAGTGGTCCGCGCCGTACTCGCTGGTCGTCCGAACCTGATGCTGCCCCGAGCCGTCAGCCTGATCCCACTCTCGAGGGCACTGCTGCCCATTCGCTGGTCGCAGAAGCTGGGAGACTGGACGGGAATCCACACCGGCATGGCCGACTGGCTGGGCCACAATCGTGCCGAGCAGCCGACCGGGAGAAACCACGACGGGTCGACCGATGAGACGTTCGGCCGGTTGGAACGCGTCGACTCGACCGAACCGGCCGTGACCACCGGGTCTTGAAGTTCATCGGCACAGTGCTGAAGATAAGCCGGTCCGACCATCCATGCGAATCGGGTGGCTTCCGACCTTGTCCCCGCTGTTTGAGGCTCCCGATGACCATCACCCGCCCGGGCCGCCTGGCCACTCTCCTGCTGCTGATTGCGACCCTGGCGGCCACCGATCTTCTCGCCGCCACCCGGCCGAACATCGTGTTCATCTTCACTGACGATCACGCCGCACACGCGCTGTCGTGTTACGGATCGAAGATCAACAAGACCCCACAACTCGATCGCCTGGCCAACGAGGGGATGCTCTTCCGCAACTGCTTTTGCACCAATTCGATCTGCGGTCCCAGCCGGGCCGTGATCCTGACCGGCAAGCACAGCCACCTCAACGGCGTCATCGACAACCGGGGTCGGTTCAACGGCGGGCAGCAGACCTTCTCCAAGCTGTTGCAGAAGTCCGGCTACCAGACCGCGATGATCGGCAAATGGCACCTGAAAAGCCTGCCGACCGGATTCGACTTCCACGAGGTACTGATCGGCCAGGGCCCCTATTACAACCCACCGATGATCCGCAACGGCAGCCGGGTCAAGCACACCGGCTACACCACCGACATCATCACCGACATCGCGCTGAAGTTCCTCAAGACCCGCGACACGACGAAGCCTTTCCTGATGATGTTCCAGCACAAGGCCCCACACAGGAACTGGCAACCAGGTCCCAAACACCTGGCACTCTACGACGATGTCAAGATCCCCGAACCCGACAACCTCTTCGACAACTACGTCGGCCGTGGCACCGCCGCTCGGACACAGGACATGTCGATCGCCCGCACGATGACGCGGAATGACCTGAAGCTGGTCCCTCCTCGAAACCTGACCCCCGAACAACTCAAGACCTGGAACGCCGCCTACGGCCCCAAAAATGACGCATTCCGCAAGGCCAATCTCAAGGGCAAGGACCTGGTCCGCTGGAAGTACCAGCGGTACATCAAGGACTACCTCCGGTGTATCGCCAGTGTCGACGACAACGTCGGCCGGGTCCTGGATTACCTCGACCAGGCCGGCCTGGCCAAGAACACCATCGTGATTTATTCCTCCGACCAGGGCTTTTACCTGGGCGACCACGGCTGGTTCGACAAGCGGTTCATGTACGAGGAGAGCTACCGGATGCCGCTGATGGTCCGCTGGCCCGGGCACATCGCTCCCGGCAGCATCAACACCGACCTGGTCAGCAACCTGGACTTCGCCCAGACGTTTCTCGACCTGGCCGATACGGACATCCCCTCCGACATGCAGGGCCTGAGCCTGAGACCGCTGTTCTCCGGCCAAACACCGTCCAACTGGCGGAAGTCGCTGTTCTACCAGTACTACGAGTTCCCCGGACCCCACAGCGTGCGGCGGCACCTGGGCGTCCGCGACGCACGCTACAAGCTGATGCACTTCTACAACCTGGACGAATGGGAACTCTACGATCTCAAGCAAGACCCTCGCGAGATGCGCAGTGTCTACGGTTCGCCGGAATACGCGTCGGTCACCGAGCGGCTCAAGGGCGAGTTGAAACGGCTCCGCCGGCACTACCGCGTCCCCGACGACAGGGGAAGCGTTTCCAAAGAGGGAAAGCCACGGAAGCCGCTCAAGCGGAAGAGGTCCAAGACCCGTAAGAAAAAGAAGAGGTCGGCAGAACCGGCAGGACAGCGAGCGGTGACTGGGAGCTGAGCGGAGTATGCTGTCATTCGTCCTGGCCTGTGTGGTCCCGCCGATGCTGCTGTCGGTCACGGCAACCGGCCTGCTCCGACGGTGGGCCCCGGCCTGGGGCCTGGTCGATCGGCCCGGTCCGCGGAAAGTCCACGAGACGGTCACACCGATGGGTGGCGGCATCGCCGTGTGGTTCTCGGTTGTCACTCCGCTGGCGGCGGTGTCGCTGATCGCCTGCAACCTGGTCCCGGGACTGTCGCTGGATGACCTGCTGCCGGCGGCCGTCGCCACGGAACTGGACCTCGCGGGACTCCACTCACGCCTGGGCTTGCTGTGGGGAATCCTGGGAGGAGCCACGCTCCTGGCGATTGTCGGCCTGATCGACGATTTCCGAAACTTGCCGTGGGGGCCACGACTGGCCGTCCAGGGACTGGTCGCAGCGGGCCTGGTGTTCGGCGGCGTCCGCGGGACACTGTTTGTGCCCAGCCCGCTGGTCGGCGGCCTGGCAACCGTGCTGTGGATCCTGGTCCTGGTCAACGCCTTCAACTTTCTCGACAACATGGACGGGCTCTCGCCGGGCATCGCCCTGATCTCGGCGTCCCTGTTCGCCATCGTGCTGCTGACCGGGACTCCCAGGCCCCACTGGCTGGTCGCCGGTGTTCTGCTGGTTCTTGCCGGAGCTCTTGCGGGGTTCCTCTTCCACAACTGGCCTCCAGCCAAGATCTTCCTGGGAGACGCCGGCAGTTATTTCATTGGCCTGTTGTTGGCGACACTGACCGTCGTCGGGACCTTCTACGAGTCCGGAACCGGCTCAACAGGCCGACACGTGATCCTGGCCCCTCTGTTCGTCCTGGCCATCCCGCTTTATGACTTCACCAGCGTGATGCTGATCCGGCTGAAACGTGGCCAGAGTCCGTTCCAGCCCGACAAGAACCACTTTTCCCACCGGCTGGTCGACCTGGGATTCAGTCGACGAAATGCGGTCCTGGTGATTCACTTGGCGACACTGATGACCGGGCTGGGGGGGGTGCTGCTGTACCAGGTCTCCGACTGGATGGCGGCCCTGATGATCCTGGCATTGATCGCCTGTGTGCTGGGCCTGGTCGCGATTCTCGAAACCGTCGGCCGCAGGGTCCAGGCCGACCGGCCCTCCGACCCGATCCCCGACGAACCCGAAGACGGCGGGGGCCAGGATGCCTGAAAGGTCCCGCCCGGCCGTGGCATCCGACGTCGCCCCGGAACAGTCACCGGCCTGGCTGGGAATCGCGGTCGGCCTGCTGGTGGCTCGCTGGCTGATGCCGGCCGAATCGACCGCCTCAGGGGCCACGCTGTGGCTGGTCACCGGTTGGCTTCTGCTGGCAATGACCTGGAGCCTGTCGCGACTGAGACGATGGCCACTCTCCCCCCTGCGATTCGACCGCATCGATCTCGCGGTCACCCTGCTGGTGACTCCACAGGTCGTTTCGGCGGCCTGGCTGATTGCCACTGGAGATGGCAACGGACGGGCCGCCGCCAACATGGCGTGTGAGTGGATCTCACTGCTGCTGGCCTTCGTCCTGCTTAGAAGATGGTTCTCCAAACCCACCGACTTCCAGGCCCTGGCTCGTGTCACTCTGGCCGTCGCGGTGTCCCTGTCGGTCCTGGGCATCTGGCAGCACCATGTCGGCTATCGCCGAGCCATCGAATCGTTCAAGACACTCCAGGATGAACTCGACACGGCTGTCCGATCTCGAGACATCTCCACCGCGCGTCGATTGAGGGCCGAACTGGCCGCCGCCGGGGTTCCGCTCGAGGGACCCGCCCGGCAACTCTGGGAACGCCGTCTCCGCGACAGTCGCGAACCATACGCCCTATTCGCCCTCGCCAATTCGCTCGGCGGTCTCCTGGCCCCTCTGCTGATCTACGGCCTGGGCCTGTTGTCGGCCTGGAGACACTCCGACGGGCCCGAGACGGACCGGAAAGGATTCTTCGGCCGATTGTCGACGGCCGCAATTTTCCTCGTGGCCGGATTCCTGCTGATCTCCTACTGCCTGCTGTTGACCAAGAGCCGGACCGCATGGGCAGGCTTCGCGGCCGGTGGCGTACTCCTGGCGGGGGGACAGGTGCTCGGATGGATTAAGGAACGTCCCGGTCGCGTGGCCCTGGGAGCCTCCGTCCCGGTACTGCTGGTGGTGGTCGCCTTCTGGACCGGAGGGATTGACCGTGAGGTCTTCACCGAAGCCCCCAAGTCGCTCTCCTACAGGTTCGAATACTGGCGGGGCACCCTGGGAGTGATCGCCGACCGCCCCTTGATGGGCACCGGCCCGGGAAACTTCCGCCAACACTACCTGGCACACAAGTTCGAGGAGTCGAGCGAAGAGATCGCCGACCCGCACAATTTTCTCCTCGAAGCCACCGCCACCTCCGGGCTGATCGGGCTGGCCGGACTGATCGCATGTGTCGTCCTGCTCCTGGCGGGTCGCCACCAGGACGACACCGCATCGTCTGAGACCGTCGGTGAGCAGGGGGACCGGGGTGCCCCGACCGGGATAATCGCCCTCGGCGGTGTCTTCGGGTTCGCACTGGCAATGGCACCGGGCTGGCTGCTGGAAGGTGGCCTCGACACGCGACTGGCCTGTGTGGCGGGGGGCTTCATCGTGTTCTGGACGTGCCTGCCTGCCGTGCGACCCGATCGGTCGATTCAACGACGGGCGACCCTGGCCGCACTGGTCGCATTGCTGGTCCATCTGCTGGGAGCCGGCGGGTTCAGTCGACCGGCGTTGATGCAACTTGTGTTGCTGCTGGTGATCGGTTGGCGACCATGGCCCAACCGCGGCCACGTCTTCGCCTCGGCTCCCTCGCTGGGGCCAGCCCGACTCGCGGTGGTGGGCTGTGGAGTGCTGTTGATGCTCGTGACGCTTTTTGCCGTGAACCCGGTCTTCCAGAGTTCGGTCGCCGACCAGCAAGCCGACAACGCCCTGCTGTTGCGAGATCGTCCGGGCGAAGCGGCCCGGCTGCTCCACGACGCACAGCGGGCCGATCGACTTGACCCGGCCCCCTCGCGAAAATTGGCCCGGCTCAGGATCGAACACGCCACCAGAAACCCGGTCTCCGACGAGGTTTTCGAACAGGCCATCCGTGCCGCCACCGAAACCAGTCTTCGTGATCCCCACAACTGGGTTTCCGCTCACGACCGGGCTCGGGCTGTGCGACTGAAGTGGCAACGCCATCGCGATGATGATGTTGCACGGGAAGAGTTGATCCACTGGGGCACAGCAGCCGTTGACCGCTATCCGAGCAACCCTCGTTTGCACGCCTGGCTGGCCGAAACACTGGCCGAAACCGGCCAGGCCTCTCGTGCAGCCCGGGAGGCCCGGCAGACCATCCGATTACACCAATTGCTTCAGTCGCGGGGTCACGTCGACAAACTGCTGAGCCGGGAACGACTCGAACAAATGCAGTCACTGGTGCAGGCGGCAGCCGAGGAAGGGAGCTTGCCCCAAGGCCGCAATTGACCGACCCGAAATCTCCGACCTAGAATGGCAGTCTGGCCCGGGCGAAGGTCATCACGAGGCAACCGAAAACAATAGACTTTGTCCTGACTCTCGCGGTTCATCTGGTCGATTCGATGGAAGGCGGGGAAACGGTCCCGCGCACCCGCTCGATCGGCACCTTTTCCAGAGGTTCTCATGCGCATCGCCGCTGTCATCCTGACCTTCCTCGCCGCCACAGGAGGGTTGTTTTACGCAGCCAAGTCCTGGCGTGAAGCAACGACCGTCACCGTCCGTCCCGACGACCAGTCCTCGTTGCCGACGCCCTCCAGAAACGGTCCACATCCCAATGCCGTACTGGTCGGTGGTGGCGAATACGACTTCGGGATCATGGAGCAGGGGCAGGAATCCGAACACATCTTCATCATTCGCAACGAGGGCCAAGCCCCGCTGCAACTGGCCGCCAACTACAAGGGAGCCAACACGTGTGAGTGCACGGTGGGCAAGCTTTCCCGTGACGTGATCCCTCCCGGTGAAACGGTGGAAGTCACCGTGGCGTGGGGGGTCAAGAAATCGGCGATTGGCTTCGCACACTCGGCAAGAATCCGGACCAATGACCCCGAACACGTCACGATCCCCCTGCTGATCAAGGGAGTGATCGGACGCCGGGCCGTGATCAAGCCCTCGGAGAACTGGTCGGTGGGACAAATCGGCACCAACGCCACCGTCGATGTCGAGTTGACTCTGCACAGCGAGATTGCCGAACAGTTCAAGTTGCTGAGAATCGAGAATCCCACCGGAAAGCTCGTCTTCAAGAGCCGGCCAATGAACGGGGAAGAACTCGAAGCCCTGGCCGCAGCTGCCAGTGCCGCTCCCGACGACAAGGAGAAAATCGCCAAGGTGACCGCGAAGTTGAAGGCGGGCAACAACCGTCCACTGCCCAAGTCCGGCTACAAGATCACTGCCACCGTCGACGCCACCAAACTCGCCGACGGCCCGTTTCGTGAAACTCTCACCTTCCACACCGACCTCGCCGAGGACCACACGATCAGCTTCCACCTCACGGGCAGCCGCTCGGGGCTGCTCGAGTTCATGAAAGCGACAGGTGCGGAGTGGAACAGCGATCGGTTGCTGTTGAGGCTGGGAACCTTCTCGGCTGCCAAGGGCAAGTCCGTCCGGATTCCCATGCTGGTCAAGGACGTCTCCGGTGATGGCAAGATCCGGGTCCGCGCCACCCGTCCCAAATTCATTTCCGTCGAATTGGAACGTGACCTCGACTTCCCCGCCAAGAAAAATCGGCGCTACTGGATGACCTTGACCATTCCCAAGGGCGAACCTCCTGTCGCGCTGATCAATCGCCAGAAGGGCGAAGTGATAATCGAGTTCGACGGTGAGAAGAAGCGGTTGATGCGATTTTTCATCGGATTCGTCTCGCGGTAACTCTCTCCAGCGGCTCCTCCCGGTTCCTTGTTCTTTGACCGTCCGATCATGCCACGCTGGGCCACACCGCTTTTGGTCACTCTGGCAGTCTCCGCCATCCTGGCGGGATGGTTCTGGCCGATCGACAAGCCCGGACCAGACCCCGCAGGCGATCCGCCCCTGGATTCCGCCGATCCATTACTCGAAAACTGGTCTCCCGATGATCTGACACTGGTCTTCTCGGGACAGCAACACGGTTACCTCGAACCGTGTGGATGTTCGGAGACCCAATCGGGAGGGTTTTCGCGTCGCGCGGACCTGCTGCGGCAAATGGATCGAAGAGGCTTCCGGCCGGTCGCCTTTGATCTGGGCGGGCTGGTTCAGCGACGTCGCGAGCAGAGCCGGCTGAAATACCAGACGATGCTCGCCGCGTTGGGTGAGATGTCCTACTCGGTGGTGGGGGTCGGACCCGAAGACCTGGCACTGGGAGCCGACTTCCTGCTCTCACAGGGACAAACCGAGGACAGTGATTCGCCGGATTCTTCGGCTGGGCCAACCCGTCCACATCTGCTGGCGGCCAACCTTCGGCTGTTCGACAGCGACGACCTGCCCGGCGCGCCGCTCGCCAGCCGTCTGATCACTTCCGGCGACCACACCATCGGAGTCACCGCAATCCTGGACCCCCGGCTGGGCGGACAACTCGAAGCCGCCGGTGTCCTCGGGGACGTGACCATTCGACCACCCGAGGAGGTGTTGCCGGGTGTGCTCGATTCTCTGGCCCGGGATGGAGCCACGATCCTGGTGTTGCTCTCACACGCGAGTGTCGAAACATCACTCGAACTCGCCCGAAAGTTCCCTCGACTGAACCTGGTCGTCAGTGCCGGAGGTCCCGAGGACCCGCTGACAGACAATCCTCGCCAGGTCGGCACCACCACCGTGATCACCGTTGGCCAAAAGGGGAAATACGCCGGAGTCGTCGGAATCAACAGTCAATCGCAGCCGTCCCGAATCCGCTTCGAACTCGTCAACCTCGACAACCGGCGATTCACCGATCACCCGAAGATGACCGAGGCGATGCGTACCTACCAGAAGACACTCGAACAACTCGACATCGCCGCTTCGATGCTGCCGATCGCAACCAGTGGGAACCGGAAGTTCCTCGGCTCGGCTCGATGCGGCGAATGCCACACCAAGGCGCTGTCCAAGTGGCAGGACACTCCGCATGCGGACGCCTTCGAGAGCCTGTCAACAGGCCGGGACGGACAGGAGCACAACTGGGTGCCCCGCACATTCGATGCCGAGTGTCTCAGTTGCCACGTCACCGGCTGGGAACCTCAGAAGGTTCTGCCTTTCAAGAGCGGTTATGTCGACCGGCAAACCTCGTCTCACCTGCTGGGCAACGGATGCGAAAACTGCCACGGCCCGGGCAGTCGTCACGTGGAACTGGTTGAGGCCGGACAGGTCGAGATGTCGCTGGCCGAGGTCCGCGTGACACTCGAACAGGCCCGCCGCCAGATCTGCATCTCCTGTCACGACCTCGACAACAGTCCCACCTTCAACTTCGACACCTACTGGCCCCGAATCACACACCCCGGACGAGACTGACACGTGACAATTGACGTACCCACTCGCATCCAGTTCCTGACCGACGATCACGTGCTGTCACTGGAATGGGCCGACGGACAGTCACACCGGATCCCCTTTCGGGCACTTCGGCAATTGTGTCCGTGTGCCTCGTGCGTCAGCGAAGTGACCGGTGAACGGGTGCTCGACGCCGAATCGGTGCCCGACGACATCCACCCCACCGCCGTCGATTACAGCGGCAGCTACGCATTGAAGATCACCTGGAACGACGCCCACGACACCGGGTTATTCACCTGGGAGTACCTCCACGAAATCGGGACGGCAATCGAACGCTACGAGGCCGAAGATGGCGATTGAAGTCGAGTTGAAGTTTCCGCTGCTGCCCGGGGCGCCGACAGTCGAACAAGTCACCGACCGGCTACAGACAATCGGTGCCCGACCGATGCCGTCGCGGCACCAAAACGATCACTATTACGCCCATCCCGATCGTGACTTCGCCCGGACAGATGAAGCTCTGCGAATCCGTGAGGATGAGGATCGGGTGCAACTGACCTACAAGGGGCCCCTGATCGACGAGGTGGCCAAGACACGCCACGAGTTGGAAACGGGGATCGATTCGGCCGAGATCGCTGCGGAAATTCTCGAATCACTCGGGTTTCACCCTGTGCGAGTCGTCGCCAAGCAACGCAAACCGTTCGAGCTCTCCTGGCAGGGAATCTCTGTCGAGGTGGTGATCGACCAGGTCGAGGGTCTTGGCAACTTTGTGGAGCTCGAGACGATCAGCGATCCCGATTCTCACCAGGCGGCACGAGATCACCTGTTGGCCCTGGCCAACAAGTTGGGGCTCGAGCAGAGCGAACGTCGAAGTTACCTGTGCCTGCTGCTGGCCAAGGAGACCGGATCGACCTGAGTCGACAGCCAGTTCGAGGTGTGACACGGATTTTTGCCAGACTGGCGTTGAAAACTGACGGGCCAGAGGCGAAGATCCGCTTTCCGGTGCGGGATGTCGCCGGTCGCTTATTGCGTGCCGACATTGCGATGGAATCTGGCCGCGCCGCGGGACAACGGAGTGAGGACCCCATGGCTAAGACCAAGACACGGAAGAAATCCGCCGCGGAGACCTCCGCAGGCATGCTCGACAACGCCGTCGGACAGATTGAGCAGGCCTTCGGCCCGGGCTCGATCATGAGACTCTCCGACGCCTCGACGCACAAGATCGAAGGCATCGGAACCGGCGCCCTCTCGCTCGACCTGGCCCTGGGAGGCCAGGGCATGCCCCGAGGACGGATCGTCGAACTCTACGGACCGGAATCCAGCGGCAAGACAACTCTTGCTCTCCACGTGATTGCCAGTGCGCAAAAATCCCAGGGCATTGCGGCCTTCATCGATGCCGAACACGCACTCGATCCCTCCTGGGCCAAGAGGCTCGGTGTCAATCTCGAAGAGCTTCTCGTCAGCCAGCCGACATTCGGCGAAGAGGCTCTGCAGATCGCCGAGATGCTGATCAAATCGAACGCCGTCGACTTGATCGTCATCGACTCGGTCGCAGCCCTGGTGCCCAAGACTGAACTCGATGGAGAAATCGGTGACACCCACGTCGGGCTGCAGGCGAGGATGATGAGCCAGGCGATGCGAAAGCTCACCGGGGCGATCGCCAAGAGCAAGAGCTGTGTGATCTTCATCAACCAGATCCGGGAAAAGATCGGGGTGATGTTCGGCAGCCCGGAGACGACTCCAGGCGGTCGAGCACTGAAGTTCTACAGTTCGGCTCGAGTCGATGTTCGTCGAATCGCCACGCTCAAGGATGGCGACCTCCCCATCGGCATCCGCATGAAAGCCCGCGTGGTCAAGAACAAGGTCGCTCCGCCGTTTCGGATCGCCGAGTTCGACATGCTCAGTTCCTGCGGCATCAGCCTTGAAGCCGATATCCTCGACATGGCCGTCGAAGACCGTATCGTTCAGCGAAGCGGCAGTTGGTTCAGTTACGGAGACACTCGCCTGGGCCAGGGCCGTGAAAAGGCTCGCCTCTGGCTCGTGGAAAATCCCGACATGCTCGAGGAAATCCGCGACAAGGTGCTTGTCGCCCGTGGCTTTGGTCCCGAGACCGAACAGCAGGCCGAGGCGGAAGACCCCAAGGCTGCCGAAACGCCGGAGACGCCAGAGACGCCAGAATCTCCACCGGCGACCGAGTTACCCCAGGCAGAGGTAGCCTAGCCGCGGACGGACTTGGGCGTCGCTGTTGCAGCGGGTACGATCAGGGGGGAGCCCCGTTCGATGCGCAACAGCGTGACACTCATCGCGGCCCTTGTGCCGTGGCTGGTCCTGACTTCACCCGCAGATGCCCAGGACAACGCTACGTCCGGTGGCGGGGCGATCGGCGTGGTGAGGTTGGAGCGGGCACTGGTGCAGGTGACGCGGCGGGTCGAAGGTTCCGTCGTTGCGATTGCCCGCTACCGGTTGCCGGCATCGGGTCCTGATCGACCATCCCCACCGCCCACGACTGTCGATCCGGACCACCCCGATTTCATCCCCAACGAGTACGGCACCGGAATCGTGGTTGCGGTTCCCGGCGATTCGACGAGGCGATTGATCCTGACCTGCTACCACGTGGTGCGAGGTGGCCCGGTCGCGCATCCCGCGAAACCGCCCCGCACCGACCGCCAGCGGCTGCACGTGCGATTCGCCAATCGACGCGGCTGCCCGGCTCGGATCCTGGCGGCCGATCCCCGCAGCGACCTGGCCGTCCTGGAA
>DLVV01000308.1:1467-6233 GCA_003445035.1 Planctomycetaceae bacterium | reverse complement strand
GGGAAAGCCATGTCCGAATTCAGCAAGTCGAGAATCATCTACAACCTGGAACGGACTCGCGTGTTGTCATTGCAAATGATTGAACGTGTGCCGCATGACCAGTGGTTTGAGATGCCCACGGGCGTGACTCACGTCGCGTGGCATGTCGGTCACATGGCCATTGCCGGGTACTTCCTCGGGCTGTTGTTGGTCAGGGGCGCCCATGACGGCGACGAGGAGTTGATTCCCGGCGAATACCGCGACCTGTTTGGCTATGGATCCCAGGTGTCAGGCGCCGCGGCGGATTATCCGTCTCCGCCCGACTTGCTGTCGGTGCTGGCAAGTGTGCACGAGCAAACTCTGACCGAGACCCGGGCGATGCCGGATGAGGTGCTGGACGAGTCGGTCGTGTTCGATGACCCGCAATTTGACCACCATCCGATCTTTGACCTGAAAGGTGGGTCGCTCGAGTGGCTGGCGTTTCATGAGCACATTCACATCGGGTCGATCGGACTTCTCCGTCGAGAGCTTGGTGCGGCTCCGGTGGAATACCTGGAAGAGTCACGGGCGGGAACGAAGTTCGTTTAGGCTCGCTCTCACCGGGGGCGGTTGCTTTCGACTTGTTCTATGACGACAGCTCATGAACTCCAACGAACTTGCCACAGCCGTTGCCACAGAGACCAACAGGCGACTTGAGGCCAGTGTCGGGAAGATCCGACACTGTGTTGATCAACTGACCGACGAACAGTTGTGGTGGCGGCCGGCCGAATCGATGAACAGTATCGGCAACCTGGTTCTCCACCTGTCGGGCAACCTTCGCCAGTGGATTGTTTCAGGCGTGGGTGGCGCGATCGATACCCGTGAGCGGGGCAGGGAATTTGCCGAGCGAGGTCCGGTTTCGCGAGACGAGTTACTGGGCCTGCTGGATCGGACGGTTGATGCGTCTCGTGAGGCACTCAACGGGATCACGGCCGACGGTCTTTTGCGGCCACTGCGAATCCAGGGCTTTCAGTTGACGGCGCTTGGTGCCATCTTCGATTCGATTCCGCACTTCGGCGGACACACCCAGGAAATCGTCAACCTGACACGTCAGCAACTGGGCGATGACTACCAATTTGAATGGGCCCCGTCGACGCCCGAAGAAGGTGCCTGAACCCGGGTGTCGTTGTCGAAGAGAAAGCCGACGTGTTGACAATGAGAGAACTGGGGCGTTCATTGGGTGATCGTCAGTGCTGAGCTTTCGGAGGGATGGTGGGCGAATGTTTCACAGACCGCAGAACATCCTGATCACTTTCTGCTGCCTGTTGTTTGTTGCCGCAGGGGGGGCGGGGTCCATCGAGGCCTACGAACTGCTGGTCGGTGAAACCGTGGTGGGTCGGAGCCTGCCGGCGAACGCCCGGGTGCGGGCTTCTGCCGCTCGCCCCAAACCTGGGAAGACCGCCAGGTTTCGGCGGCCAACCTATGACATCCTTCGTGCATCCACCCCGATCACGTTGGACGGCCGGATGGATGAAGCGGCCTGGCACGAGGCCGACAATATGGGACCGTTTCATTTCACCTGGTGGAAGAGCGGCAAGAAGAAACAGACCGTTGCCAAGTTGTTGTGGGACGACAAGTACCTCTATGTCGGTCACATCTGCCAGGACGACTACATCACGGCACGCTACAAGAATCACGACGATCCGGTCGCCAGGGACGACTGTTTCGAGGTGATGTTGGCACCGGATCCCGATCGGCCCGAGTTCTATTTCAACATCGAGTGGAACGTGCGGGGGGCTTACATCGACGGCCATCGGGCAAATGGGCCGAAGAAACCCAGCGTGCCGTGGGCCGCTGCGGGAGTCCGCATCGCCGGTACTTTTCGGGGCACGTTGAACGACGATTCGGACAAGGACCGATCGTGGACCTGTGAGGTGGCGATTCCCCTCGCGAATTTCGCCAGGCACATGAAACGCAAGTCGCTGCGGCCGGGCGATCGCTGGAACCTGAACCTCAACCGGCATGGCGGCGATACGAATATGCAGTACAGCCAGTGGTCGCGGGCCGACACGTCGAAGCCGTCGTTCCACACGCCCCACCGATTCGGACAGGTGACGTTCGTCAACTCGCCTCCGCGGTCCGACGACTCGGACTAGCCCCGGATGAAACCGGGGAGGCGTGGGACGAAGTGGCCTGGAACCCCCACCCGGAGTGGTGGCCTCGTCGCCAATCACTTCCTGGCTTTGACCGCGACCGGCCGGGCGCCGATGAAGCTGCCGGTCGATGAACCTCGGGTAATCCGCTTTGATGTCCGTGGGGACAGGTGCATGAAGTTTGGGTCTGCCGGATCGGTTGAAACGAAGACCGGCCTGGCGTCGGTGACACAACCTTTGCCCGGCCCGGCCTGGCCTGCCAGCGTGCCCTGCTTGTTGCCCCAGAACGCACAGAAACTGGCTCGTTGCAGGCGGTCAATTGCGTAGCCGTCAACCAGGAAGCCGGCACCGGCATTCTGGACAAAGAGATTGTTGATCACCTTCACGCCGTCGAGGTGCCATTTCATGAACAACCCATCACCCCACTTCTTGTCGACGCCTCCTCCGAAGGCATGGTAGCCGTTGTTGTAGATCGTGCAGTTCTCGATTACTCCACGGATTGGCAGGCCACGCTCACGGCGACTGGCGGTCAGCAGTCCGGAGACCGGGAAGAAAATCCCCAGTCGTTTGTTGTTCATGATGATGCAGTTGCGGACCGCAAAATTCACGATCCGCTGTTTCTCGTGGTCGGGTTCGAAGTCCAGCCCCCCCTGCGGGCTGGTCCCGTTTGTGTTGATGAGAACCGCGTTGTCGATGGTGAGATTCTGGGCACTGATGACACTGATGGCATTGCGGTAGGCGTTGGTGACGAGAATGTCCTTGATCAGCACATCCTTGTTGAACGAGCTGTGGGTCAGCCCTCCGATCATGATGCCGTCGCCACCGGCATCCTGGATCGTGAGCCCGAGGATCTTCACGTTTCGGCTGGCATAAAGGATGACCGCGTGGCGGTGTTCGCTGCGTTTGTAGGGCTTGCCGCCGGTGAACAGATCGCGACGCATTTTCAGGGTCGCGCCGTAGCCTTTGAGTGTCACGTGTTTCCGGGACAAACATTTGAAGAGTTGGCCATCGACATGGAATCCAGGGCCGGGCCTGGATTCGATCACGACGCCGTCCTCAAAGAGAATCTCCTGGTTGGATGCCAACGAGATCGTGTCGATCAGCCAGGGGACGCCCATGTCCGGCACCCAGAGTTTCGCCGCGCCCGAGTGGATCGCAGCCCTGAGCGCGGCGGTTGCGTCTCGGGGATTGAAAGGCGCGTTGGCGATTTTCGAGGCGTCAAGGTAGCCCTTTGGTGCGGGCGTGGCCGCCGGGACCGTCGGCGGAAACAAGAGAACGACGACAGCTGCCACCCGGAGTGACAGTGGTTGGATCTGATTCATTTTCCGGCCTTGTCGAAATGCCTTGCCCGACTGCCGCGCGCCGCCGAGTGTCATCGGGTGGCTGTCTTTCGGAGTTGGTGGACTAGCAGCAGGACACCACGATTATTCGTAAAGATCGCTGATACGAAACACTTTCAATGTCCAGTAGGCGCCACGTTTCGGGCCGAACTGGGTGAACACCACGAGCCGACCCGTAAGCGATGACGTTGTCGACTCGATTGCGGTCGAGATCGCCGATCATCGGTTCCGGTGAAGTCACCGCAAGGTGGTCTTGCCATGGACCAACTTGCCGTCCATCCATGTGGCCAGGACCCGGGTTGATCGGATGTCCTCCGATGGGCAGGTCAACAGGTTGCGGTCAATCACGATGAAGTCGGCGCACTTGCCGATCTCCAGGGATCCGACCTGGTCTTCCGCACGCATCAGCCAGGCGTTGTTGATCGTGTAAAAACGGATCATCTGTTCACGAGACAGTGCCTGTTCGAGATGAATGGGTTCGTCGTGCCAGCGGGCACTTCGCGTCACGGCCACCCACATTCCCAGGAAAGGGTTGTACGGGTTCACGCTGCGGAGTGAACCGATCTTCTGCATGTGATCGCTGCCGCCTCCGGCGATCACTCCGGCTTCAAAGAGGCTCTTGAGGGGGATGAAGAACTCGAGGCGACGTTTTCCGAACTGTGCCACGAGCGTCCTGGCATCGAGATACAACCAGGCCGGTTGCAGGTCGACACCGACACCGAGTTTTGCCGCAGCGGCGATCGCCGACTTACTCATGAAACTCGAGTGCGTGATTGTCGATCGAGTCTTTCGGATCGGGGTCTCCTTGTTGATCGTCTCGTAGACTCCCACAAGTGCCTCGACAGCTGCATCCCCCTGGCAGTGAGCGGTGAAGGCGAGTCCCCGCTTGGCACAGGCTCGCACGAGATCCTCAAGTCGTTTCTCGTTGATGTACTGCATGCCACGATAGCGAGGGTCTGAAATGCCGTAGATTCGGCTGACGCCCCACGGTTGCCGGAAGTACGCGCTGCCGGTCAACATGCCTCCGTCCTCGAAGACCTTGACACCAATGATCCCCAATCGGGGATGGGGCTCGGTGTACAACGGATCGTCGGCGATCGCCGCCACACGCTTGCTGATGGCTTGCAGGTCTCCGCTGGAACCCAGGCCGCGTGAGAGTCGCACGCGGATGGTCAA
Organism: Planctomycetaceae bacterium; assembly: GCA_003445035.1. Lineage (GTDB taxonomy): Bacteria > Planctomycetota > Planctomycetia > Planctomycetales > Planctomycetaceae > UBA8437. The sequence goes on along the minus strand of DLVV01000308.1, from coordinate 1,606 downwards.
CCTTCGGTCGCGAAGCAGCCGTTCGTACTGGGCCTGTCCCGATGCACTGCAGTTGCGGTCGATCACGCTGGTCAGACCCCACTGGTTGTAGTCGTGGAGCAACTCGGCCAGCTTGTTGTCCCGGTCGGATTCGGTCAGT
>DLVV01000308.1:0-1111 GCA_003445035.1 Planctomycetaceae bacterium | reverse complement strand
CCCGTCGGTTCCCCCGTGACCGGGTTCACCACGACATTGTCGGGGTGCTTCGCGGCAAAAGCCTTGTCGATGCCGTTTTCCTGGAGTGCGAGTGAATTGGCACTGCCATCGGGGCCGGTGCGAAAGGCGACCGGGTGATCCGGGGCGACGGAATCCAATTCGGTTCGCGTGGGGTAACGTTGTTCCTTCAGACGCGTGATGAACACCTGCCGAAGGGTGATCCACTCTCCCTTGGGGACCACCTGTGTTCGTCCCTGGATGTAGGACAGGACGTCGGCGATGGTGTCCATCGACGGGATTTCATGGTCGGCCTCGTATCGACTGGCACCACCAGCGTGAACGTGCGAGTCAATCAGGCCGGGAAGAACCATGCGTCCTTTCAGATCGACCACGCGAGTCGACGGGCCAACCAGCCGGTTGATCTCCTTGTTGGTCCCGACAGCCACGATCCTTTCCTTGCGAATCGCCATGGCCTCCACAATTCGGAAGTCTCGGTTGACGGTCACAACGCGACCGCCTCGGACCACCGTGTCGGCGGGTGTCTGCTCAGCCGCGGGGCTCCACGAGGATGAGATCGAGAGGGCGAGAACGCTGAGCATCGACCTTGTGACCAATCCGGTGAGGGTGACCGTGACAGCCGTCGGCCGGGCGGAGTGTGGCGTTGATGTTCCACCTTGCAGGCGGACGGGGTGGTCTGGTTGCGAGAGAATCGTCATCTGACCGTTTGTCCTGTCTTGAAGTTCCGTTGGTACAGGCTGTCACAAATCTGCCTGGCCGGCTGCCAGGTTCTCGTCCGTTCCGAGTGTTGTCGAGCCTGGCGATGCCATGTTCAATCGGCAAAGTACCCGGTTCTCTCGATGTAACGGCCGTTGCCACCAGGGGGGATCCGATCCGATGGCGAAGTGCCGGTTGCCAGTTCAAAGGCAAAACCGAAAGGTGCCCGCTGCGGGCGTTCGACGTACATGCTCTTGCGATTGGCGTCTCCCCAGCGTCCCCACACGTGTCCGGGGGCGACGATGTCGAACCGAATGAACGTCTTCCTGGTCCGGTCGTATTCCAGGCGGCCGTACAACCGGGTTGCGAATCCCTGGCCGAGTGGGCCGTTGGGCGT
>DLVV01000237.1:189-3933 GCA_003445035.1 Planctomycetaceae bacterium | reverse complement strand
CTCACATTCGCCTTCAACGAACGGCTCGGCTACCTGACCGCCTGTCCGACCAACGTCGGCACCGGCATCCGCGTCAGCGTGATGCTGCACCTGCCCGCGCTGGTGCTGACCAAGGAGATCAACAAGGCTTTCAACGCGCTGCACAAGATCAACCTGGCCGTCCGCGGACTTTACGGGGAAGGCAGCCAGGCCATGGGCGACTTCTACCAGATCTCCAACCAGATCACGCTCGGCAAAAGCGAACAGCAACTCATCGACGGGCTCAAGGATGTGATCCCCAACATCATCAAGTACGAACGGAAAGTGCGGGACGAACTGGTACGGAAGAACCGGCGAGAACTCCACGACCAGGTCTCCCGGGCCTACGGAATCCTGCAAACCGCCCAGACAATCAGCTCCGAAGAAACCATGCAGCGTCTCTCGAGCGTGAGAATGGGCATCAATCTGGAATTGATCGACGACCTCGGGATCCCGGCCGTCAACGAACTGCTGATCCACACCCAGCCGGCCCACCTCCAGAAGTTTTACAACAGCGAACTGGAGGTGCGTGAGCGAAACGAGGCACGCGCCACGTTCCTCAGGCGGCGACTGGCCGAACGGCGGGGTGAGCAGAACTGAAGGGCCGGCTAGACGGCCGGTTCACCGGTGAAGTACGCCGGAGAATTTCCTTCACGCCATTTGATGTTGCATCCCAGGCTTGGCCGTTGTTCCTCGACAACAGCCTGGCCCGAGAGCACCGCATCACAGGCGGATCTCAGGTCCGCCCCCGTCACCGGAATCCCACTCTCCGGACGGCTTTCGTCGAACTGGCCACGATAGACCAGACGCTGGTCTCCGTCGAAGACGAAGAAGTCCGGCGTGCACGCAGCCCGGTAGGCCTGGGCCACCGATTGAGACTCATCGTAGAGATAGGTAAAGGTGTACCCGGCCGAGGCGAGTTCTTCAGCCATCTTCTCGGGACTGTCGTCCGGGTGACTTGCGACGTCGTTGGAGTTGATCGCGACGATCGCAACGCCCCGCTCCTGGTACTCTCGACCGAACTCGGCCAACGCTTCGCGGATATGCACCACGAACGGGCAATGGTTGCAGATGAATGCCACCACCAACGCCGGAGCATCTCCGTAATCCGACAGGCTGACCGAGGCCCCCGTGGTGTCAGGCAGAGTGAACCCGGGGGCAGATGTGCCCAGTTCGAGCATTGTCGAGGCGGTCTTGACCATGAGATGTGTCTCCTGGATGAGCGTGCGGGACGTGTCGGCTAGTAGATCGGCTGATGCCGGGGTTGGCAAGTGCCCCCTCCGGCAGTCTCACTCCCGGAACTTCGCCAGTAGCGGATCGATCACCGACTCGGGCACAAACTCGGCCAGTTGATTCAGCGATCCCTCTCGACCCATCCCGGCGATCTGCTTGATCAGACTGCTCGACACCGACGTGTACTGCTCGCTGGCCATCAGGAACACCGTCTCGATATCCGGAGCCAGGCTGCGATTGGCCAAGGTCAGCGTGAACTCAGACTCAATGTCCGTCAGAGTCCGCATGCCACGTAGCATCACCGAGGCACCGCACTGCCGAACGAAATCGACCGCCAGCCCCTCGAAACACTCCACCGCGACGTTCTCCAGCGGTGCCACGATCTCCCGCAACAGGTTCAGACGCTCGACGGAAGAAAACAACGGCGACTTGTCCGGATTGATTCCGATGCCAACCGTCACATGCCGGAACAGACCGGCCCCGCGAGAAATGATGTCCCGGTGCCCGAGAGTCGGCGGATCAAAACTGCCGACATAGACGGCGTGTCGTGCGTTGAGTGTTTCACTCATGGCCTCACCCCAATTCTCCCCAGCTCCCGGTGGCTGTCTCTACAGCATAGCGACCAGTGGGCCCCCGCCACGAGGCTGAGCGGATTCCTGACCACACCTGCCATTCTGGCAGCACACGCCGGTCCGTTTGTCGGCAACGGCATGTCAAAACCGGTGTCAGAGCTCAGTCCCGGCAATCTGTCACAATGCGAGGTTCACATCACAAGCCGGATATTTACAATGACTTGTGACGATGGTTCGTCATCCGACGCTTCGCCAGACTGCTTCGGAACACGCTTTGCAGTTTCCGGAGTGGTCGGCAACACGACGTGTTCAGGGTGAGCGGACCAAGCCACATTGTTTCCGGAATTCAGCAGGTTTTTCCAGGACACCCACGATGGCGGTCTTCCGTTTGGGACAGAGTTGGGATCCGCTCCGTGATCTGGAGCGCGAAGTGGATCGTCTTCTGCAGGGCGTCAACCTGACGTTCCACGGTGTACGGACCGGTCGACAGTATCCGGCGGTGAATCTCCACGAATCGGCTAACGAGTACATCCTGACTTCCGAGTTGCCGTCGACGGCACCCGAGGACCTGGATCTGACCATTGCCAACGGCGTCCTGACAATGTCCGGACAGCGACGTGACGAGAGCGAGATTCCCGAGGATCGTTTTCGTCGTCAAGAACGACCCCGCGGCCCCTGGAAACGGTCCCTGCCGCTTCCCGAACGGATCCAGGAAGACGAACTCTCGGCCGACTTTCACAACGGGGTCCTGGTCGTCCGGCTGCCCAAGGCCCCACAGGAAGAGCCGAGGCAGATTCCCATCACCAGTGAATGATTGTCGCCCCTGATCACACCGGCGGACTTGACGATGTCCACAGACCCCCCCATCGAACCGTCGCAAGACCTGGTGATGGCTCACCGCATCGAAGACTCGACATCGGCCGCGTCTGACCGATTTGTCTTCACGCCACCGATTGACATCTTTGAAACGGCCGATGGCCTGGTCCTGCGAGCCGATCTCCCCGGCGTGTCACTCGAATCACTCGAGTTGCAGATCCAGGACAATCGCCTGACGCTGTTCGGTCGCGTCGAGACCCTGCTGCCCGAGGATGCGGTCGCGCTGCATCGCGAATTCGAAGTTGGTGACTTTCTGCGTTCGTTCATTCTCAGCGACGAAGTCGATTACGACCGGATCACCGCCCGCCTCTCGCACGGAGTGCTCGAGGTCGAATTGCCGCGAGCGGCACAGGCCGAGCCTCGCCGGATCCAGGTCAACGCCGAATAGTTGATAGCCGACAGGCCGTCAGTCGACTGAACGAGGCGGAGGAATCGCACCGGCCGGAGGTGTCCCGCCTCCCTCGTTGATGTACTCCCCGCGCTGCCTGGCGTAATCCTCCGGCGTCAACTCCTCGCTGGCCGCCCCCTCGACCCCCTCGCCCACCCCCTCGGCGAAGAACTTTTTCAGGAAGGGAACGCACCAGCCACACCCGGTGCCGGCTCCGCCACACTCGCTGATCTGGCTTGCCCGCCGTGGACTGGTGATGCGAATGAAGTTGACGATCTTCCGCTTCGGGACGTGGAAGCAGTAACAGATCGTGTCATCAAGATCCACGGGGCTCGACTCCCTTCACCGACGGCTCGATCTGAACAAAACCGTCGTGCACCCGGCGGGTCAATCCGATCATCTCCAGAGCCGCATCCAGAATCCCACCGACGGTGGTCCTGTCGAGCTCCAGTCGAACCGTTTTCGCCAACCGCGGGTCACCGGCCAGACCATCGACCAACCGCACCTCAACACCTGACATCTGTGCCACCTCGCCGAGAACCAGCAAGACCGCGACAGGCTCCTTGTGGACATAACGGAGGATCGGAAGATCCAGGGCTCGAGCAATCTCACGAGCTGACCGTGGTGGTGCGGCAGCAGGTTTCGGTTCAGCAGGTT
>DLVV01000237.1:0-178 GCA_003445035.1 Planctomycetaceae bacterium | reverse complement strand
CACGATCAGAACGTAGCCGTCGTGGACCTGGTGGGTCAATCCAGTGGATTCGAGTGCTGCGTCCAAGATTCCACCAGCGCTGGTCTTTTTCAAATCCAGCTGAACGGTCTGCTCCAGCCGACTGTCTCCGACCAGGCTCTTGTCGATTCTCAGGTCCACTCCACCGAGTTGCCCAACC
>DLVV01000015.1 GCA_003445035.1 Planctomycetaceae bacterium | reverse complement strand
TGGATGTTCGTGTAGTCCTTGCCCAGGAACTTGCGGACCACCTTGCCGGTGGGTGAGAAAACAAAAACACCGGAATTGGCACTGGTGTAGATGTTGCCGGCCTTGTCGACCACAACACCTCCGTGGGTCGGCCCCAGAACCGACTTGCCGTTGCCGTCCAGGCCCCAGCCCGGAACGGTTTCGAAGGTCATCAGACCACTGCCCATCCGTACCGGCGCCACCTTGTCAGCGGCGAACATCGACAACGTCAAACCAAGCAGAATCGTGACCGCGATTGGGAGGGAACGGGACGACATGGTGTGGACTCCTGGGTGTGTCTCGGTGATCGTGGGTGGTTCGGAAATCGACGAGCGCCGGCGGTCAAACACGCTGCAGCCCGGCCGAACAATCCAAGCTACACGCCGGGGCGGGGGGGAGCAAGCAATTCTCCGAGACCACGGAAAGCCGACGACGACCGACGTCGCTTCCGACTGGCAGTTCACAGTCCTTGATGATCAAACTTGGCGTTCTCAACACGTTTCTGGTAACACCACCCGGCGACACTGTCTCAGGTTGAAGCGGCATCCGGCTGATGAAAAATCTTCCGACATCCCAACGGAAACATCGCAGCGAGCGTCATGCCCTCCTGATGATCTGGAGCATCGTCGGATTGGGCGGGATGGCACTGTTCGGCTACGGGCACCTCAAGCTCCAGGAGTCGAGGGCCAGCGTGGACTGGCCGACCGCCAACGGACGAATCATCACCTCCCAGGTCGAGTCTCACGAGGATGAAGACGGCACCACCTATTCGGCGGACATCGTGTATGTCTACAACGTGGAGGGAACGGAACATTCCTCAAATGTCGTGGTCATCGGCGGACACGAATATTCGGCCCACAGCGTGGTGCGGCGTTATCCGGTCGACAAGGTCGTCTCGGTTTCGTATGCCCCTGACGATGTGGCCAATGCCGTCCTGGAGCCGGGCGTCGAGTCGTACTTTTTCCAGAAGTGGGGCATTTCTGCAGCCACAGGCTCCCTGTTCTTTGCCCTGATCTTCAACACGCTCCTGCGGGTGGCAGCCGGCGAAGAGCGCAGCCTGCCGGACAAACTGGTGATCTACCCGGTCAAAGGCCTGTGGTTGTCGTTGGGCTTCGGAGCGCGGCACCCCTTCATCCTGGCAGTGCTGGTCACCGCCGGCATATATCTCTCGACGCTTGACCTCTGGGGCCTGGAGTACCTGTTTGCCACCGCCGCCGCGGTTTATCTGCTGGTATTGATCTTTGCCCTGTACTTCAAGTTTCTCGGCTGGCTCACGAGTCTCACCGAAACGTCGTGACCGAACCCGGCCCGGCAACCTGACGACCGGCCCTCACTCCAGCCCAAGAATCCTTCGGTTCACCCCGACGTCACCCGATTCGCCTCCGGCGAAGTCGTCGAAGGCCACATCGGTCGTCTCGATGATGTGCCGAGAGATGAATTCGGCACCCTCACGAGCCCCCTGTTCAGGGCTCTTCACCGCACATTCCCACTCCAGCACGGCCCAGCCATCAAAACCGGCTTCGGTCAGCAACGTGAAGACCTGGCCGAAATCGACCTGGCCGTCACCGAGAGAGCGAAACCGTCCCGCACGATCGGTCCACGGCTGGTATCCCCCGTAGACACCGACTCGCCCCGACGGCCGGAACTCGGCGTCCTTGACGTGAAAACCCTCAATCCGCTCGCCGAAGATACGAATGAACTCCAGGTAATCCAATTGCTGCAGCAGGAAGTGGCTGGGATCGTAGTTGATGCAGGCCGCGGGGTGATCGTCGACCTTGTCGAGAAACATCTCGAACGTCGCACCGTCGAAGAGATCCGACCCGGGGTGCAGTTCGAAGGTGATCGTCACCCCGTTGTCGGCCGCCTCGTCCAGCAGGGGCCGCCATCGTGCGGCCAGCTCGCTGAACGCTTCGTCGATGATCCCCTCGGGCCGCTGCGGCCAGGGATAGACCATCTGCCAGGCGAACCCGCCCGAAAGAACCGGGACACTGGGGGTCCCCATGTGTGCCGACGCGGTGATCAATTTCCGGATCTGGTCCGAAGCCCAGGCGGTCCGCTCGCTTCCATCCAGGCCGGCCGGGTGAAACGCAGAGAACATCTCCTCGTAGGAAGGGTGTACGGCCAGCACCTGCCCCTGCAGATAACCGGTCAACTCGGTGACCTCCAGTCCCAGTTCGGCCAACCGCCCGGTGTAGTCCTCGCAGTACGTCGCTGATTCGGCTGCCTGGTCCAGGTCGATGGTTCGAGGATCCCAGCCCGGAATCTGCACCCCCCGGTACCCCAGGTCGGCGAACCATCCCGCGATCGATTCCAGCGAGTTGAACGGTGGTTCGTCACGAAGGAACTGTGCCAGGAAGACGGCCGGCCCCTTGATACTGCTCATGCCAAAGATCCTCGGTGCGCCGTACCGTGGCTGGTGATTCGTACCGACGGAAACCCGCCAGCCCTTCACGTGGCAGACTCGGGACTGGAGTTCTCAAAGTCAACCGGACCCACGATGGCTGGAAGACGTCACGACGTGTGGATAGGTTGCGAGGTGGCATGGAGAGAACTTGGCCAATCCGACCGGAGATGATCATGACACGAATCCAGGCGACGGTGCTCACCCTGCTGGTGTGTGGCGTCACGAACGCAGCGGAACCGATCCAGATCGGATCCCGACTCGAATTGATGATCGATGATCATCTGATCGCTTCGACCAGGGGCCGCATCGGGCTGCAGATGCACAGGCCCGTCCGTCGCAACATTGCGTTGGTCACCGACAACAAGTGGGAAGGCAACGCGTGCACCTACACGTCGGTATTCCAGGACGGAGACCGCTACCGCATGTACTTCGGATCTCTGCATTACGAGATGGCCAGGGGCAAGCTGATCCAGGGCCATCCTCCGTTTACCTGTTACGCCGAAAGCCGTGACGGAATCCACTGGACCAAACCGAACCTGGGCCTGGTGGAATTCGAAGGTTCCAGGAAGAACAACATTGTCCTGGCCAACGGAACGATTCCGGGACTGGTCGTCGATGCGGCTCACATCGCGGTGTTCAAGGACAGCAACCCGAAGTGTCCTCCTGCCGAACAGTACAAGGCACTCATTCGTTCCCGGGCGATGAAAGGCCTGTACGCGTTGAAGTCGCCCGACGGCTTCCATTTCTCACCGATCACCAGGCGACTGGTCATCACCGACGGCGCCTTCGACTCCGAGAACCTCGCCTTCTGGGACTCCGTCCGTGGCGAATACCGCGCCTATTTTCGCGACTTCCAAAGAGGGATTCGCGGAATCAAGACCTCCACGTCAAAGAACTTCGTGGACTGGAGCAAGCCCGAATGGCTGGTCTTTCCGGGTGCGCCCGACGAACACCTCTACACCAACCAGGTCACACCCTACGCCCGCGCACCACACATCCTGTTCGGGTTCCCGATGAGGTACATCGACCGGGGCCGCGTCGATTCCACCGACAAGCTGCCTCATCCGAAAATGAGACGTCTGCGATCCAGCGTATCCGCGCGTTACGGCAACGCCGTCACCGACGGGCTGATGATGACCAGTCGCGACCGGGTGACCTTCAAGCGGTGGGGTGAGGCGATTCTGCGTCCCGGCCCGTCACGGACAAACTCGTGGGTCTACGGCGACAACATCATCGCCTGGGGACTGCTCAGCACCCGGTCGGAGCTCCCCCGCGCCCCGGACGAACTTTCGCTGTTTGCCACCGAGGGCTACTGGGCCGGCAAGAGCATGTACCTGAGGCGATACTCGATCCGAACCGACGGATTCGTGTCGATGCGGGCATCGCTGGCCGGCGGCGAGTTCGTGACCCGGCCCCTGGTCTTTTCCGGCAACAAGCTGGTCATCAACTACTCGACCTCGGCAGCCGGCGGAGTCTGGGTCGAGATCCAGGACGCGGCGGGCAAACCGATTCCGGGGTTCACCCAGGCCGACTGTCACGAGGTCTTCGGAGACGAAATCGAACGGGCGGTAACCTGGATGGACTCGGAAACCGTCTCGCGACTCGCCTCCCGGCCCGTCCGCCTGCGATTCGTCCTCAAGGACGCCGACCTGTTCTCGTTCCGGTTCCGTTGAGAGACCGCGGCCGGAGCAGGTCCTCAGGGCATCAGTTGCGCGATCGCCGTTCGGTTTTCGAGCAGGGCGGTCAGTTCTCTCGGGAAGCTGCTGTTGACCCGGAACTGGCCCACATCGATCAGGCTCTGCATGACCGTGGCCTGGAACTGTGACAGCGAAACCGGAAACGCCTGTGGTTCGCCACCGTTCCGGTGAGCCTTCCCGACAACCTGGCCCATTCTCAGGTCGCCGCCGGCAAACGCCAGCGTACTCAAGCGAGCCCAGTGGTCGCGACCACCGTTCTTGTTGACCTTCGGCGTGCGGCCGAAGTCCCCCGAGAGAATCAGCAGAATCTTCTTCGAGAGTCCGCGTTGGGCCACGTCTTCCAGGAACGTGGACACGGCCTGGTCGGCCGTCCGACCCAGCATCTCCATGCCCGTCACCATGCCCGGGTTGTTCTTGTCGGCATGCATGTCCCAGCCGGGGCTGTGAACCGTCACGAACCGACACCCGACCTCGCACAACCGCCGGGCCATCAGCATCTGCTTACCCAGGGGCGAGGGCTTGAACTTCTTGAATCCGACCGGGATGTGACTCGTGTCGTAGCGACGAACGAGGGCCGGATCCTCGCGAGAAATGTCCAGGGCGCCCGAGCCGGTTCCGAGCAGCAGATCGACCGCCTGGTCGTTGAACCGCGATGTGCCGCCGACCGATGCGATCTTCGCGTACCGGCGTTTCCACTGGTCCAGCGACGAGAGCAACAGCCGCCGGTCACTGAACCGGCCCTGGGGAATGTTCAAAGACATGTTCTCCAGGATCGCACTCTTGTTGCCCGGCTCGAACGGCGAGTACGGAGAGCCGAGCGATCCGGCCCAGGATCCCCGCCGGACCCGTGTCAGTTCCTGGCGATACTGCGGATCGATCTCGGGCGTGGTCAGCAGGCTGTAGCTCGGCATGCCGGTACGAGGGCTGTTCGTGCCGGCCAGCCTGGCAAAAAGAGACCCCATGCTGAAGCCGGTCTTCCGCTCACCGGTCGGATCCATACCTCCGGTCAGCACTTTGACGTGCGCCTTGACGTGGTCGGTGTTGCGGTGGTGGAACGACCGCACGATGGACATCTGCTGCGCGTGACGGGCCAGCCTGGGAAAGGTGCCGCCGAAGGTGACCCCGGGGAGCGTCGTCGCCACTTCACCGGTCTGGCTGCGAATTTCCGGCGGAGCCTCCATCATCGGGTCGAAGGTCTCGATATGGCTGGCCCCCCCGGAGAAGTAGAGGAACACGACGGAGATGTCCTTGACGAACGGAGTCTCGACGGCCTGGGCAGCCTCAAGCTTCAGCACGTCTCCCAGCGACAACCCACCGACGGTGCAGGTGCCGACCTGCAGGAACGATCGCCGCGACAATCCGTGGTGCCGTTTCGCGTTGTCGTCGGAAAAAACGGTCAGCATTCGCCCGGATCCGGATCGAACAAGCTTTCGATGTCTGGCCGGCGATCATTGTAGTCGCATCCCACCTCTCGTACGAATCCCATTTCGACCGACAATAGAGATAATGACCGGGGCTCACCAAACCGGGGCGGCCTGATGTCCGCCCCACGGCCCCTCCCCGAAACAACGCCCACTTGCCCTGCGAGCCGGCCGACAAAAACTTCCGAGTAGATCCTCCCCGGGTCTCTCGCGTATCATATCGCCGTCAGAGAGTTGGTCAGTCATTGTCCTGCCCAGACGTTTCGAAGACATGCATAGCCCCACACCGACACCATCGCACCCGCTGGTCTCACGCCGGACAGCCGTCCAGGCGGGCACACTCGGGCTGATGGGACTGGGCATGGACCAGGTCGCGAGCCTGCAAGCCGCACCGTCAACCACGAAACCACTGCCCGCATTTCGTCGCTGCATCTACATCTTCCTCTCGGGTGGATTGGCCCAGCAGGACAGTTTTGACCTGAAACCCGATGCACCGGTCTCGATCCGTGGCGAATTCCGCCCGATCGCAACACGGACTCCGGGCATCGACATCTGTGAACACCTCCCGCGACTGGCCCAGCGAAGTCACCTGTGGTCCGTCTGCCGCTCGATGACCCACTCGACCAACGGCCACACGCTGGGTCATTACTTCATGCTCACCGGTCGGTCGGAGAAGAACCTCGGGTTCCGTGGCGACCGACAACCGCGTTCCAGCGACTACCCGTCCATCCTCTCGACCGCCGGATACGCCATCCGAAATCACCCCCAGGTGCCGCGGCAGAACGACAAGCTGCCGCCGGCCGCCGTGGTTCCGGAAACCCTGATCCACTGGTCGGGCGGGACAATCCCCGGGCAATTCGGCGGCCAGATGAGCTACCGACATGATCCCTGGTTTATCGAAGCCTCCCCGTATCACAACATCCAGCGGGGAGCCTTTCCCGAGTACAACTTCCCGAACCTGGGCCTGCCGTTCCGCGAAGAGGATCGTGTCTTCCGGGCTCCGAACCTGACGCTTCCTCACAGCCTGACCTCAGCACGCTTCACCCGTCGGCTTGATGTGCTGCGGAGCATCGAACGCCAGCAGAAGCACCTGGACCAGGCCGTAACGGCCAGGAGCTTCGGGCGTCTTCGGGAAGGGGCCATCTCTCTGCTCAACGACCCCAAGGTGCGGCACGCCTTCGACGTCACCAACGAGAAGGACACCGAACAGATCCGCTACGGCCGCAACAG
>DLVV01000182.1:14980-24026 GCA_003445035.1 Planctomycetaceae bacterium | reverse complement strand
GGCCTGCGGGACAGCAGGTGAGTCACCCCGGCCCGCTGTAGCCAGCCCACCTGCTCGGGCGTGGCGTCGACCCCGAACGGCAACGGACCCGGCATCACCAACGACTCGTCAAAATACTCGGCCGGCCCCAGGCCCAGGTAGACCGGCGTCGATGCGACTCCCATCAGGGTCGGCAGGTTCTGGTAGTCGCAGAACAACCGGACCGGACGTCCATCTCGGCCCTGTATCTGTTTCAGGCGTCCCGCCACCGGACTCTGGTCGACCCGATCGATCAACGATGTCTCCAGAAACACCGCGTAGGTTTGCGCGCGACCGACCTGCCACAGGTCCCAGGTCAACAGTGGAAAGAACACCGCGGCCAGCAGCAGTCCCAGGCCGCCCCGACGCACCAGCAACGGACGGGCCATCAGCCACTGCCAGGCCACTCCGGCCAACACCGCCGCCGCCAGCGCCGTGACAATGCTGTACCGGCCCGGCCCGGTGAAGAAGCCGAACCCCGGCAGATGCCGGGTCACGTCCAGGTGCCACGCCGGCGTGTAAAGCAGCGCCAGCAGCCCCAGCACCAGCCACAGAACCGCCCTCGAATCGGTCCGCCGACCGACGCACCAGCCGAGCAATCCCACCAGCAGCAACCCGACCGTCGGCAGCCCGAAATACAGGTGAGCCTCGACCTGGTTGGTGTTCGCCGGACCCGCATCGTATTGAGACACCCGATCGGTTCCCGCCTCGTACCACCGCCAGGGCGTCACCACCTGGCTCCAGTACCCGAACGGCATGTGCCCGTAACCGGGATCGTATTTCCGACCGGTGACATTCTCTCTCTGGCTGCTCTGCTTCAACTCCCACGTCGGCAGCAACTGGACCGCCGCCAGTCCAAACGACAGTCCAAGGGTCACACCCGATGCCACCAGCAGCCGCCGACGCGTCGCCGTCGATCGCTCGGGCAATCCTCGCCTCGCAAACCACAACCGCGCCGGAACGTGGAGAGCCAGGACCAGTTGTGTGATGAACGCCAGGTGAAAGTGGCCGGCCAGCATCTGCACGGCCAGGATCACCGCCAGCATCGCCAGGTCCCGACAGCGGGGCCGCAGCAGGAATCGCTCGGCCACCCACAACGCCGCCGGCAACCAGGTGCCCCCCAGGATCGCCCACTCGAGCACGATTCGGGGCGGGAACCAACCGTAGACGTAGACCAGCCCGGCCAGCCACCCGGCCACGTCACCCAGGCCCAGTTGTCTTGCGAACCGCCAGGTGAACAGGAACGCCAGCAGGTAATGTCCCAGTTGCACCGCGTTGTACGCGCTGCTGACATCCAGCACCGCGTACAACAGGTGGAACGGGTAGAACAACCCCGTCTGGCTCTCACCCACCACCGGGTAACCGTGTCCCACCCGGTTGTTCCACAGCGGCACCTCTCCCGCAGCCAGCCGCTCGGACAGGTACGCCTTCTGAGGGAAGAAATAGGTGTAGATATCCCCACCCAGCAGGCCACCACCCGAATACAACGGCCACCAGAAGATCAGCGACAGTCCCAGCCCGACCAGGGCGGCCACCAACCAGCTCCGCCACGAGACGACAACCGGGACAAGATCAGCCGAACCCACCGTGGTCGGTCTCTCGGTCGAATCGATTGTCGGAGAATCGGTCACGGAACGTGAAGTCCTGGCATCGGATTTCGGTCTGTCAGCGGACCAGGTAAACAGGGCTCGACCACGCCATGTGCCCGTCTTCCTGCACGACGTGCACATACAGGGGATTGTCTCCGTCATGGAGCTGCTCGGGCCGCGGCCGGAACACGAACGAGACGTCGCGAGGGCCGTCCGGCGGTGGCAGGCGGCAGACGGTCAGCCGCTGCCCCAAGCCCCCCAGGTCCCACCCTCGACCACGTGGACCCAGCCGGGCCAGGTCGACACGAAACCGTCCGTGAGGGGTCTCGATGGTCATGGTGCCGTGACGGGGCCGGGCCAGCGTCGTGATCACTCCAGCCACGCCACCGGTCGTGATCGACTCCCAGGCCAGTTCGTTGGTCCCCACCCGGCGACAGCTCTTCTCGATGTTGTGGAAGTTGATCGGCACGAAGTCGGTGATCCGGTTTCGCGGCACCTGGACCCGTCCGTCCCAGGTCACCTGCCGACCCCGTCCGCGAACGGTCGCTCCCCGCCAGAGCAGCTTGACCCGGTCGCCGACGTCACCGGACCCCCACGGCCGCTGCACCCCGATCACCTCGGTTCCGTTGCGGAACTCGACCCGCTCGATCGGTGCCGTCCCCTGCACATCGACCCGGAACGCCGGCGGATCCGTGGCACCTCCGCCGTCGATCACCGATCCCATCGGCATCCCATCATCCGTGACGACATCCAGGCCGATCCGGACTCCGGTGGTGGCATAGACCCGTCGTTGCCGGTACGCCTCCCACACGCTCTGGCGATCCAGCTTCTCGGCCAGCACACACGTCAATCCTCCATAGCTGCCAAAAGTGCTGGCCCCGGGCCAACTGGCCCCGGGCCGCCCCTTGTGACCGTCGGAATTGGCGACGATCGCCACCCGGTACCCCGACCCGAAGGCGTCCTCGAGCATCCATTCGAAGGTGCCCCACGCCGAATGCACCTCGACGGCCCGTTCGAGCCCCTCGCGATGTCTCGCGAGATCGGCGTAGCGACCACCGACATGGGCGATCAGCATCGGGTCCGGACGCGTTCCTTCCAGCAGGTCGAAGAGTTCCTCGACCGAGTCGGCCGTCGGTTCCTTCGCGGCGGTCTCATCAACCAGCGCCCGGCTGCTGCGGTGGATCGCCCCGCCCTCGCTGCAGAACACCACGTTCCGGTCGCCCCCCAGTCCCGTGTTGCCGCTCCACTCCCAGCCGGGAAATGTCACGAATCGGCCCGGCCGGTTCATCTCGGCGGTCACCACCTGCAGGTGCTGCCAGAACGCGTCGGTGATCTGGAAGTCGTTGCCCTGGTGCGACGCGATGTCGATAAAAGCCCGGTCGCGGGCAAACCGGAAGTACTCCTCAACGGTCCCCGTCCCAATCGTCTCCTCGCTCTGTCCATGCAGGTCCGCCCAGAAACGGCCGTATGGCTGGTCCACACAAACCCGCACCGGGTTCGTCTCGGCCTCCAGCCCCGTGTCCTCATCCCGGACCTCGACGGTGTGACAACCCGCCTCGGGAAACCCCTGGTGAGCCATCTTCCGCGACCGCCCCACCGGGTTGCCCCAGCAATCCTCGAGTCGCCAGCGGATGTCGAACCTTCGGCCCGGGGACACCAACGACGGAGCCACCGCGACCAACCGCACCGGTTCACCGGCGACGATGCGAAACTCGGGCTGTTTCTCCAGCGGCTGGTAGACGTAGGTGGCAAAACGATCGACCAGCACACGGAGTTCGAGTGTCTTCTCGGCAAACGTCTGCATCCGCCAGCCCGGTCCACCGCCGGTGGTGTCACCGAGCGTGATCGTGATCGTCTCCCCCTGCCTCAGGTACCCCTGCAGCACCTTGACGTGCAGTGTCTTGCCCCAGGGCCTGACGTTGTCCTTCACGTCCCACCGCAAGGCCAGGTGCGCCCCGTTGGAGGCGACGGCTGAGGTGTAGTTCGCCGCGGACGGATCGTCAAACTGTGGAGTGCCGCAATCGGTCGCGTAACGCATCACCAGCTTCAGCGAACCGGTGTCGTCGATGCCGGCAAAGCCGGAGGTGTAGGTCAATTGGCACGTCTGCCAGCTGCCGGCCGGGACGTTTCCGACCAGGCTGCAGCGGACTCGGCCAAGATCTTCGCGGGGTGCGGTCATGTTCAATCGCGGGACCAGGTCGGATCAGGAAGCCGGGCGTCGGTGGAGCACGATGTAGTAGAGTGTGCCGGAGTCGTCGGTGACCAGCCGCAGCACCTCCCACGACCCGTCATCCTGTTTCAGCTCGAGCACGTCGTCGACCGACTGGACCGTGCTGTAGGGATGCTGCACATCGATCACGATGTAGTAATCCTGCCCGGCCACCGGCTCGGTCAATTCGGCGTCGCTGTGCCGGTGATACTTGCTGTAATCGTACGAACGGGCGTGGTGAGTGAACCGGGGGTGGACAAAGTCGGTCGAGAACACACGGGCGGTGACCGGAACCAGCGATTCGACCTCGGCAAACAGCTCGGCGCGTCGACTGGTCTTCAGCAGGGTCGCACCATGGTGATCGGAACCGGAATCCCAGAAGGCCAGTCCCAGTGGCCCGGCACTGAAGAACAGCCCGCAGGCCGCCGCGGCCGAAAGGACAAACCAGCCACCGCGGGACGCCGATGCCGGGTTGCGGTCGACCAGCCGACCCAGACCGCCGGCGGCCGCCCAGTAGAGGATCGGGAGCAACGGTGCGTGGAAATGGTGAAACGGCACGACCGGCTGGCCGGGCGAGTCGCCGGTCGAGAACTCCAGCAGGCACAGCATCGCAAAAACCGGAGCCGCCACGGCCAGGCGACCGGCACGGGCCAACGGCAACATCCCCACCGGCAACAGCAACGCCAGGGCGTAGAACGCCGTCCTGGGGCTGGACCACTTGGCCAACACCAGTCCGGGTCGCTGGATGGAAGTGCCCAGGATCGCGGCGGGCGTCCCGCCCAGTTCGCCGAAGTACTGCGCGTAATGCGGCACGTCGCCACGAAAGGCGGGAATCACCACCAGCAGCACCAACAGCAACCAGCCAACTCCACCGGCAGCGATCCCGATCCCCCAGGCCCGCCTGAGACGATCCGGACCGCCAGCGGCACGAGACGCCCGCCAGGCCCAGCAGGCTCCCAGCGGAGCAATCACCAGGCAGAAGTCCTCCTTGGCCGCCAGTGCCAACAGCAACAGCAACGCCGCCGTCTTCACCCGTCCCGACTCCCAGCGTTCGATCCCCCACAGCAACAACGGCACGCCCAGGCTGATCGGACGGAATGTCTTGCCGTCGATCGCGATATCCAGAAAGTGCAGGGGAAACGCCAACAGGTAAGCCATCGCCAGGAACAGGGCCAGCACGTCCGACCGCGTTTCTCGCTTCGTCAGCCTCAGGACTGCCAGGGCGCCGGCCGCCAGTGCCGCCGATTCGCACAACTCCAGCATCCGGTGCGACGGCCAGATCCAGTACAGCGGGCTCAAGAACAGGTGGGCCACCTGGGGATGCTCGCCCAGGAACAGCCGTCCGTCATCCAGGTAGCTGCGAAAACCCTTGCCGTGCCACGTGTTCCACAGGTGCTCCTCGTACATCGCCGAATCGCCATGCGGAATCAACAGGTTGTTGTAGCGGGCCCAGTTGATCGCCGTGGCACACACCGTGTAGACCGCCACCGCCGCCAGGGCCATCGCCCAGGTCCGTCGTCCGGGGGATACCGTCGCTTCCAGCGATCGGCCGCCGACTGGCCACGCCGTCGCCAGCCAGGCCGACAGCCACCCGGCCAATGACATCGCTCCGACCAGCGACACCGTTCGAATCGCCAACTCCTCGAGCCACGCGGATCCGGCCAGCACCCCGGCCACGCGAACCAGTTCCCAGGCCCCCGGCAACAACCACCAGGCCCAGCCCCGCAGGGCCCAGTCGGACACCTCGACGCGGACACCCCGGCCTGTCCTGTGACCGGCGACCATCGATCCGGACACCAACAGCACCAGCGACACCACGGCCAGGAAACCCGCCAGGGCCGGGTATCTCACCTCCCGACGAACTTCCCCCGACTCGTCATCCACCATCCCGCCCAGTGCCCCGGCCACCTCGCTCCAGGTGCTGGTGCTGAACCACTGCGAGGCGAGAGTGCGGTCGCTGAGGACCGTCTGCAGGAACATCGCCTGCAGGGCCACGCCGACGACGAGGACCAGCCAGGGCAACGGCAGATAGCGACGTGAGGGCGTCGCGGGCATGGGCGATTCGAGTAACGGGGAGGAAATGGGGGCGAAACGGGCAGGGCGGGAGGGACCGCGGATAGTAGAGCTTGCGGGCCGTTGGGGCCATGCGGGTTTGGCACGCGGGGGCCAGCCGGTGATTCCTACGTCCCCGACCGCCGTGGTGGTTGATCCGACCGGGTGCAACCGGACAATTCCAGCTATAATTCCGTCGATGCAGCACCCTTATGGTGACATCCCCGAGCTGACCAACCTCGAAGCCGGACGAGGCATCGTCCGGATCCCCGTTGAACAGGACGTGCCGTTCACACCGCGAGTCCGCGCACTGGTCGACACGCCGGAGTTCCAGCGGCTGAGGCAGATCACCCAGTTGGGCCTGGTGTCGCGTGTCTACCCCGGAGCAACCCACACCCGGTTCGAACACGCCCTGGGTGTCTTCCACAACGCGCTGCGGTACGTCTGGCAGTTGGGCCGCGACCCGAGGTTCTGCGCAACCGTCGACCGCCACACCGTCGAAGTGCTGATGGCCTCGGCGCTGCTGCACGACCTGGGTCACTGGCCGTATTGCCACCCGATCGAAGATCTGAAACTGCCCGGGCTGCCGCCTCACGAGGCCTTCGCCGCCGAATTCCTCTCCGATGGCAGCCCGCTGGCGACCGTGCTGCAGCGAGACTGGAACATCGAACCCGGCGAGGTGCTCGACGTGCTGGTGGCCCGCACCGACACCCCCGCCATGCGACTGATCCGTTCGATCCTCTCGGGACCGATCGACATCGACAAGATGGACTACCTGGGCCGCGACAGCCTGCACTGCGGTGTTCCCTACGGCCGCCACTTCGATCGCAACCGACTGATGGCATCCCTGGTCACCAACGAGAACGGGGACGGACTGGCGATCTCGACCAAGGGCCGCACCGCCGCCGAACTGATGGTCTTTGCACGCTACGTGATGTTCAGCGAGGTCTACTGGCACCACGCGGTCCGCAGTGCCACCAGCATGTTCGCCCGGGCGTTCTTTCACCTTCACGACCAACTGGACCTCGAGACGTTCTTTCGCAAGAGCGAGGCGGAGACGATCGAGGAAATGCGGCGGCGAGCCGCCGACGGGCCGTGCGACGGATTGCTGGAAGGCGTCTTTGGCACCCAACGCGAACTCTACAAGCGGGTCGGAGAATTCAGTTTCTACGAGGCACCCGAACTGTATCAGCGGCTGGCTCACCAACCCTACAACTGGCTGGTCGGACTCAGCGACGTGCTTGCCGAGGAGGTCTCGGGCCGGATCGGCCAGGCCGTCGCCCCCACCGACCTGCTGATCGACGCGCCGCCTCCCCACCGGGAAATCGAGTTCGATGTCGAGATCTACTCGCCCAAGACCGGGTCCTATCGGCACCTGCGGGACGTCTCGCCGGTCATCGACGCCCTGGCCCGCACCCAGTTCGACGACTACGTCAAGAGGGTCCGCCTGTTCGCCCACCCACGACTCGCCGACCCGTTGTCCGATCCGAATCAGTTCTCCGAATGCCTCGAAAGAGCTCTCGGCCGCGTGCAACCCGCCGCGACATCACGGGAGGACTGAGGGTCGCTGGCACGGCCGAATGGTGTCTGCTATCCTGCGCTGCTTGCGGTCGTTGCCGGCAAATCAACGGCTGCCTTGGGAGTGAGACGACAAGCCATGAGCACCGCCGCGATTCCTCAAGCGATCCCCGGCGCCGAAACGCAGGCCGAACGGGCCATCATCTCGCGATGGCCCTCGATCGCCTCGACCGCCATCGGACGCGTGATCGGTGGCCTGCTGGAAGCCGCGCCCACTATCCGGCTGCCCGGGCTGAACATCAACCTGGCGTACGCGCCGGTCCTGCTGCTGGCCCCCGTCGCGGCCGCGGTTTACCTGCTGACGAAATTCACCGGGCGGCGATACACGGTGACCAGCAAACGCGTCATGGTGCAGCATTCGCTGTCCAAGAGAATGCACAGCCAGGTCGCACTCGAGGACATCAGCGAAGTGGCCATTGCCCCGTACCGGACGGGCCAGGAGTTCTTTTCGGCCGCCGATGTCGTGCTGCAGGGCGGTTCGGGTGAAGAACTGATGCGGATGCAAGCCGTGACAAGACCCGGCGTGTTCCGGCAGAACATCCTCGAGAGCCGGGACGCGATGATCCAGGTCCAGGCCGCCCTGGCAACGATCCAGGCACGGAGCGACGGCTAGAGCGACGGGCCACACGCCCCCCTCACGCTCAGTCCTCGATCCCCAGCCGGAAACGCAGCTGCTCGAACTGCTCGGAGAAGGTGTCGGTCGAGCTGTGGACGTGCTCGGCCTCGGTGATGAACTTGATGTCCTCGCTGCACGACACCCCGTGCTCGTCGAAGACCTTCTCGAACTCGCCGAGGTCCTGGCCGTAAAGCGTGAAGATCTTGTGCTCGTCGAACTGGACCTCCATCGGGATCCGCGGGTTCAACACCGCCACTCCCATACATCCGTCGTCGACCAGCATCTCCTCGAAGTCGTACAGCACGCTCTTGAGAATCGGCAACTCGATGCTCTCGCGGTAATAATCCTCGTGTCCATCGCCGCGTGTGTGGTGACTGGTCTCCAGCACCACGTCGACCTCCCCGCCCAGTGGATCAAGCAGGTCGACGAAGAGATCAAGGATCTGCTCACTCGAAATCGAAGCCATCAACACGGGAATCGCGATTCCCGTCTCACCGTCGCTGTAGGTGTCGTGACGGAAGCCGGTCCGAGGCACCACCTGCAAGTCGTACGATGGGCGAACCGCATCGGTCAGCACGAAGTTGCCGTAACGGGCAATCTTCAAATGCGTCTCCAACTGGTCATCGGTCAGGTCCGAGAAACTGCTCGCCACTCGACCTGGAGCCGGTTCACGTGTTTTGGCAGATATGAATTTCTTCAGGAAGTCCATCGGTCCCCGCTCCCCAGCCGGCCGAATCAGCCGGTGGCCGACCCGAACAAGAAAGGAACTCGTGATCGATCGCCCTGCCTGGCTCGTCGATTGCCCTGTTTGGCTACTCACGAAAACCTAGCACGCAAAACGGGGCGAGGCTGGATCCCAAGCCGAACTCCGGAAAAGAAATCCCGCAAAAGGGGACGGATTCTACAAATACGGTTCAACGTGCCGTGTAAGAACTACAAGACATCCCGGTTCTGATCGCCTGTTTGAAAAGAGACACAAATTGG
>DLVV01000182.1:8290-14609 GCA_003445035.1 Planctomycetaceae bacterium | reverse complement strand
CGAGGACTCTCCGTAATCGGATGGCACGGGGGGTGCAATGATATGGAGTTGAGTGAGAGAGACGCCGGCTGTGAGAGGCCGGCCCCCACCGGCCCTTGGAGAGGGGCCTACTTCCCACCTCAGCTTCACATCACCACATCACACCTGGACGGGCCGAAAGGACGTGTGAGAAACGTCCTTTCGGTTTGTTCTTTTAACACGACCTGAACCGTGCCCCGGTTTGGCTATCTGCAATCCCGGCGCTTGGCTCAGCCGCGGTCTCCAGCCTAAACTGGCCCAGGTCACTTCCGCCTACCCGACGGCAGACTGCAGTTGGCTGAACCGAAGCGAGAAGAGCTCAGCGTCAAGCTGAAGCGTGGTATCCTGGTCCGCGTTCTGGACCGGAGCCAGCGTCGCAACCGCGAAGAGGCATTGGAGGAGATCCACGGCCTCGCAACGACGGCTGGTGTGCAGGTGGTCCACGAAATGATCCAGGTCCGCCCGCGGCCTCATCCGGCCACCTGCCTGGGCAGTGGCAAGGTCGAGGAGCTGGTCGACTTGATCGAAGCTCACGAGGCCCAGCTGGTCGTCTTCGACAACAACCTGACACCGGCTCAGAGCCGCAACCTGGAAGAGGCCCTGCAGACGATCATCGTCGACCGCAGTGAGGTGATCCTGGACATCTTCGCCACGCGTGCCCAGACCTACGAAGCGAAGCTGCAGGTCGAGCTGGCCCAGTTGCTCTATTTCCGTCCGCGTCTGAAGCGGCTGTGGACTCACCTCGAGCGGATCGAGGGTGGGATCGGCACGGGTCGCGGTCCGGGCGAGCGGCAGATCGAGACCGACCGACGATTGATTGACAGGCGAGTGTCCGAACTGCGGCGACGGTTGAAGGAGGTCGAGGGTCGACGTCGCCGCGAGGTGTCTCGTCGCGCTGACCACATGACCGTCTCGCTGGTCGGCTACACCAATGCCGGCAAGAGCACGCTGATGCAGGTTCTGGCCGGAGCCGACGTGCTGGTCGCCGACAAGCTCTTTGCCACGCTCGACACACGAACCCGCCGCTGGGAGATCCCTGGTTGGGGCGAGGTGCTGCTCAGCGACACGGTCGGTTTCGTCCGCGACCTGCCACACCACCTGGTCGCCTCGTTCCGGTCCACGCTCGAAGAAACCCGCCGTGCCGATCTGCTGCTGCACGTCGCCGACGCGGGTCATCCCCGGGTGTCCGACCAGATCGCAACGGTCAACAGTGTGCTGGAGGATGTCGGAGCCAGTGACCTGCCACAGGTACTGGTGCTCAACAAGATCGACACGGTCGAGGACCGGACGGACATCGACATCCTGCGGGCCAAGACGCAACACTGCGTCGCGATCAGCGCCACGTCCGGACTGGGCCTGGACCGGCTGTCCGCGGCGGTGTGCGAGATGCTCGGTGAGGGCGAGGTGGAGGTGGAGATCGAAACCGACATCGGCAACGGCCGTCTGCTGGCATTCCTCAACGAACACGGCCGGATGACCGACAGCGAATACAACGAGAAGACGATGCGGTTGATCTACCGAATCCCCCGGCGGTTTGCCGAGCAGATCCACGGCAGCGGCACCACGGTGACCGTGCGGTAGTTCTTTTTCTTCCGTCGCGGCGAACCACTATCATGGGCACCATGTCCGAGCAGTGTTATCTGGGTGTGGATCTGGGAGCCGAGAGTGGCCGCGTGGTGGCGGGTCTCTTCGACGGCCGCTCGGTCCGTCTCGAGCAACTGCACCGATTTGCCAACGGCCCTGTCCGGGTCGGCGACACGCTGAGATGGAACGTGCTGGGGCTGTGGCGAGGCATCCAGGACGGGCTGGCCGCGGCGGCCGACCGTTTCGGCGATCGGATCCGGAGCGTCGGCGTCGACACCTGGGGAGTCGACTACGTGCTGATGTCGGCCACCGACGAATTGCTGGGCCTGCCGTGGCATTACCGCGACAGCCGGACCACCGGGATGCTGGCGACCGCCTGCGAGAGAGTGCCTCGTGAAGAGATCTTCGCGGCAACCGGCCTGCAGTTCATGGAACTCAACACGCTCTACCAGCTGTTGGCGATGAAGCGGGACAATCCCTCGCTGCTGGACCAGGCCGAACGGCTGTTGATGATCCCCGACTACTTCCACTGGCTGCTCTGCGGCAGCCGGGTTGTCGAGTTCACCAACGCAACGACGACGCAATGCTACGACCCCGCGAGAAACGACTGGGCGACCGAATTGCTGGGACGGTTCGAGCTGCCCTCGGAGATCTTTCCCGAGGTCGTGTCGCCGGGAACGACACTGGGTCGGTTACGCGATGACATCGCCGCCGCCGCGGGACTGGACCGCATCGACGTCATCACGCCGGCCACTCACGACACCGGTTCTGCGGTCGCCGCGGTGCCCACCGACCGGACCGGCTCCTCCAACTGGACCTACATCAGCTCGGGAACCTGGTCCCTGATGGGGGCCGAGGTCCCCGAAGCGGTGACCGGGCCCGAGACCCTCGCGGCCAACGCAACCAACGAGGGAGGTGTCGACGGCACCTTCCGGTTGCTCAAGAACATCATGGGCCTGTGGCTGGTCCAGGAATGCCGCCGGGCGTTCGCCCGTGACGGGCGGGACGTCGACTACGACACGCTGACGCGGCAGGCCACCGAAGCGTCCCCTTTCGTTTCACTGGTGAACCCCGACGATCCCTCGTTTCTCAAGCCCCCTTGCATGCCGACGGCCATACGGGACTTCTGTCGACGGACCGGACAGCCCGAACCCGACAGCGACGGGGCACTGATCCGCTGCGCGCTGGAGAGCCTGGCCCTGAAATACCGGGCCGTGCTCGAACAGATCGAGTCGTTGACCGGGGAGGCAAGCGAGGTGATCCACGTGGTGGGAGGAGGTTCTCAGAACGAACTGCTCAACCAGTTCACCGCCGATGCCTGTGGTCGACCGGTTGTGGCCGGACCGGTCGAAGCCACCGCGCTGGGCAACGTGCTGCTGCAGGCCCGCGCCACCGGTGCCCTCGATTCGCTCGCCGACATCCGCGAGATCGTCGCCAACTCGGCTCAACCGACCACCTTCTCCCCGGCCAACTCCACCGCATGGGATGACGCCCGAAACCGCTTCGACAACCTCGGCGGCTGACCTCGCCACATCCCGCACCCGCACACCATTCCCAACCACAAGAAGCAAGACACCACGATGGGACTCTTCGATCGCCTCAAGCGCGGACTCCAAAAAACCAAGGACCTGCTCCGGTCGGACATCCGTGACGTGTTCCGTGACGGTCGGATCCTGGACGAGGACCAGTTGAGACAACTCGAGGGCCGGTTGCTGAAGACCGACATGGGGGTGGCGGCCTCGACAGCAGTAATCACCCAGCTGCGGGAACAGCACGGTGGTCGGACCGTCGATGTCGAGGCGGTCTTCGCAACGGTCAAGGACACGCTGAAAAGCCAGTTGGCCGGAGCGACCGGTCAACAGCCCGACTGGGACAACGACAACCCCCTGGCACCGCTCTCATTCGCCACCGAAGGTCTCACGGTGATCCTGGTCGCCGGCGTCAACGGTGTCGGTAAGACCACCTCGATCGCCAAGATCGCCCACCTGCTGATCTCCTCGGGCCGCAGCCTGCTGCTGGTCGCCGGAGACACCTACCGGGCTGCAGCGGTCGAGCAACTGACGTTGTGGAGCCAGCGGCTGGGGTGCGAAATTGTCACCGGCGAATCGGGCAGCGATCCGGCCAGCGTGGCCTACGCCGGCTGCGAGAGAGCGATCGAGGCGGGAGTCGACTGCCTGGTTGTGGACACCGCCGGGCGACTGCAGACCGATCGCAACCTGATGCAGGAACTCGAGAAGATCCACAGGGTGATTTCCAACAAGGTGCCCGGAGCACCTCACGAAAGCCTGCTGGTGCTCGATGCCACGACGGGCCAGAACGGGATCAGCCAGGCGAGGAATTTCACCGAGATCGTCGATTGCACCGGCATCGTGCTGGCCAAGCTGGACGGCACCGCCCGTGGAGGAATCGTCGTTCCGATCCGGCAGCAGATGGACCTGCCGGTCAAGTACGTCGGAGTCGGCGAGGGTATCGAAGACCTGGAACCGTTCGACGCCAACTGGTTCGTCGAAGCCCTGTTCGCCGAGGACTCCTGAGCCAACCGGCGGCGACCCATCACATCGGCGCGATCCGCCGGGTGCCGACATCGACACCGTACCGGATCGATGCGTCGAAACTCGCCTTGAGCAACCGCAGCTTGATGTCAGCGGCGGAGGGATCGTCCCAGAGGTTCTTGAACTCCCACGGGTCGGCCTCGAGATCAAACAACTCGCCGATGTCATGGCCGTGGTAGACGGCCAGCTTGTGACGACCGTCACGAAACATCGTGCCGTAGGTCCCCGCCGGCTGGTCACCATCACCCGACGAGTCGTCGGGACTGGGCGTGTCCGGAGAACCGGTTCCGATGAAAGCCGGATCCAGAGCATCGTAGTATTCGCTGCGAACAAAATCCCGGTGGTGCCCGGGAGACACCTCCCCGGTCAGCAACGGCCAGAGACTGGTACCCTGCATCTGTTCGAGTCCGTCGGCGCCGGCGACATCGACGATGGTGGCCGACTTGTCGAGCAGTTCGACCAGAGCGTCGCTTTGCACTCCCGCCTGCACCCGGCCGGGCCAGCGAAAGATCAGCGGCACCCGCACCAGGCCCTCGTAGAACCGGCAACCCTTGTAGAGCAAGCCGTGGTCACCCAGCGACTCGCCGTGGTCACTGGTGAAGATGACCAGGGTGTTGTCACGCTGGCCGGTCGCGTCCAGGCTGTCCAGCAGCCGGGCCAGCTGTTCATCGACCTGGGCGATCATCGCGTAGTACAACGCCTGGATTCGACGTCCATCGAACGTGTCGGGGTGGGCCGCCAGCGTCTGAAAATCGACCTCGGACAGGGCCGCCTGGGCGGCGAGATCGCTGTCACGAAAATACGGGCCGGGCATCTGCTCCGGGTCGAAACGGTCGGCGTAGACCCGGGGCGGAATGAAGGGCGGGTGAGGGTCGTAGACGTTCACGCTGAGCATCCACGGTTCGGACCGATCCTGGGTGATGAACTCGATTGCTCGCTCGGTTGCCCAGGTTGTCTGGTGCAGTTCGGGAGGCACCCGGTCATCGCGGACACGAAGTTCATCGAGATTCCCACCCTGCCCGCGGACCCACTCGGCGTAATCGTGGCCCTGGGGCCAGTCATCTCGCGGAGCATGGCTGAACTTCCAGTAGCGGTAGCCGTCCTCTTCAAGTCGCGGCTCGGTCCGGCGACCGGCACTCTGCAGGTGGAACTTGCCGATCAGCCCGCAATCGTAGCCCGCCTCGGACAAACGCCTGGAGACCAGCTTGGGGTGCCCCGGGTAATTCTCGTTCCCATTGCGGCAGTTGCGGGCTCGGCTCGGGTAAAGCCCCGTCAGGAAGCTGGCTCGGCTCGGTGTGCAGATCGGACTCTGGCAGTAACAACAGGTCATCGCCGTGCCGTCGGCAACCAGTGAATCGATCGTCGGCGTGTGGACGTACGGGTTGCCCAGTGCGGCGATGGTGTCAAACCGCTGCTGGTCGGTGCAATACCAGAGAATGTTGGGAGGCGAGGTCACCGGACGGATCCACGGGTCTCTACCAGGGGGCTTCGAGCAAGTCGACAATCTGGCGAGCCATCCGGTTGATGACCTCCTGGGACGCGGTCGCCATCGATTGTCCCGTCTCGGGAGAAAAACTCGCGCCGCTCATCAACGTCACCGCCGGACTGTCGTCGGCCACCACCCGCTGGGCCAGGACTTTCTGGGTTCTCATGTCCGTCCAGGTCACTTCGACCGCCAACTGAAACTGCAACGTCCGAGGATCATCGTTACGGGTCTCGCCCACGACGTCCTTGTAAGCACCCAGCACGCGACCGATCAGTCTCGAATCGGCCGACCCGCCGGGAATGACCCGGTAGGGCAGCCGACGCTGGATTTCCTTGTGCACCGCCTCGGTCAATCTCAGGCCCAGCCCGGGCCGATCGTCGCTGCAGGCAAACACCGGCACCGCAATCGACCGGACCTGCTCGCGATGCTGGGGACCGATCAGGTACCCACAACCACCGCCTGCGACAATCACGCCTGCGGCCAGAACCGTCAGCCCCAGAACAGACCGGGCGGTCCAACGAGACCGTGTCCTGTGGACTCGAAGCCGGCGGGGCGAGGAAGAGAACATGAGGGCCTGTCGCTCACGGTCTGCCACCAGAACACCGACCCTGGCCGGCCTGCAATCCAGGCTCACTAGGGAATTTGACGGGTGTTCGGCTGCGGAATGGGCTGCGGAATG
>DLVV01000182.1:6160-7977 GCA_003445035.1 Planctomycetaceae bacterium | reverse complement strand
CGGAATGGGCTGCGGAATGGGCTGTGGTGTCGGCTGCCATGATGGCTCGGAAGCCGGAGACTCGGACAGGGGGAGTGGTGTGGGTTCAGTTGGTGAGATGGGCGTGGTGGGCGGCTCGTCCGAATCGAGCGGGCCGGTGGGCGGACTCGGAGGCAGTTCATCGACGATTTCACCCGACGGGGGATCAGCCGCAGTCTCCGGGAGGCCGGGTGACGGATTGCCGGCGGCCTGGACTTCGCTCATCATCCAGCGGCCATTGGCGTAATCGGGCCCCAGTTCCAACAGCATCCGGCGAGCCCGTTCCGCATGAACCGTGCCGGCAAAACGGGCCAGGATACGATTCAGGTGAACGGCCATGGCCTTGGGCAGGTTCTTCTTCCTGTAGAATTCAACCCGCTGCCACTCCCGTTCGGCCCGGGATTTCTCAATGGTATCCAGCTCGGACTGCAGCCGCTGCTTCTCCTTGATGTCGGGGAACAGGCCCAGCGTGCTCCGCTTCAATTGCGCGGCCTCATCCAGCGGTGTCTCGTCGTAGGCCGAGCCCTGGTAGCCCATCAGCCGGACATGGGATCCCAGCAGGAAGGCCGGTTCCAGGTACGGGCTGTCGGGGTAGAGCTTGCGGAGATTGGTCAGGATCCGGTCGGCCTCGCGAGTGTCACCGCGTTCGAGGTACGTGGCAGCGGCCAGCATCAGCGCGTCATCGGCCAGGTGGCCGGTGGGATCGTTGAGCCAGATCGTCTTCAGCGTCCTCAGGGCCCGGCCACCGGTGTCGAACAGAGGCCGCGTGCCATCGGTCATGTTCGGGACCAACGGCAGCCTGGTGAACCAGTGACCGGTCACGCCGGGTCCAGATCGGCCGGCCGGAACGGTGGCATTGACCGGTCGGATCTCGCCAGCGGCCTTGAAGTTCTGGGAGTCGAGCCAATAGCGGCCGATCTCGAAAAGTCGCTGG
This sequence comes from Planctomycetaceae bacterium, assembly GCA_003445035.1. Classification (GTDB taxonomy): domain Bacteria; phylum Planctomycetota; class Planctomycetia; order Planctomycetales; family Planctomycetaceae; genus UBA8437. Next base: position 7,025 of record DLVV01000182.1, on the reverse strand, counting down.
CTGGCGCGATCGATGTGCCGGGTCGAGGGGAAGTCGGTGAGCAACTCGGTGTAGGAGTCGTCGGCCTCCGAGAACTTCTTGAGATGAAACTGGCTCTCGGCCAGCAGGAACAGGGTGTCTTCCCGAAATGAGGCACGGGGATCGACGAGGTTGGGATTGAGGTCATCGCCGATTCGGCGGTCCTTGTCGAGCTTCTTGAGGAACGTCTTGCGACTCCGCTTGGAGAAATCAAAGAACCTCGCCGGCCCCTGACCCTTCAAATCGACCAACAACGCCTCGGCTTCGGCGTGTCGGCCCGTCTCGGCCAGGTTCCGGGCGCGTTCCAGACGCAGACGTTCGCCGGAGGAGGGCCCCTGGCCCAGGTCGGGATGCTGGTCGGTGTTGACCGTGGCAGCATCCTTGATCGCCGAAAACGAATTGCTCAATGGAGACGTGAGCATGTCGAGGCCACCGACCTGGATCGATTGGCATCCCGCAGAGCTGCCCAGCAGGCAGGCCGTAAGCAGGACCGCAACATGGCCGACGTTGGGTTTCATGGTCATCCCTGACGAACTGGAAGGCCGTTGCGGAGCGGCCGGTGGAGATGGATCGGGCTCAGAGCGGAAGAAAACGGAACATCTTGGGGCGACGCTCCAGGACATGACAGATCGCCGGCGTCACCACTCGCCGCAACTCCGAATACCGTTCCATCGGCAATTCGGAAATCTCGACATCCGGTTCAGCCAGCCGCGACAACAACGCGGCCGTCTCAGCCGTGATCATGGGGGAACCGTACTCCGGTCTCTGGCAATGCGAACAAATCAGGCCTCCCGATGAGACCCAAAAGGCGAACTGCCGCTGTGTTTGAGGATCGGTTTGAGGATCG
>DLVV01000182.1:0-5811 GCA_003445035.1 Planctomycetaceae bacterium | reverse complement strand
TTTGAGGATCGGTTTGAGGATCGGAGTTCACCAGGACATCACACGACACACAGCGATCGACGACAGGCATCTGCCCGATCTCACGCAACAACACCATCTCGAACCGGAGCAGCACCGGGCGGACGTCACCGTCCTCGGCGAGTCGCTGCAATGCGAGCGTGGCCTGGTCATACAACACCGGGTAAGGGTCGTAGTCTTCGGTCAATCCTGACAGCAACTCGGCGACGTAATAGCCGGCGTAGAGACTGTGCAGATTGCGGCCGGGGGGCCGGAATCGGGAAATCAGCTTGGCTTCAGTGAGGAGATCGAGAGTAGCGGACGATTTGCGGAGGAACACTATCTGACACGTCGCAAGCAGGTCAAGAGCAGCCTCGAAGGGACCCTTCAGCCGTCGTCCCCCCTTGGCCATGGCCGCGATCTTGCCGAATTCCCGGGAAAACAGCGTGACCACACGACTGGTCTCACTGAAATCCGCAACGCGGATCACCATCGCCTCGGTCTTTTCCATTGGAGTTCCGTCCACGTCGGCTGCCGGGTCCCACTTTGCCGACCTGACACCTCATCTAGCACATTCGGCCGACCGCGGGAATCCGTGCTACACTGCCACCTCTTGCTGCCCCCGACGGACGCCCCCTCCGGATGAGTCTCGCCGGCACTCCAGAATCCACCAAATCCCGATCGGTGTCGAATCTCGAGGAGACGCTGGCACGAGTCGCCCAATGGATCCTGGCCCGCGATGTGGCGGTCGACCAGGTGGCCGAGACCATGCGGCAGACCATCGTCGTTGCATTGCTCGGTGCTCGAGACCCGGACCTGGCAGCTTCCGGACCTGACCCGGGCACGCAACTGCCGGTCAAACTGTTCGAGAGTCTCGACGCGTGGTTCACGGAGACCGATCCGGCCGACGTGGCCCAGAGCTTGCTGGAGTGGGAGGTCCGGGAGGCGACCGGAGACGGGCACGAGGTCCCGGTTGACGCGACCGATCCCCCGGTGGTCCTGGCCCTATCGCCGGCCACGCGACGGGCCCGAGGTGTCTACTACACGCCGGCGAGATTGGTCGAGAGCCTGGTGGACCGCGCGCTGGCTCCCTGGAACAACGCCCCCCGGGACCTGGACCGGGTCACGGTCCTGGATCCGGCCTGCGGTGACGGTCGCTTCCTGGTCGCCGCGGCCCGCTGGATCTGGCAACGGCTCGAACAACACGGCGGTCCGGACCCGGCAACCCGCAGGCGGGTGATCGCCAATTGCCTGTTCGGAGTCGATCTCGACCCGCTGTCGGTCCACCTCGCCCGTCACGCGGTCTGGCAAGCCGCCGAGTTGCCCGGCTCACCACCCGGGGAACTCGTGGATCACCTGGTCACCGCCGACGCCCTGCTCGATTGCCCATTTCCTGACGACGCTGTCGACCGTTTCGATCTGGTCGTCGGCAACCCGCCATTCGGTTCGTTTTCGGGTCGTCAGGCGCTGGACATCGACCCCGATCTCAAACAGAGATACCTCGCCCGCTGGGGCGGCGACGCCTGGGACACGCTGCATGGAATGTTCGTCCGCCGGGGCCTGGAACTCGCTCGCCATTCACTGGCACTCGTGCTGCCCACCCAGGTCACTCACCTGGAAAGCTACGTCGACCTGAGATCGGCTGTAACCCGGGAGATGTCCGTGCACGAGGTCAAGGACCACGGGGAGGGAGTGTTCCAGGGAGAGGCGGTGGCACCGGTGGTGACGCTGATCGCCCGCCGCGACGACACCGGAACGGCCAGCTGGACCGACATGGTCACGCCCGGCTGGGTCACGGAACTCCGCGAACGAGGCGGCAGCCTGGGACGGTTGGTCGGGGATCCGGGTGTTCACACCGGAAACTGTGCGAACCGCCTGGTGAGTCCCCTGGCCGACACACCGACGGAAACCGAAACGGAAATCGGATTGCTCGAAGGCCGACAGGTGCACCGTTGGCGATGTGATCCGCCGGCCAAGACGCTGAGACTGGATTACCGCGCCGTCGACGGCGAATACTTCACGATCCGTCCGCTGGAGACCTACCGCCGGGCCCGATTCGTGATCCGGCAGACGGCCCGCCATCCGATTGTCGGCCCCAAGCGGGGAACCGAGTACTTCCGCAATTCGCTGTTGGCACTGTTCGACCCGGACAACGGGTACGACGCCGGCTACCTTGTGGGGCTGCTCAACTCACGACTGATCCGCTTCCTCTACACGACCTCGGTCCGCGAGTCGGCCCAGGCTTCGTTTCCCCAGGTCAAGGTCGGCTCGCTCCGGGATCTCCCGATCATCTGGCCGGACCTGGACGACCCCGGCCAGCGGGCCGCCTACAGGTCGATTGTCGAGAGCGTGTCGCAGTTACTGAAGTTGCGAGGATCGGGGCCGACCGTCGAGGCTCTCGAAAGGCGAATCGACGAGTGCGTGCTGGCGATCTACGGGCTCGACCGGTCCGCTCGCGACGACGTGTTCGCCTGCGAGTGATCCCCCACAACCGCTTTAACGCACCAGACCCGTCCACCTGAATGGACGGGTCCGGCGACGCTCCGGCCCCACGTGGACTCAATCGAACCCACGCGGGAAAGTAAGCTGTTTCCCGCAACTCTCCCGAAACGGCCTAGAAGACATCCAGGATGAAGTGGTGCCCTCGGTGATACGGCCGCTTCTTCTGGTAGAAGTTGTGCCAACCCTGTCGCATCACGGGGATCCGCCAGGTTGGCGAGTAGCGGTAATAGAGATGGTTGAAGCTGCCCTGGGGCCGCTTGAAGTTGTGGGGGTAGTAGACATAGGGGTAGTAGTAGAACCGGTTCCAGTCGGTCGGCTGCCCCTGTCCGGCGGCTTGCGCCGGCGTCGAACTCACCGAAGCAGACCAGGCTACGACGGTAGCCACCAGGACGGCGGTCAGAATCGATCCTCGACGCATTGTCTCGTTCTCCAAGTCAGGCAGGTCCGCGCGCCACGCGGGTGTTCCGCTTGGTCTATCGACACCCCGACGACCGATACAACAGGAAACTTCGTCACAATCGGCCAAACCGCAACCCCCGGCCAACAGAGGGGGTTGTTGGTTGAAACGCCTCAAGCTACCCTGCCGCGGCCCAGGGAGACGATGCGATGCACCAGCCAGACCGACACAGAGACAACACCGGATGCGGTGGAGTGGATGACGATTCGCAGATCCTGACGCTCACGACAACTCCTCGCGGTTTCGGCCGCCTGCTGATATTTCTGGTCGCCCTGTCCGGTCCGGCAACGGCCGAAGAGAAGCCGGCTGCACCGTCACCCCCGGCATCGATCGTGGCCAAAGACGTGAAGCGTCATGTCGAGTGGCTGGCCGATCCGGCACGCCGCGGCCGGTCGGGAGAAGCGGCCCGGTTGTCGGCCGACTATCTCCGTGATCACTTCCGGCGACTGAAGCTCAAGCCGCTCTTCGGCGACAGCTACTTCCAGCCGCTTCCCGGTCGAAAAGACAAGTCGGGCAAGCCGCTGACGGCCGGGCGGAATGTCGGGGCAGTGCTGCCCGGACAAAAGCCCGACGAGATCGTGATTCTCAGCGCCCACTACGACCACCTCGGTGTCCGCAAGAACGCGGTCTACCCCGGGGCCGACGACAACGCCAGCGGCGTGGCGCTGATGCTCGAAGTCGCCCGCCAACTGGCCACTCGCAAGACACCCCCGGCACGTTCGGTCGCCTTCGTCGGCTTCGACCTGGAGGAGCGGCTGCTGTGGGGGTCACGGTGGTTTGCCGCCAACCCCCCCTGGCCACTGGAACGCGTCAAGCTGTTCATCACGGCCGACATGGTCGGACGTTCACTGGGCAACCTGCCGCTGCCAACGGTCTTCTGCCTGGGCAGCGAACACGCTCCGGTTCTTCGGACCGTCCTCGACCGCGTGGGAACTCCCAGGGGATTGGAGGTGGCACGGCTGGGAATCGACCTGGTGGGCACTCGCAGCGACTACGGCCCGTTTCGCGACCGCAAGGTGCCCTTCCTGTTCTTCTCCACTGGCGAACACCCCGATTACCACTCAACGCGGGACACGCCCGAAAAGGTCGACTTCCCCAAGTTGACCCGCATCTCGAACCTCGTCCTGGCCGTGCTGGTGGAAGTCGTCGAGGGGCGAGCTGATCCGACCTGGACCGATGCGGTCAAGTCCGGGCTCGACGAACCCCGCGCCCTGTACCGGATCACCTCCCTGCTGCTCGAGGAAGAACGTCAGAAAGGGCTGACCGATCTCCAGAAACTGCTGATCAGCACCACCAGGAACAAGTGCCGCCAGATCCTCAACGCCGGCAAGATCACCCCCGATGACCGCAAGTGGCTGGTCCGGGCCAGCGGACTGCTGCTGTTCTCGGTCTTCTGAGAACACGACGACAAGAAATTGGCCCGTCTTGACTAGGACGGCCGTGACGAATCCGGCTCCGTGGGCCGGACCAGGCGATCCAACAGCAACACGGCGGCGAAGCCAGCCACCATCAACAGCACCGGGCCGGTGATGCGGACATTGGCGGGTTCCCCCGAATCGAACGGCCACAGCGCTCGCAGCGACCCGCACATCGCGCCGCACAACACCGCCAGGGTGGCCTCGCGGACGTTGGCCAGCAGCCAGCGAATCAACTTGCTGAAGCTGATCAGCCCGAACACGCACCCACACGCAAAGACCCCCAGCGTGAGCAACGTCTCGGAGGTGGCCTGGAAATGGACCACGTCGGAAAGCATGCCGATGACACGGTCGTACTGACCCAGCACCTTCATCAGGAAGGCACCGCTGACACCCGGCAGGATCATGGCACAGATGGCAACCGCCCCGCAGCAGAACAGGTGCAGTTGCCCCCGGTCCACTTGACCGTCCTCTTGAGGGAAGCCAACCAGCACGAACGACGCGTTGATCGCGATCACCATCAGTACCACTCGCGGAACCGTCCAGGCCCGGACCGACCGGGTGACGACCACACAGGAGCCGGCCACCAGTCCGAAAAACACTGCGTTGACCAGCGACGGATGACTCGTCAGCAGCACCCTCATCACCGAGGCCAGGGCCAGGATGCCTCCAGCGATTCCCACGCCCAGCGTGAACAGGAAAGCCAGGTCGATCCGGTCGGACGCCTCGCGCCAACGACCTCGGACAATCGAACGCACCAGCGAGGTGTCACAGCGACTGATGGACGTCACCAGTCGATCGTAGATTCCCAGCACCATCGCCACGGTGCCACCGGAAACTCCCGGGATCGCATCAGCCACTCCCATCAACACGCCGCCGACCAACAGGCCCAGCCGTGTCCCGTTCGTGGATGGGCGCCGGTTCATTTGCGGTCCCGGGACAGTCTGGGTGGGCTTGCCCGACAGGGGGCAACGCCGGAGAATGAATCCGCAGTGGGCGGCCAGTGGCCGTTTACGTCAAGAGCACGGCTGAAGCGGGCGTGCATGGTAGTGATCGCGCCACAGGGCGCGAAGAGGAGCGGGGGAGGACCAGGCCATCAAGGGTCCCGGCATCAGGCTTGACCTCGACGTCCGACGCGTCTGGCGCTGTCCCAGTTGCCATCGGGTCCTGAAGACGGCCGGGCACATCACCTGCCGACGCTGTCCCATCGACGGAGCCTGGATGCAGCTCGATGACAGCGCCCAAAGGGCTTCCGGACGGCCCAATTTTCCCCCGGCCACCGTCGAGGATGACGGTGCAACGGTCCGTCCCGAAGACTCTTCGACCGAACCGGCGTACGATGACGACGACGATCGACCGCGGAAACAGTCTCGCAAACAGAAACGACGACGGCGACGGAAATCCGGTGAAGCGGTCTCCGAACAGGAGTCCGAACAGGAG
>DLVV01000454.1:2001-2672 GCA_003445035.1 Planctomycetaceae bacterium | reverse complement strand
CAGCACAACTCGGAGGTCGACCACGACTCGATCCTCCACCTGCTGGATCCCACTCCCGAACAGCGTCACCGCCAGCGGGCTCATTACCTGGCCAACGTGACGATGATCGACGAGAAGGTGGGCGAGATCCTGCAGGCTCTTGATGCCAGGGGCTACCTGGAAAATGCCGTGGTCTTTTTCACCAGTGATCACGGGGACTGCCTGACCGATCATGGCCACAGCCAGAAATGGACGATGTACGACCTGATCCTGCGGGTACCGCTGATCGCCTGGGCCCCGGGCCGTTATCCGGCCGGGATCGAAATCGGCGGGCTGTGCCAGCACATGGATGTCGGGCCGGCGATGCTGGAACTGGCCGGCCTGGAACCCGCCCCGTCACTCGAGGCGATCTCGCTGACCGAGGCGCTCGAGGGTCGCGACTGGACACCTCGATCCCACGTTTACGCCGAGCACGGCAAGGACGCGATCCTGCAGGAAACCGAGTTCGTGACGATGGTCCGTGACGATCGCTGGAAGCTGGTGCACTTTCTCGACGAGCCGTGGGGCCAGCTGTTTGATCTCGAGACGGACCCGACCGAGGTGGTCAACCGCTGGGACGATCCCGAGGCGGCCGGGGCCAGGCAGGCACTGCTGGATGAACTCCGTGAATGGAGGATCCGCAGCGGCTGGCA
>DLVV01000454.1:0-1679 GCA_003445035.1 Planctomycetaceae bacterium | reverse complement strand
ACCAGCTGCTGGCCGGCCGAGTGGCGGTAGGCTGCCCGGGGTGGCCTACTGCTTGTTCAGCGCGTCGATGAGCCGCTGGGCTTCCTGTCCGGCCTGGGTGTCCGATTGCTTGTCGGCCAGCCGTTCCAGTGTTCGGAAACCGGCCTTGCGAGCCGACACCGACTTGCCGCCCAGCTTCTTGCGGGCGGCCGCCAGGATTCTCAGCGCGGTCAGTTCCGCCTTGACGTCCTTGTTGTTCCGCAACTTCTTGACCGTCGCGGTGATGTCCCGGGGAAGTTCGTAGCCCTTGTAACGGATGGCCGCGTCCGAGTAGTCGCGGTAGGCCTGCCACACCTTCCCGTCGCTTTCGGCCGCCTTGGCCGCTTCGATCTGCTTGTTCATCTTCCCTTCGACGTAATCGAGCAGTTTGCGGGCCCCCTGCTTGGTGTCGGGTTTCCGCGACTTGCCGGCCTTCTTCAGCGCGGTGGCAGCCCGCGTGAAGTTGCCGAATTCGACCTGGAACCAGGCGGTTTTCAGGGTTGCCGGAATCCCCACGGGATCAACGTTCCACTTGGCGGCCCCGACGACGTCACCCAGCGCCTGTTCCATCCGCGTGGGGCTGGAGGAGATCAGCTTGCCGTCCGGTTTCATGATCCGGACCTGGTAGATGTTCTTCAGGGTGACCGGCGGCACGCCGCAGCTGCGTTCGAACGACCGGTCCAGGTCGGCGATGGCTGGCCAGGTGACCCGGTTCTTCTTCAGGTAGGACTGCACCTCGAATCGGGGGGTGCCCGAATTCACGGCGAGAAACAGAACCGGTTTGTCCTGGTACTTGCTGGCGACCGCCTGCAATCCGGGCCACATGCCCGTGCACTTGGGTCACCCTTCCTCGAAGAACACCATCACCGCCACCTTGCCCTCCAGCTGCTTGCGGGTGAACGGCTGCGAATTGACCCACGATCCGGGGTTGGCCGGGAACCGAAAACCGGTGGCCGAATTCCCCTCCTGGGCAATGGCGGTCGAGGATCCGAACGCGGCCAGGGCGGCCGCACACAGTCCGCCGGCCAGCAGCAGTCGAATCGGGGAGCGATGGGTCATGTTCGTATCCGGGGTTCGAGAACAGGCCTCGGGGGTCAAATCATTGTACATGCCGGCCGGGCTGCTTGAGAATCGCCGTGTGTTCTCCGACAATCATCGATCCCCCTCCAATCACCGGCCGGGCGACGATTCGGCCGGTGGCAGACACCCGGAGACACACACACCATGATGACCATTCTGAGCAAGCCGGTCTCCTGCCTGGCCGTGATGTTGTCGCTGGCCGCCGTGCTGGCGACCACCGCAACGATCGAAGCCGCCGACGGGGCGGACAAGAAGAAGGCCCGGAAAAAAGTCAGAAAAAAGGTGCCCAGAAACGTGCGTGTCTATGTCGGGACTTACACCGGAGAAAAGAGCAAGGGGATCTACCAGTTCGAGTTCAACACCAGGACCGGCAAGGCGGGCAAGGTCAGCCTGGCAGCCGAGACGCCCAGCCCGTCGTTCTTGGCGATTCATCCCGGCGGCAAGCACGTTTTCGCCGTCAACGAAACCACCGAGTGGGAGGGGCTCGAGAACAGCGGCGGACTCAGTTCCTTCGAGATCGACGCGAAGACCGGCCAGCTGTCGTTGATGAACCAGCAGCCGACCCGCGGTGCTCATCCCTG